>DITF01000217.1 GCA_002422125.1 bacterium UBP17_UBA6191
CTTCAGGGAAGTCTGATTGTCTTGTTTGGCTTGATCCAAGGATTCCAAGATCTCCCATTGTGCCTTGCCTGGGGGGCTAAGCCAGGGTAACTTCTGGGGCTCTACTCCCATTTCTTTAGAGCGATACACAATATCATCAAGGCTGGTTCGTAAAATCTCCGGCAACCATTTCTCTTCCAGTCGAATTTTTTTCCCCCACATCCTGACACACACGCCTGGGGCCACCCTCCCGGTTCTGCCTTGTCTTTGTCGGGCAGATTCTTCCGTAATTGGGGACAAAGTCAATACCTCCCGCCCCCTGCTCAAAGTCAGAATACGACAAAGTCCTGAATCCACCACCAAATCAATTCCAGATGGGGTCAATGATGATTCACAAACATTAGTGGAAACCAAAATTCTTGGTTCCGAGGAATATAAGGCCTGGGACTGCTCTGTCAGAGGCATTCCTCCATGTACACCATAAACTGGCTTTAGGTACCGTACGGCCTCCATAACCTGTGTCATTTCTGACTTTCCAGGCACAAAAACCAAAGCCGACTGAAAGTGGCGATTCTTTAATATATTTAAGACACGGCTTCCCAGATTTTTTTCCGTGGGTACTGCCATTTCTGACTCATACTCTGTGTGAACTGCAAATGTAATACCTGTATGTTCAAACACATCGGGCTGATAGCTGTTAAAATCCTGAGGGTCTACAGTGGCAGACAAGAGAATCATATGTAGATTTTTTTGTCGGCATAGGGCCATGGCAAAATCCAGATCTCGGCTTCTTTCATGCACTTCATCAAGCACAATTAAATCTATAGGAAATGGAAATCCATGGTACAGATACTGTATCAGAATACCGGGTGTGATTAGTTCTCCAAACAACTCCTGATTCGAGCTTTTAAAGTAACGCACATGGCAGCCAAGATTTGGATGATTGAGATACTCAAAAATACCCTGAGCCGCTGCCCGCCTTGGCTCAACCATAATAAATCTAAGACCGGCCTGCATAAGGTGTTTTGGAACCATCGTGGATTTACCCGAACCGGGTGGAGCTATCAAAAGTTTTACCAAAGCCTGACTCTCAACAAGCCTGTCTATAAGTCGATTCACTGTAAACCCGATAAAATCCGCTGGCGTAGTACCTTAAGAAAGGATGGGGCAGACTCCAAAAAAAACATATGCCCGCCATTGAATTCTTGGGTAGTGGCCAAGGGCAATAAACCTCGAAGTCTACTGTAATCATGGTAGCCTACTACCTGATCCATCAGTCCATAATAAAGATGCAATGGCATCTGCAAGTTTTTTACAAGATCCTGTGACCCAAATTTTGTCATGGCTTGCCACTGTAGTTTTAACAATCGGCCTGATGGCTGTATGGGCGTGGCCCTGATATGCTCCGCATATTTGTTTAGCAACCCATTTTTTTGGGCTTCCAGACTAAAACAGGGGCTGAGAATTTTCAACACTGGATCTTCTAGATCAGTTGCCTTGCTGAACCAGATTTTTTGCACAGCCGGGTTTACTCCATAGGGGTTTTGATAACCACCGGTATTCGTGCAACAAAGATGCAAAGACAACACCTTTTTAGCATGATAAAGTGCCAGACATTGAGCAATAATTCCACCCATGGAAATTCCGACTATATGCCAGGGTTCGTTCAAGGTACTGTGCACAAAATCGGCTAGCTCACCAATAGTTAATTCATGCTCGGATTGAAGCTGGGAAAGCTCCGGCGGATTCAGTAAACAGTGAGTACCCCAGTCACAATTTTCTAAAACTGGTAGAAGACCATGAGCCGTCCCACCCCATCCAGGAATCCAAGCCACACGAATATGGGGATCATGAGTTCCCCTGACTTGAATTTTGGTTAGGAGCCTGTTCATGATCTATGTTCGTTACGAGATTTAGCGAAGAATTCAGACACAAGGCGGAGGACTAAAATCTGGTGATGGCGTGCTCACTGCACGGTGAGGCAGATTTTTGCCACACAACACAGTGTCTGGAAGCTGTAGCAAATCGCAGTAGAAAAGAGACCATGAACTGGCTCTAACGCAATTGATCCGACAATTTTGTGTACTCCAGGTAAACATCCTTATATTCTTCAGAGTTCATTTTGCCTTCAGCCTGCATTTTTAACATTCTCTGATATACCTCGTTGCGCTTCTCACGAAGAGCAGCATTGTCATACAAATTGTTAGTGGGAACCATATGCTTGTATGTCTTGGGTGCTGCACTGCTGATGGGAGCGGAAGGAGCCGGACTAAACCCAGATGGTGCTGTACTTGAAGTAGGCGCTGCAGGAGCATTGACTGAAGCTGATGCCACGGGCTGGGCCGCAGAAAATTTTCCCTCAACAGCTTTGCGAATATCAGGAAATGTTTCGATCAAATACTGATACCGATCTTTTCCAAAAGCACCTGGGGGTTGGTAGGCTTTCACTAAAGGATTGATTGGGCCGCCCCACTGATCGCGATTCTGAGATTTCAGGTGCTGATCAATCAAAGCCCTGACTTCAGGTTGTGTCCAAGGAGTAGCACTCAAAGGAGTGGCCTGAGCAACTGTAGAAGCAACCGGAGCCGGAGTAGCGGCGGTAGCAGGATTTGTGGCTGGGTCTGGCTGGCTTGAACTGAAAGCCTTGAGCTCATTAAATCTGTCTTCAACCTTTGGATATACTGCTTCGATTTCCTGTTGTTTTTGCATATAGGGAGCAAATTGAGCCTGATGCTCATTCACCTTGCCTGCTTGGGCTAGGGAATCACGAACTGCCATCAACTGCCCGTAAGTCTGAGCATTCTGATCAATGGCTGCCTGCATAGCCTGCATTCTGCGCTCAAGTTCAGCTTTTTGAGTAGGATCATTCAGATTCTGCATGCTACCTTGCAAATCCACAACCGCATTTACAGCTAAGATCAGGGCATTTTGAGATTGATTCGTATTCTGAAGGGCCTGGACAAGCTGAGCTTCTACTTGTTTGTCCTGTTTCTTACCTCCGCCAAACCAGCCTGTGACTGTATCCCAGATTGCTCCAAGAAAAGCTTCGGAACGAGTTACCGTACCAAAGTGTGTTCCGAGTACCAGTGCTACTATGAAGATTGTATTTTTCATAAAAAAACTCCCTGCTAAAGCTTAGTACGCATGCTGGGAGCGATTTGTTGCAACCTCGTCCAAAAATACACCGACCTTGTCCCTGACAAAAGACATATCTCCCAAAAGTTCTCCCAATTCTACCTCCATCAAGTTGTGTTCTTTAGCCAGAAAATGACACTTGGCATCATAACTTAATACCAGAACTTCCCTCTTTAGCATTCTGGCCAGAACAATTCCATGATACCGCATACTTATTACACCAATACATCCGCTCATCACTTCCAATAGTTTTTCAAAATCTCCCTCATAAACGACTAATGGAACCTCAGGCATGGCGGATTTTACATAGTTTCTTAAGGCAAGTTCGTCTTCAAACAATATCAGACCAAGCGTAATGCCTCGGGTTTTACAGGTTGCGGCCACAGTATTGGCAAGGGCTTGGGCATTGATTCCTGGGGCAGACCGTAAAATCAGACAGACTCCCTCTTTTTTTACTTCTTTCACTGGTAATTTCAATGAGAACACCAGATCGGGGGCAACCGTGATTTTTTCACGACTTAACCCCAGTGCCTGTAGATTGAGGCTGGAATCGATATCCCGCACGATGGCCTGACGGACCAATCGATTGCAAACTCGTATCAAAAGCTTGGAAGAGTTATGTTTTAATGGGGACATCCCTAAACCAAAGTACTCAATTTTTGCCCCACAAAATCTGGCAAATAGGATAAAACTACAATAATAAACCAGGGAAAGCCTTGAGCTTTGATCTTGAAGCACTCCACCGGGACCAACAATCAATCTGGGGCAGGACACCAAACTCAGAAATACACTTAACCTCTGCGTGCGGTAAACCGCCCTAGCAGAATCTATTGGAATTTTGGACACAGTTCCACATAAAAAATTAGCCTGTGGATATGTCTTGGAGGCTGCGAGCATTAAAAGATCATCCCCTAGATTCCCAAACCCAAAATAACCCAGGATCAGGTCTCGACCAGATTTACGGTACAATCTCTCTTTAAACCAAAACAACAGAAGAATTAGTCCTTGAGCAATCAAAAAAGCATTGACCGTTCGTAAAACAACCATCCAGTAGGGAGTGTGAAAATGGCTAAAAGTATTAAGTGAACTAGAAGCCAAAAGAGTATATGCCAGAACTCCAATCAACCTATAAATTTGGGCCCCGCTGTGCAACCCATATAATAAAAATACTGGGGCAATCCAAAAGATAATCTCTCTGGTTCTGGGCCTGGCAATCATTATTTCTTCCAAAACTTCTCGCAAGCCAATCTCAAAATCTGAGGCGGGTAGAATCTCCTGATTGCCTGATCTAAGAATCAACCATGCAAATCCCAGCCCACCAAACAAAGCCATCAAGAGCAGGCGTTCCCAAGGTATACCAAGGGCCTGAAACAATTGCCGCTTGTGAACCCGTATAAGTTCAACCACCTCCAGAAGAAACACCAAGAGGACAGGAAAGATTAATAATACTTTGACACCACGGGGCAAAAAGATACGCATTTCAAAATCAAGCGAACCCATAATTGCATAAAATATACTGCCAAGCGACAGGAGCCAAAACAACACGCGCTGGTTTAATCTCAGGGCTTGATCAAACCCATTGACCGATTCCTGATAGGGCCGCACCACAAATGCTACTACCCAAAAAACTGAGAATAAACAAAAGCAGAAACCCTGTAACTGAATGCTGATGGGGTACTCATACAAAAAAAATAGCAGGGGCAGAAAAAAAACAAAATGCAGTTTAAAACCCATCACCAGTAAAACAAGCATAGTGAATAGATGGCGCAATGGTTGAAACACAAGTTCCTGTGCTTGTGAGTCGGGCTTAGAACGACGATTCAAATCTAGTTCACTACTCAGTTCATGCCACTGCTTAATTACTGGTATGGGGCCATCAAAGCGAAATTCAAAATACAGGTGTGTTACAGAACGCTCCCTCACAGCTCGTTCAAACCGCTGTATTTCTCGGAAAAAACTAAGCCCTTCAATTTCCCAGGCCATTACCCTGTGGACCCAAAAAAACTGATTTCCGAATAGCTCCACTGGTGTGCTACCACTCCATGGAACCAACTCATACACTAGATTTTTATGATGCCGAAGGGGCGCACTAATAGAAGGAATCTGTACCTTGCGATTTACAACCCGATCAAATAATATCCAGTTTTCAGGAGTTACCCATTCAGGTATCTGCTCCCCAATTAACACCACTATGTCTGAAGCCGGGATATTGCGAGACAAAAGGTACTGCACTTCTTCTCGATCCCTAACCGTAAACAATACATTGGAAGCCCGAACAACTTCTCTATCTGCCTCTGACAGTCGCATCCATTGCCGGGCTTCTACAAGAATCGCCAAAGGCAGATCATGGCTGCCCTGAAATGAGATCAAGGCAGAACCCAAGACAACCAAGGCAGCCAAAATGATCGATTTGGCCATAAATTCCCCCGATCCCTGCTACAACTATGCTTTCCGTGGCGGAGGCGCGGGAGGTCGAACCCCAGGGGGTCCCGGAGGCCTTGGCGGTCCAGGAGGACCGGGTGGCCGTGCTCCTGGAGGTGCCGGGGGCCGAGCTCCTGGGGGGGCTGGTGGTCTTGCTCCCGGAGGTGCCGGGGGCCGAGCTCCTGGGGGAGCTGGTGGTCTTGCTCCAGGAGGTGCCGGGGGCCGTGCCCCTGGAGGGGCTGGTGGTCTCGCTCCCGGAGGTGCAGGCGGCCCAGGCGGACGGGCTTGTGCTGGAGGGGCCGCGGGACGGGGCGGGGCGGCCGGAACTGGCTCTGCTATTTCAGCAGGTTCATCCGCTGGTGGTGGCAAACCCTTCTCCTTGGCATTTAAAGCATCCAATTCTTTCTGTAATACAGCGGCTGCCGCGGCATCGGTATTCTTCAGTTTATCGATTTTAATTTTTAAGGCCACTTTTTCATTAATTTTATCTACGCCACGAACACAAACCTGATTTCTGCCAGATTCCTTGCAGACATACAACATCTGGTCGGCAGACTCCATAACCTCTTCCATGGTTTTACCATCTTCAGGATAAGAAGCGATCCCAACACAAAGAGTCACTGACAAAATACCCGCATCCGTATTAAATTTTTTGGCCTCAACATTTTTACGCAATTGCTCAGCAATTTTTCTAGCTTCGGTTTTGTCCGTTTCAGGAAGAATCTGACCAAACTCTTCTCCCCCGTAGCGACCAGCCATATCGCCCTTACGACTGACCTTTTTGTATTCCTGAGCCACGCCTGCAAGCACATAATCCCCAATAGCATGCCCATATTGATCATTAAAGCCCTTAAAGTGATCAATGTCGCTCATAAAAAAGGCAATGGTATGTCCATTTTTGTTGGCTCTGTCTACTTCCTTATTAAAAAAATCAAGCATGGAACGACGATTGTTTAAACCCGTTAAGGCATCAATCGTGGCCCATTCCTGAGTTTTCTTAAACATTCTGGCATTCTGAATCGCCATGGCAGCCAAGGATGTCAAAATGTTCATCAAACGCATTTCATCATTCTTATTGTCAGAACTTCGCTTATCCTCGGAAGGCTTCTTTTCAATGGCCTCCACATTAACTACACCAATAATAGAGTCTTTGGTGCTAAGTGGTGCACAGATATAAGTCTTTTTGCCCGAAAATCGGGTAATCTGAGACAATTTTGGGTCGGCCTTTAAGGCCTCATCATCAACAGATACCATGTTCTGAGCCACATACCCAACTATGCCTTCCCCAAATTTCTCATCAAAGGCCGCCACTTCCGCGGCATCCCATCCATGATGTTTGGCCAGAGTCATTTCCTGAGTATCTGCATTCACTAAAATAATGGAAGCCTTCGTGGCCTTCAGGTTGCGGATGATATTTTCCATTGTAATATCAATAACTTCCTGAGGGTCAAGCGTTGAGCCCACAACCTTGGCCATGTTAGACAAAGAGACCATCAAAGATGATAAGGACATAATCCTGCCCCTAGTTTCCTCTACCTGAGCATGGATTTTGTTGCGCTCCTTAACCGTTCTAGCCAGATCATCCTTAATTTGATCTACGGACTTTTCACCGGCGGGAACTTCGACCGATTTATCCTTTAAATAGTCCAGAACAAAGACCATACACATGGAAAAAAAACCAGCGATCAAGGCTAGGGTAACAAATACCCCAACAAAGCCACCATCCGGATCCCAGTTCCCGTTTTCCGTTTGAAAGTGCGCATAACCAGCACCACACATGACCGTAACGGTCACTACCAATGCCAGGCACAAAGCTCGAAACCAATTTGTTGTCAGTAAAGCCATAGGTAAAATCTTCCCAGTTGAGTTTTTAGCATTGTAACAAGGTTAAGTTCATTTTACAAAATCGGCTGTTTAACGCTTCCAGACACGCCAAAATGTAAAAATACATACAGCCAGAAATAAAAAATTCTGGGCCCAACCTGCCAGAAATGGATGTAAAAAACCATTTTTTCCAATTGGCATGGCCAATCCCATTACAAAAAAATAGACAAATGAAAAAACCAAACTGATTCCGAAGCCAACAAAACCCCCACCCCGATGCGATCCAACCCCCATGAGCGCTCCCAAAAAGCTGAACAGCAAAACAGCAAAGGGAAATGCCAGCTTGTTGTACAAATCAACTTGCAAAGGCAGGGTGGAAATCACAGCTCTCTCCTGATGGTAATCAATCAGATCCAGAATTTCACGATAACTCATCTCCTGAGACCTTTTTTCTTCATAGTTTTCCAAATCTCTTTCTTCAAGATCCAAATCATAAAGAATATCCTCAGACATTTGATTGATCACCCTTTCCTGATTGACCCCAGGCCAAATTGAAATCATGGGAGCTTTGAGCTTCCACTTTGAATTCTCCTGAAGAAGCGCACTAGAAGACACAATCCACCTTTGCTGGGGCACATATTCCTTCACTACAATTTTTCGCAGTTCCTTGGTTAATAGGTCTATCTCACCAATGTATAAAAGGCGATCCGATGACAAGCGCATCACCACATCATTTCTAATTTTTGGCTCCTCATACTGCCTGATTTTTTGACGAAAGAGATCAGTTCTGGTCTTTAAGGCTGGGGGAATGATTTTATCCTGAATGTAAAACACGGACAAAAGTATCAATATACCAAACAACAAAACTGGCTTCAAAATAGAAAAAAGCCCAATTCCCCCAGCCTGAATAGCCACTAACTCCGAATCGCGAGAAAGTTGGGAAAATACCAAAAGACCCGCCAACATGCTGGATGTTGGAAAAATAAACAGCATATCTTTGGGTATGGAGTTGATAAACCAGCTCCATACCACAAACCCATCTATCTGATTGTTAAAATAGTACTCAAGGGCCTTTTGTAAAGGATCCAAAGCAATGATCAGAGTAGTGCCCACCAGCCCAAAAAGGAATGGACCCCACAGACGAAAAAAAATATACCTCTCTATCTTCTTCACGAGGGAAGCATAACTTCAACTAATGAAAGAGACTCATTTTCTCCGGGAGAGGCTACACAATCAGAGTGCAGTAACCTAACCTTGGTAGGATCAATCTGATTTTGTGGTCTTAACCAANNATGGCATCCTTAAATGTCTGCCTACGATAAAGACCTCTACGGGCAATCTTTTTTACTGGTACTTCCCCTGCAATTTCCGGCTTTACCTTTTGACCCATAGCTCGGTAAATATCCTGAGTGCAACGGACTAAATCAGATAATTCTCCTGGGTCTAGTGACATTTTGTGATCAGGACCAGGAAGGTTTTTATCCAGTGTGAAGTGTTTTTCAATAAGCCTGGCCCCCAAGGCAACTGAGCCAATGGCCAAAGTTGTACCCAGGGAATGATCAGAAAAGCCTACTGGTACAGAAAACAAATGTTTCAGAGTACCCAAAAACTGCAAATGCGTGTCTTCAAGTCGAGGCGGGTAATTAGAGATACAATGCAGTACAGCAAGTGGATAGTCTTTAAGGAAGGCCTGAGATAACAAATTCTCAATTTCTCCAAGGCTTGCCATACCTGTGGATAAAATCACGGGCAGTCCAGTACCTGTGATTCTTTCGATCAAATCATAAAATGTTACATCCCCTGAAGCAACTTTTAAAGCCTTCACTCCCAAGTCTGCCAAAATTCTGACATAAGAAGGACACAAGGGGGTAGAAACAAAATCAATACCAAGTTTTACACAGTGTTCTGCGATTTTTCTATGATCTTCAACACTGAGTTCACAACCAGCAAAAATATCAAAACCTGGGGCACCTTTGCTCAGAAACTCTTTAGTAAAATAGGATTGAAATTTTACCCCATGAACCCCGGCCTTTTTAGCCGCATCAATGCTTTTTAAGGCCAAATCAAGTTCCCCGTTATGGTTGATTCCGATTTCTGCCAGTATATAGGGTGGACAATCCAGAGCCGCATCCCAGTTCCCAATCTTAAATTCAGTTTGCATTCAAGGCCTCCTTAACCAACCTGGCCAACATAGATGGGTCACATTTACCTTTCAATTGAGGTATCAATGCACCCATCATCTTTCCTGTATCCTTGGCAGTGCTGGCAGCAAGCTTCACTTTAGCTTCCTCAACCAATACCCGAACCTCAGCTTCTTCCATCTGTTCAGGCAGATATCCTTTGAGCAAACGAATTTCCGTTTCGTTGATTTGAATCTGATCAACTCGGTTATCCTGCCGTAAGAAAGTTAGTGTTTCTTCTCTTTGTTTAATCATTTTTAGAATTATGGACTGAATTCCTTCATCACTCAGATCAACACGAGAGTCTATTTCTTCCTTACGCAAGGCAGACCACAGCATACGAACTACCGTGAGCGATGCCGAATCCTTCTGTTTCATAAATGTCTTCATATCGTCCTGAATTTTGGCTTTTAACGACACTTTATTTCCTCCCAGGCTCCCACTTTACACAAAATCAGGGCATTATACGGTCATCTTGCTTGGCGTAACAAGGACGAATTGCTTACAATGAGTCTATGAGCAGTTATACCATGCACCACCTGATGGGCCACATCGCCTGTCGACTTATTACAGCACTTAGCCTGACGGAAGCAGAAGTCTATGGCGAGGAAAATCTCGAGGGCCTTCCTCGGCCATTTCTTCTGATGATGAACCACAGTTCACATTGGGACCCCGTGGAAATTTGGGCCTATTTTCCTGAGTTCGTGAACTTCCTGGTCAAAGAAGAACTACATGATGTTCCCATCTTTGGAACTATGAGTGCCTTGTCAGGAAACATACCTGTCCACCGAAACGGTGTCGATGTTAAAGCCATAAAAATGGCCCTAAGACTATTAAAAGACGGAATCAATCTAGGGATTTTTGCAGAGGGCACCAGAACAGAAGACGGAACCATATTGCCTTTTAAAGAGGGAGGGGTGGCTCTAGCCTCACGGGCCAAAGTACCGATTGTTCCCCTGTATATTTCTGGAACCCACCGAATTCTAGCCAAAAAGTCTCGCATTTTACGGGCTGAGAGAGTCAGGCTTTACATTTTAAAGCCTGTTTTAACAACCATGGAGGCTCACTGTGACAAGGCCAGACAAACTGAACTGACTCAAGAAATTGAATTAAAAATCCGCAATGCCAGAGAAATGGAAATGAACGGCTGTGACCCCAAAAAAATCGTTGCTTAGAGCCTCGTTATTTGTCCGTATCAATGGCCTTGCGCCTATAATAAAGATACATTTTACGATTTCTTTCATTCTCGGCTTCTAATTGGTCCACACCAGCACTGATTTCGTCCTTGGATTTTAAGAGTTCATCTTTCTCCTGCTCACTGCTGTATAGCTGCTTTTTTAAACGATCCACTTCTTCCTGCAAAGAAGTTATCTGAGCCCTGTATTTGGTTTCCATATCGCGAATCACATTAGAGCGAATCTTTTCCTCGATCTGCGACATTGCCATTTTGTCCTGAACCTTCTGTTCCTCTTGGGATTCACGGCTCTTCAGAATTTCTTCCATGCGCAGAATTTCTTTATCGGCCTGAATCGCGGAATCAGAGTTTGGGGCATACAAAATTACCTTCTGGTAATAGTCCATGGCCAATCGTAGATCACCCTTCATAGTATAAATTGAGGCCAACCACATCAAAGCCGTAATATCTCCTGAATTATTGTTGAGATACTCTGTGAAATAACGGGTTGCATTATCCATCAAGCCCTCATCCCCCAGCCCTAAGATATCTGGATCAGAATTATAGGCCTGTATGTACTGGGACAGGGCATTGGGATAATCCCCCTGCGAATTAAGCTCCAAAGCATTTTTGAACATGGTCTGAGCCTCAATGGACACATCGGCATATTGCCGATTAGACATTGTTCCCAGAAACAGTATACAGATGATAACCTTTAATCTCTTCATCACATCCTCCTAGAGGATCAAGTATAATGGAAGTGGCCGCGAATCACACCTGGAGAGACAAATGTATCTGAATTCCAATCCTTCTCTTAAACATCACCTCTGGTCAAATCTGAGTGCTCCCATGATGGCACGACTAAAGCTGGAACTCGGTCACAGCCTGCCTTCCATCTTTGCACTTCATGATATCAAAAGCCTTCTAAGCCTTGAGAGACCTGAGGTCAAAGCACGAATCGCCGTAGCCCAGCTTTGTATGGTGGAGGGTATGGTAGTCATGGGCTTAAATGAGATTTTTCAGCCATTGCAGTTTGAAAGTACCCTTAAAGAACCATTTATAATTTCAATTCAGAGCCTGTTCCAATATGGGATGTTCCACATGATTCAAGAGCACCCTCAATCAGGGTTTGAGTTAAGCGCAATTTATCCCAGTAACCCCGATCGGATAGAACCTATCCACCATCTACCCGATCTGGATTCTGTAATTAACACCATTGCCGGTTTTGAACAGGAACAAAGAGAGACCAAACGATTAAGGCTCTAAATCCTTAGTCGAGAACAAAACTTTTATCATACATAAAAGAATCAAGGCATGGGCAAAATACCAAAAGGATTGCCATCCCTCAAGGGGAAACCACATGAGTCCCGTGGAAGATATCATCCCTTCTCCCAACAAAAAGGCCAACATTCCAACACTGGCTCCACACATAAAACCCCTAAACTGTTTTAAATGCCAAAACAGTCCTAAAAGAAATATTACGGGCAGGATGGATCTTAGGGGAGCAAGACCCGCTTCCAAGGATAAAAGCGATAAATCCCACTGTCCAATAGGCTGTAGCAATATTGCCGGCACCGATTCCAAGGTAATGACAATTCCCAAAATAGACAGTAGTCCTGTGCCAAATAGAAAAAAGCCCATCCAATACCCAAGGCTAGACCAAAAAATAGGTACCGTCCCGCTCAACAGTAGGGCCGCCCCGGCTATATACCAGCGAGTATCGGGGACATATTTTTTTGACATTTCCAAAGCCTTTTTTGCATCCAACAAACCGGCCCCATAGAGCTTAGGATCGTCTTTAGGCTTGGATGATTTTTTCAAAATAGCCTCTAAGGAATCTGGACTTCTAACCCCTGCACTGACTAACAGGGCCGCAACTCCCGCGACATGAGGAGCCGCCATAGAAGTGCCCATAAACAGCATGTAGTCATCCTTGTGTACTGCCTCAGGGTAAATGGTATTCTGAAGCACTCCATCGGGAAATCCATCTCCATTCTGATCCACACGAATATTGCCACCTGGGGCAGCTATATCTACCTGAGGCCCACGACTGGAATAAAAGGTGATGGTCTGATCATACTGTACTGCGCTTACTGCCATGCATTCAGGAAATGCCGCTGGATAGCCAACAGATGCTCCCGAATTTCCGGCCGCACAAACAGGCAAAACTCCCCGGCTTCTGGCATACTGCAAGGCCTTTTGTAAAACCTTGGTAGGCATTGGCCCTCCAAGACTCAAATTAATCACATGGGCTCCGTTATCCGCGGCATATTTAATCGCTCTGGCAATTCCGGCAATATCTCCACCACCATTGGCCCCTAGTACCTTAAGCGGCATAATTACAGCTTCTGGAGCCACGCCAATCACACCAAGACCATTGTTGGTAGACTGGGCTATTGTCCCCGCCACATGGGTCCCGTGACCATGATCATCAAAGGCATCGGTTGTGTTGTTCAAAAAGTTGTATGGGCTAATAAACTTGGTTTGATTCAGATCTCTAGCCCGTTTAAATCTCCCATTGTCCTCATAAGCAACTCCAGTATCCAATACGGCCACAATCGCACCCTGTCCCCTGTTCATTTTATGGGCCTGAGCCACCCCAATTTGGGCCATATGCCACTGGTTCACATAAAAAGGATCGTTATAATCCTTGGGGTTGGGATTAGGAAATTTCTCATTGTCCTCCATCACCACAAGGTCCATTTCAGGAAGTCTCAGGATGTAGTTAGGCTCAATAGATTCAATTCTGGGGTGATTCGCCAGATAATCTACAATCTTTTTCAGGCCCGACTTTAGACTAGGTATCAACCCAAGCTTCTCTGTATTCTCAAATCCAGCAATGGCCTGAATCTTAAGGTCGAGCTTACTGGAAATATCACGCACTTCCTGCCAGGAAATATCGTCATGAAAATCAACAATGTACCCATCATATTCCTGAGCCCACAAATTGAGATTTAATATGAGAAACAATATAAATACCTGTCTCATGACTGCCCCCTTTATGACAACTCGGGAAAACGACGGATGAGATAGACATAGCGATCAACCGCTGTCCCATTTTTTTCATCAAATAATGGGGTCCCACCGGTATACATGGTTCCGGGAGCATCCCCATATTCATTCAAACCGCGATCTTTTAACCAAAGATCGATTTGCTTTCGCTTTTCTGGACCAATAAAGGGAGAACCTGCACTGCCCCCTGGTATTACTATTTTTCCGTCCTGCATGTATTCCCTCCCTGGAGTTTTCCTGTTGGAAATACTATTTTAGACCTTATGGGCTCAGGTTGCCAAACATTTCATCCAATGCCCCAGTCGAGTCCGGTGTCTGAACCTCAGGAATTGTAACCTGTGAACTAGCCGGATTAGTGGCCACTGCGGATTGAGTTGAAAATACAGGCGGCTTGATCTGATTTAATTCCTGTGAATATCGATACACATTCTGATCGCAGGAATAACGACCACTCCCAGCCCCTACTTCCTTGCGAATGTAAATATCGAAATCTTCACAGCGGCCTTTGATTACCCATTTTTCGCGGTCTCTTTCGTTCCTGGCCATTACCAGACCGTTAGAAAGAATTCGCAAATCTGTCCCGTCTTCGGTTCCGCCAATCTGTTGATTACTGATATCAATTTTGTCTCCGGCTACGCCTACAAAAACCACACCCTTTTTGGATATGGGTCCAATTGGAATTATCTGATCGCTGTAATCATCCCATTGGGCCTGATTCCCAGAAATGTCATAAAAATCATGGGCGATTCTGGCCTCGCGACTTTCTTCTGTTAGGGCATCCACTCCAGTTACCGTGGAAGTAAAGTGGCTGGCAATCGTGCTTATCAGCCAACCAACAGGATTGGAAGCATTTTTGGCGATATTAATGAAGTAGTTCTCCCAAGAATTCACTCTGGCCGAATCAAGAAAATTCCCGTGTTTTTGATGAATGTTGATATGGGTCAGTCCATCGACTTTTTTTAACTCAACCTTTTCAAACGACTCCACAAACAACATATATTTCATGTGTTGGGAATCCATGTATCTGGTGCTGGCTGCCGTTACTACCTGAGAAACTACTGTATCCGCATCCTGCAGGCTTCTGTCCTGATTCACAGTCATATCCACAAAGATTCCATTCAAACGATCTTTTAAACGGATCAGGTTAAAAGAATCATCAATTCCTTCAGTAAGTGCTTTGGTCGCTTGCGAAGCTCCCGTACCAATAGCACCAATGACGGACCATCCGGCCACAGCCACCACAACCGAGCCCACTCCGGCCGTAGGTGCCCCGGCGGCAGCGGCCAGACCAAAAACAAAAGGAGTAACCGCCGCACCAGCAGCAGCTCCCGCAACATACCCAACACTATTTTGAATGCCCTGTCGTTTCCAGTCATCCCAAGCATCCTCTAAAGCTGCGTTTCGCAGGCGGGAAGAATCAGTGCCATCACCTCTAAGTTGAATTCTATCCCGTCCCCCAACCACAAATTCCTGCCCAGCAATTTCGGCTCTATCCATATGATCGCCCTTTATTGCTGCCCCACCAAAACGAACGGCCATATCTACGGCCACCTCTATGGCAAAACCTCTGGCAAATGCTCGTTTAAAGAGACTTCTGCCTGCCACTCCAGCGATCTGATTGGATTGCAGTTTTGCCAACTCAGCCGTTTCAGCCGCACTGCCCGTATAGTGCCTCAGCCTGGAAATATCAAATTTTGTGGCAAAGTCCTCAATGGTTTTAGCAAAATGATGAGTCAATAAAGCAGGACTTACCACCATTGGCTTACTGATGGCATGTAAACCCCTCTCCAGAGCAAAAACCGTGGTAGATGCTATGGCGTTTTGTACATCCCTGGTACCCATACCAGCTTGCATTAACCGAGCCGCCGCGCGACTGCCAGCAATAAATTTAAACCATGTGGGAAGATTACGGCCCTCCATCATTTTCTGGATCAAAGGACCAACAATTCCAAACTCAGTGCCAGCATTAAAAGCATTGATAATATAGGAGTTGTTCATAAAACCATAGGTAGTTTCCCCATTCTCATCTACCTGTTCTATGATTTGGTTTACTTCCGTGAATTGCAGCCAGTCTCTAATCGATAGAACTTCATCCTTTAAACGCGGCAATACCTCCCGCCCCCAAACGGTATCATCTGCACCACGACCTGATTCTTCGGCAGGCATAGAAAAGCCAACCTGATAAGCCATAAAAATTCCAAAGGCTGAATACCTACCGTAATAAACACCTTCCACGGCCCGAGCGCAACGGGTTCGCTCACAATCCAACAGCTCTCTTCGGCTTAAAGGTGGCTGTACCATGGACATGCGTCTGTGAAACAGATCCTTTTCTGAAGGGTCCGTATCTTCTGGATCGGCGGGACGGATAGCACGAATCACTTCTCTTTGCATCCCGGATTGAACTGCAAGTTCTCGATTCTGTTGCATGCGCCTTTGCGCCTCAGCCAGCTCAATCTCACTCATAGCCGCATTGGTTTCATTTTCGAAGGTGTTAATTTCGGGAACCAGATCCTCAGACTTCAGATAACCGCCTAAAAACATACCACCTATCAACACGGATAGGCCCTCTTTGCCTTTTTCCACCTTCACTTCAGAACGGGGATTGTGTTCTTTCAGATAGTCCCAGTGAAAATCGGCAAACTGCGAGACTAAAGTCTGAACCTGGGACTCGGAGAGGCTATCCGCAATTCTGATTCCAGTCATGAGCATTTTTTCATAAGACACAGTTTCAGACTGCTCCGAACTAATCAGCCGCATTTTGGCCTGCTCTAAAACATCGAGTGGCATGCTGCCCGGGTTTCTTAAGAGAGCGAGGTCTCTTTGCCTCTGCCCATCCCTTGGCAACAACTCCAAAAGCTCCAGAGCCGCCGCTATAAAGGCCGTTTTCTGGGCTTGTGTGTGCTTCTCGACGGCATACTGGGTGGCCACTTCCATTTCTTTAGCCATGCGTTTATCAGGCCCATCACCACCCAAATCCAGCATAAATTGCAATTGTTCAGGAGCAACCGTGCCTAAATCGGCGGGATCAGAAAAGGAGCTGGCACAAAATGCCAGTAGTAATACCAATGATAGCAACAGTTTGGACAATTGCAGACTCCACGCTCCTTAAAGCATCTGCAAACATTACGAGAATTATCAAAGAAAGTTGCCTATTGCTCCACAAATTGAGAATGGAGCTCGCGAAATTTTAGCTGAAACTGATTTTGTACTGAATTCTGAACCTCAAGAATTTTAGGCACAATTTCTGTTTGAGTCTTTTCAACAATCTCCTCAAGGATTAAAGGACTTACCCTTAAATATTTTTTACCAACCGCTGAAGTAAAAAACCTGCCCAATTGTGCGATTTCCTCATCCGTAAATTCTGTGGTGTAAATATCAACCGTGGTTTGCTTCATAAAGGCCGCCAACCCTAGATCTGATTCCATTCTCTTTACCATTTCTTCTTCCATCTGTAGGGAAAGTTGTAAAAAGTCCTGTGAGAACTTAGCTTTGTCATCTTCTGCATCAATAAACAAAGATAACCTCTCCAAAAGAACCTGATTATTCTGCCTAGTTTGCTCCTTCAATTGTGTGGACAACTTGGAACTTTGACGGCGGATTTCATCCTCCGAAACCAAAACATCAGCCAGTTTGGCCGCGACCTTAGAAGTGCGATCACTGTTTGCGGACACATTAGATATCAAAAGACCCAAAAAGAAAACACTGCTTAAAAATTTCATGGCGCTCCCAGACCTTCATCCAAAGGCCCTCTTGCCGATCCTGTACCGGTAGCCGTGCGCGGAACCGAGGTAGTCGGCCTTGCATTTGTATTGTTTGGAGGGGTTGATCCCGGCAGGTTTAAAGCCCTTACATAGCGGTATGTATTATTGAGACAGCTATATCGGCCTGCGGCCCCAGTAACCTCACGGCGAATAAAAATATCATAATCGGCACATCTGCCCTTAATTACCCATCTCTGTCTATTTCTCTCATTACGGGACATCACTAGGCCGTTGGATAAAATTCGTATGTCAGAATCATCCTCTGTCCCGCGAATGATTCCGTTAGAAATCTCCACCTTATCTCCAGGAGTGCCTACAAACAAAACCCCTCGATTGGATATAGGGCCAATGGGCACAATTTTATCTGGAAAATCATCCCACTGAGCCTGATTGCCAGCTAGATCATAAAAATCATGTAAAAGTCTGGCTTCACGAGTTTCAATTTTTGCCTCTTCGCCCTGTCGCCAATCTGAAAATTGTCTCCACAATGTACTAATTCCCAAAGTAGCCACATGAGTTACCCCTCTACGAAAATAGTTTTCCCAGCTAGCCACCCTATCCGAATCCAGAAAGTTCCCATGATCCTGATGCAGTCTTAGCTTGCTCAGGCCACCTTCCTTTTTGATCTCCACCTTATCAAAGGAGGCCACAAAAGCCATGTACTTCATGTCCTGTTTGTTGACATATCGTACTTGGGCCGCACTCACAACACGACTTACAATGGACTGTGACTGGCTTACATCCTTATCTCTGTTTACAGTCATGTCCGAAAAAATTCCCTTTAATCGGTCCTCAACCCTCCAAAGATTTACTCCATCATCCACGCCTTCAAGCATTTTTCTTGCTCCCGTAGATGCTCCATAAGCCGCAACGCCAACCGCCGCATACCCTGCGACTGCAACTACTACAGAACCAACTCCAGCCGTGGGCGCACCGGCAGCGGCTGCAACCCCAAAGACAAAGGGAGTGGCCACAGCCACGGTTAATCCACCAGCTATGTATCCACCGGTATTCTGAATCGCATTTCGCTTCCAGTCATCCCAAGCTGCTTCAACTGCAGCCGATCTTTGTCGTGAGCGATCCTGAGTGGCATTCCCCGTCATCTGCACTCTGGTTCTGCCCCCTACCTGATATTCGGAATCCCCAATCTGCACCTCTTCATTTCCGTGTCCTTGCCATGCAGCTCCTCCCAAACGAAAAGAGATATCAATAGCCGCTTCCAAGGCAAATGCCCGTGCAAAAGCTCTTCGCAATAGGGTCATTCCAGAGGTTTTTGCCAGACCGGCCTTTTGAACATCAGTAAGATTTTTTGCCGCGCTTTCCGGGGTGTACTTACTCAAAAGTTTCACATCAAATTTATGCGCAAAATCATGTACAGTCTGAGCAAATTTATGGGTTAAAAACTCAGGCCTGACTACTAGCTTCAGGTTCTGACCTCGCAGGATTTGATCCAATGCCAAAACAGCAGTGTTGGCAATGGCCTTGCCTAAATCTGTGGTTTGCAGAGCAAACTGCACAATTCTGGGAGCAATTTTGCTCTCTCCCAGAAACTTTAGCCAACCCTTGACAGAATTTCTTTGAATGAGAGACTTCAAAATGGGACTAACAATGCCCTGATCCAAAGCCACATTTAAGGGTGTCTTGGTTAAACTGTTATCAAGTACCGAATAAATAGGATTACCATCTTCGTCAAACTCTTGAATAATCTGGTTGTTGCCAGTAAATTCCAGCCAATCTTTAATACTTAAAACCTCGGCCTTGAGTTTTGGCAATTTGTCCCTTGTCCACGACTCAGGCGGCGGCGCGGACTGTGGAGCACTGTCTGCCGCAGGTGCGGGCAACAAGTCGGCTTCTTCCAGATAGCCTCCAAAAAACATCCCTGCCACCAAAACTCCAAAACCAGTGCTATCACGATAAGAAGCAGGCGATCGATTCACTCTTGTGCCACGACCACTACCGGTTCGAGTAACCACAGCTTCTTTTTTCAATTGCTCCTCAGTTATGGACAGTTTACCAAGATATTCCCAGTCTTTGTCCTCAAATTCTTCCAGAAGAGCAGGAATCTCACGGTTCAAATAAGTCCAATGGAAAGTCTCAAACTGGGATAACAGTTCGGTTAATTCAGCTTGGGAAAATTCCTTGGTCACCGTGAGACCTGTGGCCACCATTCTAAGGCGTTTTTGTTTTTCAGCATTTTCGGATGCTACCATTCTTTGAATCTGCTGTCTTTGGGCCGTCGTGTGCCCACCACGAGAGTTGGCACGGGGCCTTTGGGCCTTAGGTGGAGCCTCAAGGACTTCCAAGCCAGCCGCAATGTAAGCTGTCTTCTGCACCTTAGTATGTTTATCTATGGCATACTGGGTAGCGGCCTCCATATATAGAGGCATTTCCTTATTATTGCCATCTCCCCCNNTTGTTCCGGGGTTACATCGCCTGGAACATCGCCGGGATGGACAACTTGGGATGCCGGAATCGTACGCGGTTGGGAATTGCCTCTATTTGTTGCCCCTCGAGGATTGTTTCTACCTCCCTGGGCGTCGGGAAAGCTCAAGAGCACTAAAAATAGCAGAAAAACATTTAAAACCATAATCCACTCCCGGTTACGGATGTAACTACGCAACCATCACAAAAAGGTTGCTTCAGGAACGCCCAGGATAAAAATCTCTGAGCCTCTCCATGGTGTCCGCATTCTCTTGCAATTTCCGAATGGCACGGTTTTCGATCTGCCTGACCCGCTCTCTGGTAATTCCCATCATGTTGCCAATCCAAGACAGAGAACGAGGCACTCCATCATCAAGACCAAATCGCAGTTTTACAATCATGGATTCCCGTTCAGACAGTACTTCCATCACCCGGCTAATCTGATCCTTTAAGGTCTTATTCAAGATTTTTTGCTCCGGTGAGTTTTCCTCATCCGTATCCTCTAAAAAATCCTTAATGGCTGAATCCGAGTCATCACTAACAGACTGCTCCAAAGATAAAGCATCCTGCACTGTGGCCAATAGATTCTGAATCTGTTCCGGCTCCATGCCTACTTTTTTAGATAACTCATCAAGGGTAGGTTCCCGCCCAAATTCATCCGTCATTTCATGGCGCACCCTTTTTATTTTGTTTAGGGTATCCACAACATGCACAGGCACTCGTACCGCTCTTGGCTGCTCAGAAATTGCCCTCACAATTGCCTGACGGATCCACCAAGTTGCATAGGTCGAAAAACGAAATCCCATCGAATAATCAAATTTTTCAATCGACCGAAGCAGGCCCATATTGCCTTCCTGAATCAAATCAAGAAACAGGATGCCCCTATTCACATATTTTTTGGCAATATTAACTACCAGCCTCAGGTTGGACTCGACCATTTCCTGTTTGGCCTCGATATCACCAGCCTGAATTTTTTTGGCCAGTTCTACTTCGCGATGCTCATCAATCAGATGCAGTCTTTGCAATCCGCCAAGATAGCTTTGTACCGTACTCTGGGCATCGTCCTCCACTGGAGTGCGAATTGCGCTTTGAGCAATCGGCCTGCGCCTTGATCTCAGCTTATTGTAATGACGATCGGACATAAACTATTGCCATCAGGCCCCATGGCCCTCATCCACAAATACGCCCATGTTTGCATACTTTTCAAATCGTTGCTCGACCAGCAAATCAGGAGCAATCAGCTTTAACTCAGCCAGATTTTTGGCTATGGCCTCACGAACAGCTTTGTAGGTCTTTTCGTGATCGTAGTGTGCGCCCCCCAAAGGCTCGGGGATAATTCCATCAATTACTCCCAATTCCTCAAGATGATGCGAAGTAATTTTTAAAGCGTTGGCTGCATCTTTGGATTTGGAGACATCCTTCCATAAAATGGAGGCACAACCTTCTGGGCTGATTACAGAGTAAATAGAATGCTCAAGCATCAAAACCCGATCCCCAACCCCTAATGCCACAGCTCCACCTGAACCACCCTCACCAATGACAATCACAAGTACAGGAACTTTTAGAAAACTCATATCAAAGATGTTTCTGGCAATGGCCTCACCTTGACCCCGCTCCTCTGCCTCTTTACCTGGATACGCCCCAGGAGTATCAATAAAGAGTACCAACGGTCTTTGAAATTTATTGGCGAAGTGCATCAACCTGAGGGCTTTGCGGTACCCTTCTGGATGAGGCATTCCAAAATTTCGGAAAATCTTTTCTTCCGTACCCCGTCCCTTTTCATGACCAATGACTATTACCGGGTCCCCATTAAATCGGGCCATGCCACCAACAATGGCATTGTCATCATAAAACTGTCGTCCACCATGCATTTCCACAAAATCCGTGAACAGGTTTCTGATGTAGTCCAGGGTGTATGGTCTTTGTGGGTGCCTAGCAATCTGGGTAACTTCCCAAGCCGAGATATTCTGGTATGTATCTTCCCTCAGTCGGGCCAGCTTCTGGGACAGTTTTTCGATTTCTGGCCCTAAATCCAGATGTTCTCCATCTGAAAGCTCCTTAAGCTCGCGAATCTTCTTTTCCAGATCGACAATTTTTTGCTCAAATGGCAAAGCATCAACGGCTTGGCTTGACTGCATAATATGCTCCATCTTTTTGTTTAAAGAAAGAAAGAATTCTGGCCATGGTAGAACGCATCTCTGGACGAGAAACAATCATATCTATCACGCCTTTTTCCAATAAGAATTCCGAGGTTTGAAATCCTTCGGGTAAAGTTTCACGAATAGTCTGCTCAATTACCCTTGGTCCGGCAAAGCCAATCAGGGCTTTAGGTTCAGCCATGATGATGTCACCCAACATGGCAAAGGATGCACTTACCCCACCAGTGGTAGGATCACAAAGCACGGAGATGAAAGGAAGATGGCGTTTTGCCAGTTTGGCAACGGCTTGGGAGGTTTTAACCATCTGCATTAGAGATAATATGCCTTCGTGCATTCTGGCTCCACCAGAGGCCGAAAAAATAACCAAAGGTAGGTTGTGATCCAAGGAAGCCTGGGCCGCTCGAGCAATTTTTTCGCCTACCACCGACCCCATGGAGCCGCCCATAAACGAAAAATCAAACATGCCTATGACCAGTCTATGGCCTTCGATGGAAGCAAATCCCGTGATGATTGCCTCTTTAGAGCGCGTCTTCTCCTGAGCCTTTTGGATTCGTTCCCCATAGGTAGCGCTATCAGAAAATCCGAGCGGATCGGAGGCCGTGATGGAAGCATTAAACTCCTGAAACGAATTTTCATCACATAAAAATTCGATTCTCACATCGTTTGGCATTCTCAAGTGTCTGTCACAATGGGGACAGACATACAGATTTTTCTGTAACTCCTTGTTGTAAACCGCCTCACCGCAACCAGTGCATTTTATGAATACATCTGGAATGTCTTTCTTTTTTGAGGTAAACCAGCCCATAAACCTAAGTCCTCTGTTCTGGAAGGATCCATAATCCAACCGATAGTTAGGCCAAATTCTACCAGTGTGAACCAAAAAAATCCAAAGTGATGAAACTTTTCTTTTTTTGTAAAGTGGGAAGCAGGACTTTTTTTTACCTGGAAGACAAAGGAAGGTCTGGTGCCTGCAAAAATATGTGCACTGAGTCCTTCCCAAAACCCTGGATAAAGTCATTCAGACAACCAAGGCAAGCAGAGATTTTCAGCTCCGCTGGTAATTTTAGGGTGACCTGGTAACCTTGGGTCTTCAAAAGCACCCTTATCTGCTGGGTCCCCGGCCAGCGATGGGCAATTTCCCGCATCTTGGCCCCAGCCCCGTTTTCCATCTGAATTAAAGATAAACTGAGGCGCAGATCCATCTTCCAGCGCGCACTTTGATGATAAAAATGAATTTGCTCCATGTCCTCAATCTGCAATTGCACGGTATTATTGAAGGACTGCACACTGCGAAAGCCTGAAATTACGACTACCTGATCATCTAAAACCTTAAAGGTCATTTTTTTAAACTGTCGGCTAAAAGCCACACAGTCAATCCCATCCTCAAAATCCACCAGACGAAATTTAATCCAGTCCTGTCCTTCTTTATTGGTCCTCTTCTCAAATCCCGTAATCATGCCACCGGTCACAACATGCTTCATGTCACCCTGCAAAATATCGCGAATCGGGGTTGTGCCAGCACAGGATAACCAGTCCGAAAATTGATCCATGGGATGCCCAGAGAAATAGATTCCAGTCAGAGATTTTTCCCAAGCCAGCTCCTCAACCCGTGAAGATACAACGATTGGCATTTCCGATTCTGTTACCAAAACCTGCTTCTGAAACAAGGATTTTTGACCAAGCCTTTTGGCCTTTTGGGCTTCCTGACCCTCGGCAATTACCTTGTCTAGCTGGGCTAGTTTCTGGGCCCTGTTTCCCACAAACTCATCCATTGCCCCCACTTTAATCAGGTTTTCCAAAACCTTTTTACTGATGGAAGACATATCCACTCGGGCACAAAAATCTCGAAGCGATACAAAAGGAGCGTTCTGCCTCGCCACAAGTATGCTCTCGACCGCCTTGCTCCCCACTTCTTTTACAGCCCCCAAGCCGTACACAATCGCATCTCCATCCACAGAAAAATAAACCAAAGACTCATTCAACTTAGGGGCCTTAAAGGGAATTTTCATACGGAGACAGTCGGCATGTAGATAGGTAATTTGCTCCTGACTCTCGATCTTATCCGTCATAGCCGCAGCCATAAATTCCTGAGGATAGTTGGCTTTAAGCCAGCATGTCTGGTAACAAATCAGACCGTAACAAGCCGAGTGAGATTTGTTAAATCCATATTCGGCAAACTTGGCAATCAAGTCAAAAATCTCGTTGGACTTTTCCTCAGGGATGCCTTTTTTTAATGCTCCCGTCACAAAAATCTGGCGATGCATATTCATTTCTTCAGGCTTCTTTTTACCCATGGCCCGCCTTAACTGATCGGCCTGTGCCATGGTGTACCCAGCCAAAATTACAGCCGAACTCATCACCTGTTCCTGATACAGGATAACCCCGTAGGTTTCCTCCAAAAGATCTTTTAACAGGGGATGAGGGTATGTCACGGTTTTAGGGTCCCGTGAACCCTGGCAATAGGTGTCCACCATACCAGAGCCCAATGGACCCGGTCGGCCAAGGGCCACCAAGGCAATACAGTCCTCAAATCTTTTGGGTTGCATGTCCCTTAAAATGCCCTGAAACAGGGCCGAATCTACCTGAAAAAGTCCGGCCGTATGCGCCTCACAGAGCATCTTAAAGACCTTGGGGTCATTTAAGGGGATATCTTCAATAACAATGGTTTCCCCACGGTTTTTTTTCACAAGTTCTATGGTGTCTTGAATCACCGTCAGAGTGGACAAGCCCAAGAAGTCCATCTTCAGAAGTCCCTGGGTTTCCAACACGGCCCCATCATATTGGGTCACAACATCAGCCCCATGCCCGGAAACTGGCACAAATGTATCTACTGTATCAGGGGATATCACTACCCCTGCGGCATGGATTCCTGTTTGCCTGGCTAAACCACCGAGGCGTTTGGCAATATCAAAAAGCTGAGGATGTTGATCCTGCCAGCGTCTGAGTTCAGCCGATTCCTCCAAAGCCCCTTCCAGATCCTTAATGGTCAAATCATCAGGTACGGCCTTGGAAATTTCATTGGCTTCCTGATATGGGATATCTAAAACACGGGCCACATCCTTTAATACGGCCTTGGTCTTTAAACGGCCAAAAGTCACAATATGGGCTACCTTCTCAGGCCCATACAGTTTGCGACAATAATCAATCGATTCTTCTCTTCTACGGAAACAAAAATCAATGTCAATATCGGGCATGGAAATGCGTTCTGGATTCAAGAATCTCTCAAAATAAAGACCATATCGCAAAGGACAGATATCGGTAATTCCGGTAAGATAAGCCACCAAAGCCCCTGCTGCCGAACCCCTTCCCGGACCTACGGGAATCCCCAGATCCTTCGAGGCATTAATAAAGTCAGCCACAATCAAAAAGTAAGCCGAAAATCCCATCACACGGATCACAGAAAGCTCAAAATCCAGCCTCTCCTTTAAAATAAAATCAAGATTTTTGTCTCTACTGCCACTGAGCTTGTTGTCCTTATCCTGTCTCTCAATGACTTCTATGATTTCTGGATTTAAATTTCCATAACGATTGTGAAGCTTCTCTTCACAACTCTGTCGCAAATAAAAAGCTGCCGGAATCTCTTTTAGACCTTCTTTGATTTTGGGAGGCAATAGGTTGAAGTCTTCTATTTCAGGATGTCTTAGTCTAAACAAATCCCCTTCATGAATAATTTTAACGGGGCATAGGATTTTAGACATCTCAGAGAACTTTTTTTCCAAATCCTTGCGTATTGCACCACGAATCGGTTCAGAACTTAGAATCAGAATTTTTTCATCCTTGGCCTTCAGATCACCTCTTAAGGCATAAGGGAAACTTTTCAACCATTCCAATAGTCTGGGATCAAGCTTCTTTAAGCGCTCCCCGGTTAATGGCTCGGAGGGACGCATAGATCGATCTGCGATTCCCGTGACAAAGACTTTCTCAGACTCCTCTTCAGATTCCATTAACTCGAGGGGAAACTGACTTTCCGCCAGATATACAAGCTCTTTCTCCCAGGACTGCTGGTGCCCAAGAATAGTCTTAGTGACTTTCACCTCTCCCGTTTCACACAAGGTACTTAAAGCCTTAACTTCTTCCGGCAGTGGAAAATTGGGCAGAAACAACTTGCCATATTGCAGTTTGGCATCACACATCTGCGCGATTTTGAAGGTATTGGCACAGGCCTCTTCCATGCCCTCAAATAAAGAATACATGGATTCAGAATCCTTGAACCAGTATTCCGAATTGCTAAGCCTGGGCCGTTTGGGATCCGTCATAGTGGTTTTTTCGCGAATGGCCATTAGAACTTCGTGAGCCTCTGCATCCTGAAGATCAGTAAAATATGTATCATTGGTGGCCACTAAGCCCACCCCAGCTTTTATGGCAATCTCTTGCAAACGAAGATTTAACTCCCTCTCCTCCTTGAGATGATGATTAACTACCTCAAGATAAACAGAATCTGCACCTAGCTCCGCCTTTTTCTTGAGAAGATAACTTAAAGCCTCATCCTCTTTATTCTGCCGTATCAACTGTGAAACTCGGCCCTTATCATGGGTCAGAATTGCCACTAAATCTCGGGAAAATTCTAAAAACAATTCCTCGTCAATTCTAGGACTCTCCTGAAAAAAGCCTTCTGTATAGCCCCGACTGGATAACTTCATCAGGTTTTCATAACCCTTGTAAGATTTGGCGTATAAAAGCATGGAATGCGTCTCATACACGGGCTGCAACTTTTTGAAATGCCTTGAGCCCGTCGTAAAAACAGCCTCAAAGCCTAAAAGCGGCTTAACATCCTTGCCACAATATTTGAATAATTCCAAAGCCCCGTACATCACCCCAAAATCAGTGATTCCAAGGGCAGACATGCCATAAGATTTGGCCCGGGTGACTAAATCCTTAATGCGGCTGGATGCCTGCAAAAGACTATATTCTGAGCGGGTCGGCAGATGGACAAAGGGTTTTTCACTCACAAGCCTGTATCCACTTTCCGGCCTTCATGGTAGCAGCCACAGGATTGATCCCAAAGTGATAGGCGATTTCGCGGTAATCTTTACAATCAAGCAAAATCAAATCAGCTTTTTTGTGCATCTCCAAAGAACCAATTTCTTCCTGCATACCCAATGAGCAGGCCGAGTTCCAGGTGGCAGCAGTTATACTTTCTTCTGCGCTAAGTCCCATGCTGATACAGGCCAAGGAAATCACCATAGGCATGGATTCCGTGTAACAGGAACCTGGGTTACAGTCCGTAGCCAGTCCTATGGCCACCCCTGCTTCCACCATTTTACGGCCTGGTGCGGGAGTTTTCCTTAGGGAATAGACGGTGCCCGGCAACAAAATCGCGATTGTATCTGATTTTGCCAGGGCCTTAATCCCCGACTCAGTTACAGCCACTAAATGATCTACACTTTGAGCCCCCATGGCGCAAGCTAGCTCCGTACCACCCAAGGCAACAATTTCATCCGAATGAAGTCTTAAGCGTAGCCCATAATCCATGGCGGCCTTAAAAATATCCTCTGTCTGAGCCAGTGTAAAAACACCCTGCTCAGAAAAAACATCTACAGAACGAGCCAGCTTCTTTTGGGCCACAATCGGAATCATTTCTTCAATCACCATTTGTACATAGTCTTCTGGATTTTCCTTAAACTCAGGCGGAATGGCATGAGCCCCCATAAAAGTCGGATAAATTCCAATGGGCACCATCTGTCCCAGTTGTTGCACCAGCTTCAAAGCCCTGATTTCCTGCTCTGTGTTTAAGCCATAACCACTTTTGATCTCTACTGTGGTGGTCCCATGCCCAAGCATGCGTTTTAGTCGAGCCCCACTCTCCATAAGAATGGTTTCATCAGTGGCCTCCGCAAAGGCTTTTCGTGAATTAAGGATTCCTCCGCCTTCTTTTAAGATATCCATATAAGCCTTGCCCGCAATTCTTTGATGAAACTCCTTCGCTCGGGTTCCAGCAAACACGGCATGGGTATGGGCATCCACAAAACCGGGCATGACCACTCGGCCCTTGGCATCCACAATTTTGTCCTCAGGCACCTGCTTTAACTTTTCTTTTAAGGAATAGGTTGTCCCGACCGCGTAAATTTCATCGTCTTTGATGATAATGGCCCCATTAGGAATCAGGCCCAATTCTCTCAAATCACGGCCCCGCTTTGGCTTCTTACTACCATTGGACTCCAGGGTTAATAGCTGAGATATGTTGATGATGGCTGAATACGACATGATGGAGTCCTTCTCAATAATCTGGGAACTCATTCCCTTTCAAAAATGGTGCTGGTATGATATCACAGACAGGTTTTATGCATGAATTTCACTCTATCAACTTCGGCCTTCTGATTCTTATATGGATGGTGCAAATTATCATCTATCCAGCCTTCCATAACATCGAAAAATCAAGCTTCATCGACTGGCACAATCGCTATACCAAGGCCATTTCCTGTTTTGTAATTCCCTTGATGTGGATTCAAGTCATACTGGCACTTAAAATTGGCTTTACTTCCGGCTTTCACTTTTGGCTGAATTTACAAATACTGTGTATTGCAATTGTCTGGCTCGCAACCTTTTTAGGGGCTGTACCCTGCCACAAACAACTATCTTTAGGCCACAATCCCAAAACCATCGATCGCCTGATTGGCTACAACTGGATTCGAACGGTGTTTTGGAGTGTGGTGTCCTTGATTGATTTTCTGGGGGATAAGATTTAGCTGTCTACCTTGTCCCCCTAGTCAGCAATGGGTATATTGTCTCTTAAATGCAAATAAACAAACGAAAGCTTTCGGAACGGGATATCTGTTCAAAATTCATTACCCCTGCACTAGTCAAGGCCAGATGGGATTTGGCCGAGCAAATTCATCAAAGCATCCAGAACCTCGATGAAGGCACTGGAGAACCAGTAAATTTTTTCGGTGAATTATAAGGGAAACCCTCCCAAGTAACCTTTCAGGGCTTCCACAAACTCAGAATGCTTTTCCTTAATGACTGCCAAGCGGCAGACTAAGGGCCCAAATTCCTCCGTCGTTAACCCCAGTTGTTTTGCACAAATACTTTTCAGTCCCTTAAAATTGAACACTCTCAGTAAATCCTTATAATTTTTTGACTTAAGAATCCCGTCAAACTCGCTCTTTTTCGATTCAAAGTTTGACTCAGCCTTATCAACTGAAAGAACGCTAAACAAGGTCTCCAAGTTAGTCTTGATTTCCTGCAAATTTTTAGCTTTAAAGCCTCCAATCCGTCTGCAAAAATCTGTGCTCACAAAGCCTGCAACCTGATTTTCCATTTGCTGTTCAAACTCGGTAAAAGCCAACTTTGAAATTTCTGTAAATACTGTCACAAAATCTTTCATTTGATTTGCGCACAACAGCTTAATAACCTCTTCAGTACAAAACAGGTTTTCTACCTCAGCAACTGAGAGTACATAGATCCCATCGTTCAACAACGCATCTTTCTCGGCCTGACTTCTTCGATCTGAATCAATGATTCCACGGACTTCCAAGTTGTGAAAAGACTCATGTTTTCTTAATGACTTCACTGATTGAATAACTTCGGAGCAGCCACCTATCGGAATCACCTGATAATTCGGCAAGAGGGCCCTATATAGAGATGCATCTAAACTGCTTGGAGAGCCTTCCACAAATACCACGGGTTTACGGCTACCAAGAATTTGTAACTTGAGAGAATTCGATAGCCCCTCCTCATCGGTACTATTGCTAACAATTGACAAATCCCAAGCCGTCCCATCAAAGGACTTGAGCCACACAAGCTGGGCACAATATTCCGCTGCAAACTCAATATCATGGGTAAAAAACACAAACTTACAGTCAGGGCGAGCGCTTTGTATTTCACTCCATAAAGCTCTCTGGATTGAGCGATGTAAATGCATCTCGGGCTCATCGACCACAATCACGGCATTAAATTCAGCCATCAAGCACTTTACAATCAAATAAAATACGACTCTTTCCCCATCGCTCAATTCAGCTGGTGAGTAACTTTCATTGGAAGCACTAGCTGCCTTTATGTGGGTATGTGCAAAAACCACTTTCCTGTGAGGCAGGATACGCTTCCAAATTTCCTGAAATGTACCCTTCTCAGTCGTGGGTAGGACCACTTTAGTATCGCTAGCGCGGGACTCCTCAAGATACTTATTCGCGGCAGCACTACCCTTGGAAATTAACCAGTTTAATACCAGTTGAAAGTCATTAGTCTCCCTTGGGCGCATTAGGGGTGGGTGGCCCTGTTTAGTCAGTGACTCAGGATCTGAAATCTGAACTGTTTGAGGGCAATCAATTGCTCTTCTTGCAGAAATCCAAACGCCTCGGCTATTCAAGGGATTGCCTCCGCCGACCACTGGAGTACCATCGCCATTCACAAGCCAGCGGCCAAGTCTTGTTTTTCCTGATCCGTTTGCTCCAACAAAGACAGTTGTCTGGGAAAAATCTAACTCCAGACTTTTGGACCCAAACGACGGTATTTTAACTATATGTTGCTCACTCAAAATTCCAATCTCCCTTTGCTATTCACAAATCATTGTGACTGAGCTTAGATGTTTGACCAACATAAACTTACAGCGAGTAGCATTGTACACTCCATCGTTCGATTTCAGAACACTTGCCACTCGTAATTGTCCAAAAACAAAAAATATGGTACAATTACAGCGATTGTTGAGCTTCGATAAGTTATTTGCAAGCTTTGGAGTGACCGTATCTTTACAGTTATTTCCAAAAATGGCGATTACCGCCCAATTGGATTTGAATGGAGGAGTTATGGTTGTATTGTCCGGATGCTTTTTAGGAATTTGGTCGATGGTATCTGGTGTGACGGGGCTACTGTGGGTTTAGACAGATATCGTTTCTCCAAGGTTGCAGATGATTGAAGAGTTGCCCTAGGGGGTGCAAATCCCCCTGCCCACACCATTTTTTATTCCAAATTTGTTGAAATCAAATGGGCAGGTATCTTTTAGTTACAGCACTCCTAAGCCGCCTCAAACTTTTTACCTGTGATAAACTATATCCATGAAAAAGATCCCTATCGGCTACAGTGATTTTAAAGAAATTGCTTCCAATCCGGAGTTTCTGTATGTAGATAAAACCGATCTAATTTCTGAGTTTTTAGAAGACCTGTGTAAAGTCCTTTTAATCACCCGTCCACGCAGATTTGGTAAAACCCTAAACCTCTCCACCCTGCACTACTTTTTCAATAAGGATTGCGCCTTAGAAAACAGAAAACTATTTGATGGCTTAAAAGTCAGTCAAAATGAAAGGGCCATGGCCTTGCAAGGAAGCCGACCGGTAATCCACCTGTCGTTTAAGGATTGTAAAGCCAATGACTGGCAAAAAACCCAAGAAATGATACAGGATTTACTGCAAAGGCTGGCATTGGAACATTTGCCGGCCCTCAAAGAAGTAGAACCAAAGCTTCTTTTGCCTATTTTGGCAGTGTCGGAAAACCAGGCCAATTTTGCAGATTTTTGTAATCTGCTTTTAAACCTCACAAGAGCCTATGCCTCCATGGGGCCTAGTCCTCTAATTTTAATTGATGAATACGATGTCCCACTACAATCTGCCTGGGCTTATAAGTATTGGGACGAGGCCATTGCATTTTTTAGAAATTTTTTTAGCGCAGGCTTTAAGGACAACCCCCACCTCTGGCGAGGAGTCATTACTGGCTGTTTAAGGGTGGCCAGCGAAAGTATGTTTACGGGCATGAATAATTTAGTGGTGGCTTCGGTGCCGTCCAAAAGTTATTCCAAACATTTTGGCTTTACCGTACCCGAGGTCAAACAGTTAATAACGGACTATAACCTTCAGTCCATTGAGGCAAAAATTGAGTCTTGGTACAACGGATATATGTTTGGTGAAACCACACTTTACAACCCATGGTCAATTCTAAACCTTTTGAAAAGTGAAGGTGAGTTTAGAAACTACTGGGTGAACACCAGCGGCAATGATTTGGTGAAAGAAATTTTAGGCAGAACCGGGGTTCAGGCCAAAAAAGATCTTGAGGATTTGATGACCGGCAGAAGTATATCCGTTCCTTTACAGGAGCAGGTGGTGTTTCAGGAAATCGAAAACTCACCGGCAAATCTGTGGAATTTTCTTTATTTCACGGGTTACTTAAAGGCTGTTTTAACCAAAGAGACCGATGATGTTTCTTTTGTAGAATTGAAAATTCCAAACA
>DITF01000323.1 GCA_002422125.1 bacterium UBP17_UBA6191
GGATTGAACAATCAGCTCTGGTGATGGGAAAACAGCTTCACTTACAATTTATGCCCCTGGATTCAGAGGTAAGCCAGCCCCTGATTGTCCCCTCAACACATGAATCCTTGTTTAGAGTAAACTGTCAGAAGTCCATTGAAGCTGGCCTTGTTCTTCGCTCGCACCGGCAGACCATGCTGGATGTTTTACAGTGGCTGGCATGAATCTAACCTATTTATATTCTTTTATTCAGGGTCTGTTTTTGGGACAGGAAGGCTCTCATGACTATGAGCATGTTCTGAGGGTGGTGCGAAACGCCAAACTGATTGCGGCCTCAGAAGGGGCAGATCAAGATATCTGTGAGCTTTTGGCTTTGGTACATGACTATGGAGATAAAAAGCTGGGGCATAATGTTGAGAAGCTATCTCTGATGGGCCTTTTGATTGAGGCGGGAATAGAGCAAGGGCGGGCCTCATTTTATGCTCAAGAGGTAGCTTTAATGAGTTTTTCAGCATCTCAGGGTAAGGCTGGACCCCAAAGTCTGGAGGGAAAAGTAGTTCAGGATGCGGATCGATTAGATGCCATTGGCGCCATTGGTGTCGCCCGCTGTTTTGCTTATGGCGGCCATAAAGGCAGGTCTTTGACCGATTCCTTGATTCATTTTGATGAGAAGCTTTTAAAACTTGTGGAGTTATTTAATACAAAAACTGGTCGCGGCCTAGCTGAAATCAGGCATAAACGCTTGTATGAATTCTACCAACACATGAAAGACGAGTTATAACAAAAGCAGGCTTTAAGTAAAGGCTTCTTTATCTTTTCTGTAGTTTTCTAGGGTAGTCCGAAAGGCAGGCACATCCTTTTCCAAGATTTTTAGGATGGTTTCAGTTTTTTCCCTGACCTCAGAATGGCGATTGCGCAATAGTTTGGCTGCCAAAACATGCAGGTTGTGGTCGGCTAGTTCCCCAATACAAAAGGCAGCAGTCAGATTATTAAGCTTATGGGGAGAGTCGGCCAGTCGATTAAGGGCAGCATCGGTTTTTTTACGAAAGACTTTGTAAAGTGCCAGAATTGCGTTTCCTACCACCCGATTACTGGTGTCATCAAGACAGCGAAACAATATCTGCCGATTGGCAGCAGGGACAATGGAGGCAATAGCTTCGACTGAGTTGGCCCGAACCCGATCATTATGATGGGACAGATATTTTTCTAAAACGGGTACAATAATTTTGGGATCGGCCTTGATTTTCCCAAGACTCACCACTAAGGCGGCAATCACCTTATAGTCTTTTTCCAACTTCAGTCGGTTAATAATTATGGAAGGGTCGGTTCCATCTTCCTGCTCCACCAGTGACTGGACGGCACTCATGCGAAATTCTTGAATATCCGAATCCAGGGCCGCAGGACCTTCCTTTTTTACCGGAGCCTCAATCTTAATTCCTTGGAATTTGTGAAAAATCTTGTCGGGCCACAGACCAAAGGGATTTTGTTTTTCTACATTTTCAAGAATTTCTCTGGCTCGTCCATTCCCCTCATCAGCTAATTTTTCCAGACCTCGCAAGGCTTTTACCCTCACGCTCTCAACCTCATCCATTAAAAGAATTGCCAATAGCTGTGGCCCCTGTTCCAGATTGATTTGGGCTAAAGCAAAAGCGGCTGAATCGCGAAAGGCTGAATGTGGAGACTGAACCATTCTGGTAAAAAAAGCGAAGGATCTGGCGTCTCCCATATTATGTAATGCCTTAATCGCCGTGGCTCTCACTCGATTATGTTCATGCCCGGAGAACTGAGTAATAGAGGCTAAAGCTTGAGTGTTTCCAATAATTTCCAATGCTTCAATGGCCGTGGAAATTACTCTGGGCTCAGGATCGTGAAGATAGCCTAAGATGTGATCAAAATGTTTGTCCCCAGAAACCAGAAGCAATCGAATGTTGCAGACTTTGTGAAATGTATCCTGGGTGTAGCTTTCTATCAGAAGCATTTCGGGAAGAAACTCTTCTAGTCTGTGTTTTACCGCATAAATGTAGGCGCGGTTTACGATTTCCGGGTCTGTGGCTTGAAAGGCCCGATCCAGGTTTCTGAGGTTTTCTGAGTCCAGATTTTTTTTGGCAGGACGATGCAAGGATTGCAGTTCGTTAATGGACTTTCGAATCTCGTATTTAATCTGAATATCCGTCTCAGCGACTAAAAAGTCCTCCAGGATACGGACCTTATCAGGGATATCCGAAACACAAAGATCTCTCACCGCAAAGCGGCGAATATCGGCATCATGACTTTTAATGTCAAACATGATGTCTTGTAGGCTTCGTTTCATGGCGTGCATACCCCAATTTTAGCAGAGCGCAATGTGCTTAGCGAAGCTTCTTGAATTTGTGACCATGTTTCTAACCCATTCAGAGATTCCCAACGAACACCTAAAGAATCAAAGGCCACAATTTTGTCCTGCCCGCGATGAAGTGCCATGTGGCAGGGATTATTCCAGTCACCACTAAGCGCCGCAGGGTAAATCATGGCCGTGTCGTTTCTTAAAAGAATTTCCCAATCACTACCAAGAACGGCATGAGCCTTTTGCTTGGCCTCAATGGTTCTAAGTCTTAAGGTCGCACCAACTATACTTAAAGTGAATAGGGCCGCATTCAAAATTGGAATTGGCAAAAATATTAGAGAAATACATCCAATGCCTAAAACAGAAGTAGCCTGATCGCGAAAAAACCGTAGTTTTTGTAGAAAGGGCTTACCCCTAAGGCTTAAGCAGCAATCAAAAAATTCGCAACCCAAAAGTAGGGCTGGTACTACCGTCCCAAATACCAGTAAACCGACAATACCAAAAATAGGTACTAAAGAAAAAATCCAGGCAAGGACATTTCCAAAAATCAAGATTAGAGCAATACCCAGCATATCTAAAATCTGGCGTATTGGACTTAATGTCTGTTTGTCACAGGCCTCAACCCCAAGCAGGGCCTCTACTTTTTCGAGCATCCAAGTGTAATATAGAGAGCAGAATATGGAAAATCCTAGAAACCAACAGGCTAAAAACGAGCCAATTCTTCCAAGTAGCATAGAAACATAGACAAGGATCCCCAACAAAAAATTACTGAATTCCGAGAAACTTTGTGGCAGTTCTGGCCAAACCAGTGGGAAGAGATAGCCAAACCAGTTCAAAGTGGCGTACAGGGAGAGAAAAAATACAAAAAGATGTAGAATGCAGGGCACCACAATGAGTTTTTGTAACGAAGAGTTGTTCCTCAGCAGGATGTATGCCTGTCTAGGGGCAAAAAATGCAGATAGCCATGATTTCATTGTTGGGAAAGGCTATCATAAACAGTTGTGACGAGTCAGGTTTATCAGAGGAGAATTGAGTGAATCGTATCGTAATCCTGGGCATGTTGATGAAAATCGCTTTATACACCCCAATCTTCGCCGCTAAGGCCAATGTTAGCTATTTTACGGAGCTTAGCAAGATCTCCGATGTGGTGCGTATCGTTAAACAGGGT
>DITF01000002.1 GCA_002422125.1 bacterium UBP17_UBA6191
CCACAACCAATCTTAAATCAGGTTCGTTTTAGAGATAAGGGCCGGTGCGGCTTTGAGAAGGATGGAAAGCGCTGCAATCATCGTAGGTATTTACATATTCACCACATTAAACCAGTCAGGGATGGTGGCAAAAATACCGTTGAGAATTTAACCACCCTTTGTTCTTTGCATCATACCTACCTTCATCATCGGGAGGAGATTGAGAGATCCTTGGCTCTCCTTTCGCAGTTTAGGCGAGAGCAAAAAAGCTCAAAAAAAACTGTCTCCCACAACAAATGAAAGAACATTCCTCAGTTTATTTTAATTCTCAGGAGGAAATTCGATAACTTAGAATTCGTCTTTCGGAGATGATCATATCCATGGCAATGTCGTGTTTAAGGCTTGGGAGTTTGTGGACTATCTGCCAGTCATAAACACAGGCAATTTTTAGGGCCTGAGGGCATTGAGTTAAAAACCGGTCATAATATCCTTTGCCAAAGCCTAGTCGGTTCCCGGAAGTGTCCACTAGCAGAGCCGGTACAATTACTACCTCTAAATCTTTTGGATTTATGATGGGGCAAGTGGGAATTGGCTCCCAAATACCAAATTTGTTTTTACTCAAGTGCTTGGGAATAAATTGGCGAGCCAGCATTTGTACATGGGATTGTACCGTTGGTAGGTAGAATGGGGACTTTTGAATTGGAATCAGGTTTGGTTCTTTACCTACAGGAAAGTAAGCCAGAACCTGCTTATCTTTAAGTAGGGGCGAGAGTAAAGAGCCGATTCGGAAGGATAAGCGGGTCTGTGCCCTGCGCCGCATTTTGTGCCTTTGGCTTAAGGCTTGATTGCGCAGATGCTGGCGCAATGCCTGCAATTCAGAAGAATTGCAGGCCATAAAATTCACCTAACGACTCCAGCCGTATGCAGCTCGATCCCCAAGTTCTTCTTCAATTCTTAGGAGTTGATTGTACTTGGCAACTCTGTCTGTTCGACATAAAGAACCAGTTTTAATCTGGCCTGCATTGGTGGCAACGGCCAAATCGGCAATAAATGGATCTTCGGTTTCACCACTTCTATGTGAAATTACAAAGGTGTAACCATACCTTTTGGCCAGTTCGATGGTTTGCAGAGTTTCTGTGATACTGCCGATTTGATTCACCTTAATCAGAATGGAGTTTCCAATACCTCTATCAATGCCCATATTAAGACGCTTTTTATTGGTAACAAACAAATCATCACCGACCAGTTGTGTCGTAGACTTCAATTTATCCGTCAAAAGCTTCCAGCCATCCCAGTCATCTTCATACAGTCCATCTTCAATGGAAAAAATTGGATAGTCACGGCACCAACTAGCATAAAGATCGACTAATCCCGAAGAATCATAGGACTTACCCTCGCCCTTTAATACATAGGTTTTAGAGGTTCTGTCATAGAATTCAGAGGCGGCAGCATCCATGGCAATTTTAATCTGCTCTCCAGGACGGTATCCGGCTTTTTCAATGGCGGCCATAAGCATATCTAAAGCTTCACGATTGGAGGCCAGATTGGGTGCAAAACCACCTTCATCCCCCACGGCTGTCATGTGTCCTTTGGCCTTTAGAACCGATTTGAGATTATGAAAAACCTCAGCTCCCATCCTCAGACCCTCAGCAAAGGAGGTGGCCCCAGTGGGCATGATCATAAACTCCTGTAGGTCTACGCTGTTGTCTGCATGCGATCCACCATTGATAATATTCATCATGGGAATGGGGAGAATATGTGCCAAAGAACCGCCCAGATAACGATACAGAGGAATCTGCAAGCTGCTTGCGGCGGCGCGACACACGGCCATAGAGACTCCAAGGATCGCATTGGCCCCAAGTTTGGTTTTATTCTCGGTACCATCCAAAGCGATCATCATCTGATCAATGCCCATTTGATCCAAAGCATCCATGCCGATAAGTTCTTCAGCAATCACCTCGTTGACATTGGCTACGGCTTTTAATACACCTTTACCCAGATATCTGTTTTTGTCCTGATCGCGAAGCTCACAGGCCTCGTGTTCTCCGGTAGAAGCACCAGAAGGAACGGCCGCTCGAGCTGTGGTTCCGTCCTCTAAAATTACATCAACTTCTACAGTAGGGTTACCCCTGGAATCCAGAATCTCACGGGCATGAACCTCAATAATACAACTCATTCCTCACCAGCCTTTCGTTTGGAAAAAAACCTGACCTGATTACGACCGCTTTCTTTGGCAATATATAGTGCATGGTCGGCCTCTTTCATAAATGCCGGCACATCTGCGGGTTTGTTATCCGGATAAGAAGACACTCCAATTGAGGTCGTAATCTTTAATACCTTACCCTCATAAGGATATTCAATGGAAGCAATGTTATGACGGATTCTCTCCGCAATCATCATGGCACCCTCTTTACCTGTGTTCGGTAAAATTACACAAAGCTCCTCACCGCCATAACGAGCGGCAATGTCCGTTTCACGAATGGATTTTTTTATTTGATCCGAGGCCAGTCTCAGCACTTTATCACCTACAGCGTGCCCATAGGAATCGTTAAACTGCTTAAAGTGATCAATGTCTGTCATGAGGTAAGCTACCTGACCACCATATCGAACGGCTCGTAAAAACTCTTTTTGAATTTGAACATCCAAAAATGAACGCACAAACAACCCAGTTAATCCATCCACGGTGGCTAAGCGATATAGCCTGGCATTTTCCATGGCGGCTACAATGATTCGGCCTAGAGTGGCATAAAAATCAGTATCTAAATCCTGCAAGAATTCAGAAAAGCTGTCTTTTTGCAAAATGATGGCTCCATAAGCCTGATCCTTAAACACCAAGGGCACAAACAGAAGATCTCCGTTTGTATAGTGATTCAAAAAAGTTCCGGCAGATTTTTGAATATCAGCCAGCGAGGAAAGAACAAAACCCTGTTTCCACCATTGATTCAGACTTTCCCTGAATTCTGGGCGGGAAATCTCTACCATAAATTCATCATCAATTTTGCCAAAGGAGGAATACTCCACCTGATCTGAGTTTGGATCCGTGATCAGTAAGACTCCACTTTGAGCCTTGGTGTATTCTTCAAAGACCTCGAAGATGCGTTTACAAAGATTGTCCTGATCAAGAACTGTAAACAATTGATTGGCCAAAAGATTCAGGGTCTCAAGGTGTAGCATCTTGCGTCTCAAAGACAAAGTAACCATCAATAGTCTGGTGATAAAAAACAAAAGGATGATCTGAAGAGTAAGCGGGGTTACATCCATCAGCCACAAAAATTTGCTAAACACCAAAAGCGAAACCATGTGCAAGGCGCAAATCAGAAGGATTTGTGAGGCCAAGGCATTGCGAAAGGAGAGTTTCAGGTTAAAACCCAGGCTAAAAAAAGTTACAAGCAATAACAGCGTGAATACTTCAGAGTTACTATTGCGATTTAAAAAAGTCTGATGCAAAAGATTGGCCACGGCGGTGGCCTGGATCTCGACACCGGCAATGATCCCAAATGGGGTTAGTTTTTTATCTAGAATTCCGCCCTCGGCATTAAAGCCAATCAGTACAATTTTGTCGCGGAATAAGGCCGGATCTACCTTCTTTTGCAAAACATCTTTTACTGATTCTGTAGGAAAAGGACCGGCTGTGGAAAAATCCAGAAAGTTTAAATACACCAGGCTTGAGAACATGGGGGTATCAATACTGGAGTGACCGCTGTTATCAAAAAAGGCTGGTTTTTGTTGCCGTTGCCAAAATGGCAGCAATTGATCCAGAACTTGAATTTGATCCTCACCTAAAATTTTTATGGCCCCGGCTCCGGCAAATTCAGAGTATAACCTTAGTGCCAGACTTTGATGAATGGCAGTGTCTGAGGTTTTTGCTAGGGGTATTTTTCGTACTACACCGTCAGAACCACTAAGATCGATATTAACAAATCCATGATTTCTGGCTACTTCAGCAAAGGCTGGCAATGCTTTGTTTTCCTGAATTTTAACCTTCCCCAATGAAGGATCGTCCATGGAGGGTAACTCAAACCCGCCTTCAGGATTTAAGATAAGTGAGGTTCGTCGGCTTAACTCAGAGGCCAAAATAACATTTCCTGCCCGGCTAAGAGCCTCTGAAAATTCTTTGTCGGCCATGGGGTGGTTGTGATCAGAATCAAAAAAGCTGACATCAAACCCTATGACTCTGGCCCCGGCATCATGAATGGATTCCACGAGCGCTGCGAAATAATCTCGCTTCCATGGCCATTTGCCAAACTGCTGCAAACAGTCATCGGTAATCTGAACCATTACAACTTCATCAGATCTAGTCTTAACCCTGGGGTGTGAAACCAGGGCTGGTGCTGATTCCAGAAGCTGATTTCTTAATACAAATCGGGCATCGTGGATTCGGGATTCCATGGGCTCTAAAAACCCATAATAATTTAGAAGCGATACAATCAGAAGTAAGATGATTGCGCAAAGGGAACAGAATAGGGAAAACCTCTGTAAAAAGAGATTGTCCAGGGCTTTGGTAAGTCTTAGATAAACAAGCTTCATGGGCGCACAGTCTAACTCAAAAGATGGTATCATGCCAATCTTATGGGATTCATTGCATGTGTTTGTTTTTTATCTTTTTGCGCTCTGTATATGGTTTTTTCTGATTTGCAGTGGCCGCTGTTGGTAGGTACGGCATTTTTTTTCTATCTGGAGAAAAAGTATAGCCAGAAAGAAGAATCGGACTGGTTTTATGTTCCCGAAACTGATAAAGAGATTAAGCTTCCGGCCCCGGTAATAGCTAGGCCTAGTCGGTGGGGAAACCGTATGGTTTTCCCCTTAAAAAACTCAGTATGCATCTATGATATCGAGTCCGATGAAACTAGGGAGTTTAAACTCAGATATCCTGTGACTCCACAAGAAGTGGTTTTATGGGATGAGGGCATGGCTATCTGGTGTGAAACTGAAGTGGTCTGTCTAGGTTGGGACGGGCAAAAGCACTGGGCATATGAGATTGGGAAAACTGGAATTACCATGATGCGGCATGTCGGTGATCGCTTGATGGTGGCCACAACCGATCATGAGCTATATGTTTGGAATTCTCGCTTTGAAATGACTAGACATGTACTGAAAAGTATTTTGATTCATCATCTGGGAGCGAGCAGTTTTTGTCTTCAGAATGGGCAGACCATTACGGTCACAGATGAAATTCATTACGGGCCTTCGGAAGATTGTGAAATTCTTGGTATGTCTAAAATTGGCAGTGATTTTTACTCATGGCTTCCCGATGGAAAACTCAGAATCTTAAAAGAGGGCCAATTTTCCGATTTTGATATCTGGAACCGTGAAACCTTTTCACCGCGACTCTTTTTTGGTGATCTGGTGTATGTGAACCAGTTAAGACAGCTTTGTGTGATTTCTTCTGAGGGGAACTCATCATCCCAGGTGTTGACAGACTTAAAAGAAGATTTAGTCTTGTGGCGATTTTTATCGTCCTCGATCTGGATGGTGCTGGAGTCTCGTGGGCATACCAGAATCCTGCAAGTTACTTGTACAGAGGACGGTTATAGGGTCTTGGAGTTTAAGCAAGAGGGACTCTTAAAGCCTTTAGGGATTAAAGAAGATGAATTTTGGTTTGGACTGGATGGATATTCCTACAGTTGGCAAATTGGTGAATTAGAGCCTTTACAAAATGGTCTTTTACAGGATTTACGGGCCGTGTATTTTTTTAAGGATACCAGAATTGAGCATCGTTCCAATGGGGTCTTTTGTATTCCAAGTGGTAAGACTATTGCCTCCAATCCCAGTCTTTTGGCCTGGGAGCTCCAAAACATTGGCCTAGTTCCCTTATCCCGGATTTGATAACTTCTAATCCGCCGCACCTGAATACAGGTTGACGGGCAGATTGGCATCCATCAGGGGTTGGCAAATTGTGGTGAGCTCGCGCAAGGAGATAGGATCGACTATGGTTTGGGCCGGGGGTCTGGCTATGGTGTATATCTGTACCGATTCCAGCCTATGGGAATCATGAATTCTTTGTAGTCTTTCTTGTAGACAGGCGATTTCATAAGCTGATGGAGAAACTCCGTTTACTTTCATCAGGCAAATCTGGATACAGAGACGCAAAGAGGGTGGCACGGAAAGGATTCGGTTCTCAATCGATTGCAGTTTCATTTTTGAGCCAGAGACAATTTCAAAATATTTTTGGGTGCCAGCGTCAAGTTTGGCCCATAAAACTCCCCCCATTTGGCTCAAAATCTCAAGGGCTTCTTGAGTTTTTGGCCTTTTTAGTCCAGTGGCGTTGGAAATCAAGACAATCTGCGGTAGTTTTGAAGCGATAGTTTTTAAGAACTGCATAGTAGGCAGAAGGTGGGGATTGACGGAAGGTTCCCCATCCCCGGCAATGGCTATATCTTTCCAGATTTTGAAATTCTCGGGAGTGCTTTTAAAGCGTGGCAGGGTAAACACTTCGGGGGATTGTAAGTATTCAATGGCCCAGTGTAATTCTTCTTGCATCCTTTGAAAATCAAAGGCTTGCTCGGGAATTTCCCGTCGATTCACCTGACAATAGGGACAATCAAAATTGCAGGTTTTATCGTAGTCCAGATTGATTCCTAGGGACAATCCACCGGAACGACGGGAGATTACAGGATAAATAAACCTGGTTTCTAAAAAACTTCGATTGTGCTCGGCAAATACATCTTCCATATTTTGTATTTTAGCACAGGATCCACGGTGAAAATTGCTTCCCGTTTCCTATGGACGATGCTAGCATGAGGCTTATGACAACAGATACTCTACCCGCAGAATTTCAAAGGCAGGGCTATGTACTAGCCATGCAAAAGCTTATTTTTTCAACGCATTTAAACGCGGCAGACTGCCTCTACGGTGGGCAGCTTTTAAGCTGGATTGATGAGGCATCGGCCATGTTTGCCATGCAGCACATGGGAACCCGTCGTATTCTGACCAAAAAAATGTCTGAAGTGGAGTTTATTGCCCCCGGATTGGTAGGAGACATGATTCAGTTCTGGTGCAAACCGATTAAGGAAG
>DITF01000129.1 GCA_002422125.1 bacterium UBP17_UBA6191
TAGCCTGTCACGGGCCAGATACTCGATTCTTTGCAGGGAACTTAAGTGCACTTCCTCCTGCATTTGCGCGTCTCTCTCCTTTTCAAGTTCAACTCGTTCCCGAATCAGAGCCTCTTTGCGATTTACCAAGGCCACTAGCTGATTGGCCTGATACAAATATAAAAACCCCAGGCTGGATACAAAGCTCAGACTGATTACAAAAACAAAGGTCATGCGCCTCTGATTTAAGAGAAATCTCTGTCTTAACTGCTCGCGATGGGATTGTTTACGAATCTGAATTTCCACAGCGTGATTTTACCATAGAGTTGAGAATTTGTAGGATTTCTGCTAGTTTTGCCCACATGCGCCTGGAACCTGATAGTCTTAAAGCCTACTTTTTATGTCTGATTGATCTCCCTTTGCTATTTGGGTTGTTTTGTTTTACCTACTGGCTCAGGTATGAAACTCCTTGGTTCAACTGGGGCCCTGGTGCCCCTGATATTGAAATTTATCTTAAAGCTTTTCTTTTCTGTTCCGCATTTTTATACATAGTCTTCTCTTACAACGGCCTTTATCAAAAAGGTTTTCGCTTTACAGTTGAGAGCAACTGGAATCTTTGGCAAAGCTTGTTTGTGGGGTTTTTGTGTTTTGCCTCCATTGCATTTTTTTATCGTGACACAGAATTCTCACGAACCTACTTTGTGATGTCCTTTGCAACCCTTGGTGTAGGAATGACAGCCGTTCAATGGTTGAAAGACCGACTGATTCGCCGCTTGGCTCCCAAGACATTTCATGTCAGCCGGATTTTAGTTGTTGGCACTACTTCGCGAGCCATTCAGGCCTATCAGGCTTTTAAGCAGTCCAGACCAGAACTTGAACTGAGTATGATTGGCCCCTCAACTATCCATCTTCCTGCCTCAGTAAACTATCTGGGCAATCTGGAAATATTCAGCAAGCTGATTAAAGAAAATGAAATTGATGAGGTAATTATTGCACTGACAGGAAACTTGGACAAACAGTGTCTGGCTATTATTGGCGAGTGTGAAAACAAAAAAATCCGCTTTTCTGTCCTACCCGAGCTGTTTGACACTCTAAGCCAACAATTGAATATCGGAGATATTTATGGGGTTCCGGTAGTTCCAATCGGAAAACACCCCCGAAGCTACCGATTACAACTGTACTTAAAACGCCTGTTTGACATTACGGCCAGCGCTTGCTCCATCCTTGCCTTGTCTCCCCTGCTTTTATTGATTTATATCCTGATTAAACTTGAAGACAGGGGACCTGTATTTTATTCCCAGGAAAGGGTGGGCATGAACGGAACCGTTTTCCCCATCTATAAATTTCGCTCCATGCGTCAGGATGCCGAAACTGTAACTGGTCCTATGTGGGCCATTCAGGGTGATCCCCGTTGGACCAAAGTAGGCACAATTCTTAGAAAAACCAGTATCGATGAATTACCTCAGCTTTGGAATGTGTTAAAGGGACAAATGAGCCTCGTGGGACCAAGGCCGGAACGACCCGTTTTTGTGAATGAGTTCAAAAAACACATCCCCGCTTATATGATGCGACACCGAGTACCGGGAGGATTGACCGGCTGGGCACAGGTACATGGACTTAGGGGCCAAACTTCAATTGAAGACCGCACTACTTATGATCTGTATTATGTGGAAAATTGGTCCTTCTTTTTGGACATCAAAATTATTTACATGACCGTATTTAAAGCTGTCTTTATTCAGTCTGGCTACTAATGCTTTTATCGATTGTCACGGTCACAAAAAACGATTTTGAGGGAGTTCAAAAGACCCTTAGCAGCACTAAAGCATTGCGCCAAAATCCCTTAATTGAGCAACTGATCATTGACAGTTCCGATAGCGAAGTGGCCGAAAAAATTGAGGCATTGTCGGTTTCTGAGTCTGGGGTTCGCTACATTTATCAGCCGCCCCAAGGCATTTCTCCTGCTTTTAATTTAGGCATTAGTGAGGCATTGGGTCAATGGTTCTGGTGCCTCAATGGTGGGGATGAACTGCATGAAATGTGTCCTTTGCCCCTATTGGAATCCTTGATGCAAAACTCGTTGGCCGATGCCCTGATTTTTGAAATGGAATCAATTAAGGGAATCTCGCAAAGACCGGCATTTTTTACCCTCTGGCCTCCGGTCTTCAATTGGGTCCCCCACCCCTCCACCTTGATTCGCACTACCACTATAGCTTCACTTGGAGGCTTTAGAGAAGACTTCAAAATTGCCATGGATGTAGAGCTCTGGCTTAGACTTTTATCCTCTCCAGCCAGAATCGATCTGATCTCTATTCCTTTGGCCCGCTTTGCTCCTGGCGGCCTCTCTTCACAAACCCCAAAAACAGCCGCCGAAATTAGAAAGGCCATGTGGCTTCACAAACACTTGTTATGGAAGTGCTTTTTTGAAAGCGGACACAAAGTCTACCGGGCCTGGAGACACTTTGGCAGAAGGGCTAGGGGAAAATGAAAATACACCAAATGATTAAAAAGGTGCTACAAAACTGAAATGTAAAACAAATGATGTCAGTCTTTTCTGAGCGCAATTTTGGGTTTGGGTTTGACTGCTCCTGCTGCGGAGGGCATACCGGGGATGGATGAATCCATTCCGGCTGAGGTGGATGAGGGAGCAGCGTTGGGATCAAACTCATAGAACTCAATTTCCTGTCGTTCTATCAGATTCAGAATACTCTTTTCAATCCTATGAAAACGATGGATATCTTCTGACAATTTCACACCCAGTTCCAATACTTTACCATTTTGCTGCGATACCATAAACTGGACAGCCTGATGAGAAACTAGGGCCCCGCGACAGACCTTCTCCAGTAATAAATCAACCACTTCCAGTTCTGGAAGGCGAATCTGATCCTTGCCCAGGTTTTCGGCCTGTTTACCTAAAAGTTTTTTCAGTTCCAAAGAGTCAATATGGTTTTTGGTCAGAGATATTCCTACATCTGTCAAATCACTAAGACTGGATATTCCTGTGGCGTGAGAGAGATTCACCCTATCCCGACCCTCTTTTTCATCGAGCTCCTCACCTGCCTGAGAAATTTCTGAACCTAAAATAATGGGTATATCCAGATGCATGGCCATAGACTTCATGGAACGAACTACTGTATCCCCAGGGTTAAAGCCAGCGTGGGCGGATGGAGCGATGGATTGCAAACTATCAACCACTAAAAGAATGTCCTTTACCTTTAAAGCGGCTCGCATCTCATGTACCAGTTTCTCAAGCTGCATTGTGGTGTCGGTCTGAGCACCTGTTATAAGATGCAGATAAGATTGATACTTGGCCAATCTGTCCAGACTAACCTTCAACTTTTCCTTGCGGGAAACATCACCTACAATTTTTTTATAGTGGACCGTTTCCATATCCATCCCGGACTCACGAGACAGAAGTTCACTTAATAGTTCACGAGGCGGGCGGTGAAAACTAACAAACAAAACAGGCTGCTTATTGGTTTTAATGTAGGAAATGGCTAGCTCTAAAAGCACCTGGGTTCGACCCCGACGGGATGAACCATTAAAAACATGCAACACCCCCTTGCGAAATCCAGACAGGGCCTGAGAAATATCCGGAAAATGCGAACAGCCCATGCCAATATAGGGGCGACGCCCCTTGGCCTCCCTGACCTCTAAATCCTTCAGGATTTCTTTTAAAGGAGAAACGATGGATTCAATTCTTTTTGGCTTAGTATCAACGGCTGGCTGGACTGGCTGCTGCATAATTTTGTACCTCCCACGATGAAAATTGATTATATTACATTTGTAAAAATCATGAAAATTTTAATCACAGGAATCTTTGGTCAGATTGGATGGAATCTGGCCCATATAGCCAGAATCAATGGACATCATGTAGTAGGAACTTACCATACCCATCTAGTCGAGTCCAGTTTCAGGGTACATCGCCTGGGATTAATGCCTGAAAACCTGGAAACCGGACTTCTTAGCCTGCCATTTGTACCAGATGCAATTCTTCATTGTGCTGCCTACACCAATGTAGACAAAGCCGAATCCGAAAAACCTAAGGCCATGGACATTAACGCCCGTTCCTCCAATTTTATGGTTTCTTATGCCCGAAAAATTGGTGCCAAGCTGATTTATCTGTCCACAGACTATGTTTTTGATGGGCAGGTCGGGGGATATAATGAGCTAAGCATTCCCTCTCCAAGAGGAGTTTATGGCCTAAGTAAACTTTTGGGGGAAGCTCCGGTCTTGGCATATGAACAAGGTTTTGTCCTCAGATTTACCCCATTGGGCCACGGCATAAGACTACCTCATCATCCTCTTTCTCTGATGGATTGGGTGCTTAAATGTGCTCGCGACGGCAAAAAGGCTCCCATGTTTTTTAACCGCACCTCCAGTCCAGTATCCTCTCAGGATCTATGGGAAGTTATCTCCGAGATTTTGTCTGACAAACAAAATCAACCACTGCTTCATGTTCACAGTGACATTAAGGATTTGATGCAAATCGGCAGAGAAATTGAAAGAGCCTTTGGACTTTGTCACACTACAACCTACGGATTTCTGTCTCACAACAGTTATTCAAAGATTCGCCCCTTCAAAGCTCATCTTAGCAGCAATTTTACCCAACCTGCCTCACTTCTAAAGTCTTTGGAAAAATTAAGACAACAAAGGAAATCGTATGAATTTTAAATGCTTATTGCCTGCCCTGTTTTGTATCCTTTTACGGTCACACTCAATAGAAATGCTGTTGGAAATTTCCGTAGATGAGGTTTACTGCGAAGCCTGTATAGCCTCGATGAAAAAGAAGTCCCTGACTGGGATCAAAAAAGTCTCCGATTACACCAAGCCAGCTACAGCAATGTTTGAGTTAAAAAGTGATGTAGATCTGAAAGAAACATTTAAGGCCTTAAAAGATAACAACTACACGGTTCGCAAAAGCTGGCTTTTGGTAAGGGATGCAAAGCTAGACGAAACACCGGCTGGACCCATGATAAAAACTGCCTCACAGTCCATTTGCACTAAAGATATAAGTCAGGCAGATCTGGATACCAAGCCTTGGTTCCGAGGAGAATTGCTTCTTGAGGACAACCTTTTTTGTCTGAAACCAGCCCTGCCCTTAGAAGCCCAATAGTTTCAGTGTGTCTGCTGAATCATCCAAGCCCTCTCAAATTTCAGATCCTTGGCATCCTGTCTGCGAATCCAAAAATACAGTCGGCCAAAATCGTTCCAAATGACATCCATTTCCTCGTCCGAATCCATCTGAAACAACAGAGCCCAGTCACTAGCCCCTTCTTCCAGCATAGAAATTCTAGCCTCTTCACTCTCTGTCGGGTCCCTGCCACAGCTAATCCCATGGGAAACTAGCTGGGATAACACTGCCATATCTGTCCTTTGAACTGGGATGGGATACCCTCCAAGCTGATGTAGGGGATACATGACCGACGGTGACGAGTGTCGAACCTCATCAAGAAAGTCCATTTCTTCAAATGATAAGGCCAGTCCCTGAGCATTTAAAGACTCTGAAGGGGGAAAGTCGTAAAAAGGAACAAAATCAAGGTATGCTTTCTTTAAAATAAATCCATCAGGGAAACCAGATGGAGGCATGGAAAGCATAGCCTCATTTTCAATCTGGGACTCCATTACAAAAATCACGGAGAAACTGTCTCTGTGCTCTGGTTCAAAACCCCAGGGTTGCAATTGTGTTTCATAAAAAAACAATAGCCTCCCATGATTGGGCAGCCAGCCCATATCGGGAAAATCTGCCATATCCTTACAGTCAATACAGGCCAAAAATGACAAGGGAATCCCATCAGAATTCATAGGCCATACAAACCCCTCAAATGCAGGAGGTAAACTACCAAAATATGAAGTAGTGGGGTCGGCCGATTTAAAAACACGAACAGCCCCACATAAAAATGGGGCCAAAAGCCTGTCCCAATCGCGTTTGGTCCGCTTCTTTTTCTGCACCACCATCATTCCTCAAGAGTAGAAGTATCACCAAGGGGCATACCCAGTTCCTTGGCTTTTAACACGCGACGCATAATTTTGCCGGAACGGGTTTTTGGCAATCCATCCACAAAGTCCAATTCGTCTGGCATGGCCAGTGCGCCTAATTCTCTTCGCACATGCGTGCGGATGTTATCTTTGAGGGAGTCTGTGGGAAGCTGGCCTACTTTAAGAATTACAAAGCCCTTGATACTCTCGCCCTTGATATCATGAGGTTTTCCGATCACAGCAGCCTCTGCTACCGATGGATGACTCACCAAAGCCGACTCAACTTCGGCCGTTCCAATTCTGTGACCAGATACACTCAAAACATCATCAGCCCGCCCCAAGATCATAAAATAGCCATCTTCATCACAGGTGGCCAAATCTCCAGCATAATAAAATCCCGGCATGGAATTCCAGTACTGTTCAAAGCGCTCCGGTTCTCCCCAGCAGGTTCTTAAAGCAGAGGGCCAGGGCTTTTTAATGACTAAATGGCCTACAGTGTTTGGCGAAACTGGTTTGCCTTCTTTATCTACAACAATTGGCTCTATACCAAACATGGGTAGCCCGGCCTTACCTGGTTTTTGCACTACTGAAGGCAGGGTTGTAATCATGTGCCCACCTGTTTCTGTCTGCCACCAAGTATCCACAATGGTACAGCGACCCTTGCCAATATGTTTGTGGTACCACTGCCAGGCTTCTGGATTGATGGGTTCTCCCACGCTACCAAGTATTCTAAGTGAGGATAAATCAGCCTGTTCGCAATACTTTTCCCCATGTTTCATAAACATTCTGACAGCCGTAGGGGCTGTGTAAAATACATTCACCCCAAAGCGTTCGACCAGTTTCCACCAACGGGATGGATCCGGATAATCTGGGCTTCCCTCACTCATCAAAGAAGTCGCCCCATTGCTTAAGGGACCATAGACAATATAACTATGCCCCGTTACCCAGCCAGGATCTGCGGTGCACCAGAATAAATCGTCCTCATGCAAATCAAACACATACTTGGCCGTATAGTGAGTAAAGACATTGTAGCCACCGCAAGTGTGTAATACACCCTTGGGCTTGCCAGTGGTTCCTGAGGTGTAAAGTATAAACAATGGGTCTTCACTATCCATGCTTTCAGGCTCACAAACCTTGGAATGAGCCTTTAACACATCCTGAAAATCGACCTCATTGGGCATAAGTTCATAATCATCCCCTTCTCTTTGGGCTACGATCACCTTTTCCACTAAACTAATGCCATCAATTGCCTCATCCACTACACTTTTTAGATTGATTTTTTTTCCGCGGCGACGGGTCCAGCTAGAGGTAATAACAACTCTGGATCGAGCTGCCTCAATTCTTAAACGCAAAGCCGGAGCCGAAAACCCTCCATAAACCACAGAATGAATTGCCCCGATTCTGGCACATGCCAACATGGCCACCATCTGCTCAAGCATCAAGGGCATATAGATTGTAACTGTATCGCCCTTTTTGATTCCCATGCTCCTGAGGGCATTTCCAAGCCTACAGACGCGATCCAACAGTTCCCCATAGGAGATTTTTTTCTCCTGACCATCTTCCCCAACCCATATATAGGCCAGATTATGTCTTTTTCCGGCCAATACATGCCGATCCAAACAATTCACAGTTATGTTCATTCGCGCATTGGTGAACCAGCGATAGTTAGGATAGTCCCAACTTAAAACCTGATCCCAAGGCTTTTCCCAGACAAGCTCCTCAGCCGCTACCCGGCCCCAGAATTTCTCTGGGTCCTGAATAGACTCCTGATACAGTCTTTTATATTCCTCTTCCGATAATCGTGCCTTAGCTACTACTCTTGTGGGACTAACTACCTTATCCACTGCCTGCATCAAGCTCTGATTCTCTGACATAGTCTGCTCCTTAGGCATAAAAGTGTAGGACCCCTGCTTTATGGGGATTTTTTGGATCAATTACCCGGCCCACAATTTGAGCACTCAGATACCGAGGTTTTAGCTTCTGCAAAACTTCTTCGGCTCTGTCCTCAGCTATAGAAAACAAAAGTCCTCCAGAAGTTTGAGGATCAAATACTACGGACTGTTGCAGGGAATCTAATTCATGACAATCAATAAAACCATCCGTGTAAACACGATTGCTCCTATCGCCTCTGGTTACAAATCCAGCCTCTATCTGCTGCAACAGCTCAGGCATCAGCGGCAGGGAGGCAAAATAAAATTCTAAATCCACCCCGCTAGCCCTGGCCATTTCCATACCGTGTCCAGCCAAAGAAAAGCCCGTAATATCCGTGGCTCCACCAGCCCGATACTCCACCATCAGCTCAGCTCCCCAATCGTTTAACAGAGTCATCGAATATATCAGGGTTTCATAGGTCGAATCCAATAGCTTACCTCGCTTTAAAGCCGTGTTTAAAACACCTGTTCCCAATGGCTTGGTCAGAATCAATAACTCACCGGCCCTAGCCCCCCTATTGTACTTAATATCCTTGATCCGGGCCTTTCCCGTCACAGCCATTCCGTACTTGATCTCAGAGTCCTTGACAGAATGTCCACCAAGTATTGAGCAGCCCGCCTCTTTTGCCTTATCTGCTCCCCCTCTTAAAATCTCACCCAAAATAGATGGGGATAAAGTTTCCGGGAAACACACAATATTTAAGGCCGATAAAGGCTTAGCACCCATGGCGTAAACATCACTTAAGGCATTGGCTGCCGCCACCTGCCCAAACAGATACGGATCATCTACTACTGGGGTAAAAAAGTCTGTAGTCTGTATTAAGGCCCAGTCCTGGTCCAACCGATAGACCCCCGCATCCTCATTGCCCTCAGTGGCGCAAAGCACAGCCTCACTTCTAGGCCAGTTTATCCCAGCAACGGCCTCTTTCAGATAAGCTGGGGCCAGTTTGGCCGCACAACCGGCACAGGTTACTTCCTGGGTCAGTCGAATTCTGTTCTCACTCATAGAACCTCCACAAGAAACATCATTATAACCCCGAAGACAAATAAAATACCGTCCCATTTGTTTTCTTTGCAGGATCGAGGGCATATACTATTAAGGCAAATCGAGCTTCGACATAAGCCCCAGGAGGACAAGCCCATGACCAAAACAGGTAATGACAAGCCTAAAGCTACTGAATTCCTAAAACGAGTCACCAGCAAGTACACTTCGACTGAATACCAAAGACTGCATGAAAGAATTACTTTTAGAGAATACATTGAAAAGGTGGTTCTACAGCCCCAGATAGCCGCCCTGTCACATGAACGGGTCTATAATATGGTAATGTCTCATGGTGTGGAAACCCGTGAAATCAACGGGGAGACACTGGTTGTCTACAAATTTTTTGAGAACAAGCTGTTTGGGATTGAAGATTCCATCTATGCCCTGATGAAATATTTCAAAAGCTCGGCAGACAGGCTTGATACCAGAAAAAGAATTCTATTGCTGCACGGGCCAGTATCGGGGGCAAAATCCACCATAGTTACCCTGCTAAAGCGCGGACTAGAAGAGTATTCCAAATCTGATGAAGGAGCACTTTACACAATCGAATGGAAACTCGACGATGACACATACCAAATCTGCGAACAACAGGAAGAGCCACTACACCTTATTCCTGCCGAAGACCGGGTCAAATTTTTTCAGGAATTTGGGGTCTATGTCGAGGGTGAATTAACACCTAAAAATCGTAAAATTTTTAAGGAACTCGAAGAGCGCTACAACGGTAATCTCGACAAGGTATATGACCATGTGTTCTGTCGTAGGGTAGTGATTTCTGAACAGGACAGAATCGGAATCGGCACCTTTCAGCCAGCCGATCCCAAGAGTCAGGATATGGCCGAATTAAACGGATCAATTGACTATTCCAGAATCGGAAAAGTCGGTTCCGAGTCCGATCCTGATGGCTGGAGATTTGATGGGGAACTCAATAAGGCCAACCGTGGCATCATGGAATTTATTGAGATGCTAAAGGCCGATGAACGATTTTTATACATCCTTCTTACTCTGTCTCAGGAAAGACAGATTAAAACCCCTCGCTTCCCCTTGGTCAGTGCTGATGAGGTAATCATTGCCCACACCAATGAGAGCGAATACAAAGAATTCATCATGGATCCCACCAAAGAAGCCCTGATGGACAGGATTATTAAAGTTGATGTGAAGTACAATCTCTCCGTCAATCAGGAAGAAAAAATCTACGAAAAACTTCTTCGATCAGAGGCTAAAAAACTGACAAAACATGTGGAACCCTACTCCATTAAAATGGCGGCCATGTTTGCGGTTTTAACCCGCCTTGAAGACCCTAAAAAAATGACCTTGGTTCAGAAAATGAAACTCTACAATGGGGAAAGTATTGAAGGCTTTAAGGAAAAAGACTTAAAAGAAATCAAAATGGAAACCAAGCGCGAAGGCCTGTTTGGGATTTCCCCCCGTTCCATGGTCAACATTATTGCCAACACCTTAATTTCTGATGAGGTCATCACCTTAAACGCCTTTGCCATCATGCATAATATTCATGATTCCCTGCAAATGGGGCGTTTCCCCAAGGTATCTGCTGAAGAAGCGGAACGATACCTTGATCTTCTGGATCTGGTGCGCAAGGAATTTAACGAAGTGGCCAAAGCTGAGGTGTTAAAAGCCTTTCTGGCCAGCTACGAACCTGCTATGGAAGCTTTGTGTGCCAACTATCTGGATCATGTAGAGGCATTTATCAATCATGATAAAGTCAAAGACCCAGTGACCGGGGAAGATTTGCCAGCAGATGAAACTCTGATGCGCTCCATTGAAGAAAAAATCGGCGGCATCACTGAGGCAAGAAAAGAACAATTCCGCGCCTCCCTGATGGCATCCATTGGTTCTTTGATGCGTAAAGGGGAACGCTTCAACTACAAAACCGATCAAAGATTAAGAAAAGCCATTGAGAAAAAAATCTTTGAAGACAACCGAAACAATATCAAACTCACCACCTTCTCCAGCGCCCAGACCGATTCAGAAAATCTCAAAAAACTTGAAGTGGTCAAAAGCCGTTTGGTGGAAGAGTATGGTTACAGCGAACACGGGGCCAAGGATCTCATGAATTACATAGGTGGTCTGTTAGCCCGTGGCGATATTACCTTCGATTGATTGGCAATATGCAATTAATTGGGAATGGCTAACTTGTATGCTTTGTAACAGGTCGAAGGATTAGTTCATGTCATCAATACATCTGACCGATATCGTTCGCCATGGAGAGCGAGAGAAAAAACGCCTTCAAGAAAAGATCAAGGAGAAGGTTAAACAAGGACTCAAGCAGTATGTAACTGATGAGAGCTTTGTGGGGCAGCAGGGCAAAAAATATGTTCGAGTTCCCATTTATGGCCTGAGACTGCCGCGTTTTGAGGTTGACCCCAGTAAACGCGGTGGTGTCGGCCAAGGGGATGGAAAACCCGGGCAACCTCTACCTGGACAAGGACAACCTCAGCCTGGGCAGGGGCAAGGACAGGCTGGAAACGATGAAGGCGAACATCAGATTGAAGTTGATGTCAACATTGATGAAATGCTGGATATCATTGGAGAAACCCTCGAGCTTCCCAACATTCAAGATAAAGGCAAAAAGAAAAAAATTATCTCTGAACGAATTCGCTACGACAATTTACGCAAGGTCGGCCCAGAGGCAACTTTAGATATCCGCCGCACCATCAAAAACGCCATTGTCAGAAGCATAGCCTGTGGACTTTACGACCCCTTAACCGATCCCGAACCAGTGTTTGAAATCACCAAAGACGACAAGCGGCACAAGGTCTGGGAAGTTGTGACCCAAAGAACCACTAACGCCGTCATTATTGCCATGATGGATATTTCTGGTTCCATGGGCGAAGAACAAAAAGAAATTGTGCGCACCGAAATGTTCTGGCTAGAGTCCTGGCTCAAACGCCAATACAACGGGCTGGAAATTGTCTACATTGTCCACGACACCAAGGCTCAGATTGTAGACCAAGAGGTTTTTTACAGCATCTCAGAAGGTGGGGGCACCAATATTTCCTCAGCCTACCAGCTCTGCAAACGCCTCATGGAAACCGCCTACGACCCCAAAGACTGGAATATTTACCCCTTCCACTTTTCCGATGGAGACAACTGGAGTGGTGAAGACGATACCCTCTGTATCGATCTTCTGAAAAACTATATTCTTCCCAACTGCAACCAGTTCTCCTACGCCCAAGTCGTCTCCAAATGGGGCTCCGGCAAATTCAAAGAAGTCCTCGAAACCAAACTCGACAGCCAGGATCGCAAAAACCTTGTAGTCTCCGTCGTCAAAGACAAAGAAGGTATCCTTGGCTCTATCAAAGAATTTTTACAGAGTGGGAAGTGATTTATGGATTTGACCCCTGAACTGCATGGCTGGAATGAAAAGATTATGGATGTGGCGACCAGTTATGGTCTGGACTACTTTCCGACGGTCTTTTACATGCTTCCCTATTCCTATTTGACCGAAATTGCCTCACACGGGGGCTTTCCATCCCGTTATTATCATTGGAATTTTGGGCTAGAGCATGAAAAACTCAAACGCAGTTATGAATGGGGTATGGGGAAAATTTATGAACTGGTGATCAATACCAATCCCTGTTATGCCTACCTTTTAGAAAACAACGATATGATGCAGCAAAAGCTGGTGATGGCCCATGTCTATGGGCACTGCGATTTTTTTAAAAATAACATCTATTTTGCCAATACCAATCGCAATATGCTCGATGAAATGGCCAATCATTCCAGTCGGGTAGAAAAATACATTCAGAATTACGGGGCTTCCGAAGTGGAGAGTTTTATTGATGCCTGTATGTGTATTCAGGAACATATCCATCCCTTTGGGATTACAAAGGTGGACTATCAGGAAGAACTGAGTTCAGAAGAAGAATTTCTGGCCTATGGCAAGAAAAAAATGCTTGAAAAGAACCCCAAATACATGGAGACATTTTTAAATTCCAAGGAATACATTGAACTGAGAAAAAAACAGTATCAGAGCCGCCTTGAGAAGGCCCAGAAATTTCCTAGCAGCCCAGTGAAGGACCTGCTGTTTTTTTTATTGATGCATGCACCCTTAAAAAAATGGCAGGAAGATATTCTGTATATCATCCGCAAGGAACGGTACTATTTTGTGCCACAGGGGCAGACCAAAATTGTGAATGAGGGCTGGGCTAGTTACTGGCATTTCAAGATTATGACAGAACACTTTTTAGATGGGGACGAGGTCATTCAATTTGCTATGGATCATTCAGGAACTCTGGCTAAAAGTCCCTATCAGATTAACCCCTATTATCTGGGTTTTACCCTCTTAAATGATGTGGAAAAGCGCTATAACCGAGGTCAGTTTGGCGAAAAATGGGAAGATTGCAAAAACCCCAGAGAGCGGGAGCGCTGGGACTTAAAAACCAATCGAGGCCGAGAAAAGATCTTTGAAATCCGGGCCATCGACAATGACTACAGTTTTATAGATAAATATCTCACCGAAGAATTTTGTGATGAACACAAGTTGTTTAAATACAACTACAATCAACAGACTGGTCAATGGGTGGTATCAGATCGCTCTTTTGAATCCGTCAAAGAGCAACTGCTGACCAACCTAGCTAATTTTGGAATCCCCTATATTGTTGTGGAGGATGGAAATTACAAAAATCGAGGAGAGCTGTACCTTAAACACCACCACGAGGGTGATCTAAGAACGGACTATTGCTTTGATACTCTGGGAGCCATTTATTACATCTGGAAGCGGCCTGTGCATTTAGAGACCATGATCGATGGCAGGAAAAAACTCTATAGCTACACCAGCCCAGACGATAAAAAGCTTGTGGATATGTAGTCTCATGGAAGCTGGCAGGAATTAAACCCAGCCAAGCGCGAAATGTGCCGTCTGTTATCGGCAAACAGTCTATAAAAAATCTTAATCAACCAGATTAAGGGTGGGGCCAATAAAATGCGGCTGAGCCAGTAAAACCCCAGCCTCTGCCCAAAAATTCTCAGCACAGCATCTGCCCCATAAAATACTCCGGCTGGGCACACCAGAACCAAATAATTCTGGCAGTCCAAAGAACATATGCCAAATTTGGTTAGGTCCTCAGTAAATCTGGGACGAAATTCCCAGTCCGCCTCTGCCCATAGGGGAATCTTAGCGGCTAAAAAAGAGCAAACCCCACAATCTCCATCATAAACAACGATTTGAT
>DITF01000157.1 GCA_002422125.1 bacterium UBP17_UBA6191
GATGCTTTGAAAAAATCGCTAGAATACCCGCTAACCAGAAGTCCCGCAGAGCAGGAGACGATCAAGAGCGCAGCAGAGAAGTATTCTTATGCCAAAATGGTTGAGAATTATTGTAAACTCTATGAAGGAACAGCAGTAACACAAATCTGAGACAGCGGATAGAGGGATGGCATCAAGATGGGCTTTTTAGGTGGACTGATTTCGAAAGTATTCGGGGGGCACATTGCACAAGTAATGGCTGATGAGATAGAAAGGTATAGATTGGGCCGGAAAAAATCAAATACCTGTGATCTCACCCGTCTTAGGAAAATTGATTCTGAAAGCCTGAGGGTAATACTTGATAATCGTGAAATTGATGCAGATTGGATTGCGCTAAAGAAGCTTGGCAGCAAAGTGACAAGCTTGGCGATCTTAACTGAAGCGACTAGTGAACTAAGCTAATATGAGGACCTCTGATTCTGTTGTAATTTTCTTGCTTCGGGATTTGTGTGTTGGAGGAGCAGAGAATTTATTTGTGAATTTGGCAAACCATTACTTCCGTTCTGGTGGTCGTCCAATAGTCGCTTTGGTGAGAAAGACTGGAGACCTTGTCGGTAAGTTGGATTCAGGGATTGAAGTTTTTGAACTGAGTGGTGGAAGAATGCTGAGCAGTATATTCCCATTGCGTGAACTACTAAGAAAACTCAACCCTGAAATGCTTGTATGTACCACCGAGTATATTAATATAGTTGGTTGGTTTAGCTGGATGTTGTGTCCAGAAATTAGCACAAAACTGGTAATTCGTGAAGCTACTGTACTTCAAAAGCACTTAGAACACAAAATGGGGTTTTTGGGCATTTGTATATTAAGGCTATTGTCTTCTCTGGTGTATCGATATTCAAATTTAACTGTATTTCCTTCCAGGGCATCTATGAGTTCCGCGATAGATTGGTTGTTTCTAAAGCCCGCTAATCCACTGATCCTAATGAACCCTGTTGATTCGGAAGAGATAAACCAATTTGCCCAACAGGAATTGCCGGAGGGTGATTATCCTCCTTATTATTTGGCGGTACAAAGACTAGAGACAGAAAAAAACTATGAGTTACTCTTAGAGGCATTTTCGTTGTTTAACAAAACAAGGCCAGAATGGAAACTAGTAATTCTTGGGGATGGTAGTAAAAAGCATAGTCTTGAGTTGCTGGCCTCAGATTTAGGGATTAGGCCCGGTGTGGTATTTTATGGATATGAGTCTAATCCATACCGATGGATGAAACGGGCGCATGGAATTGTTTCAACTTCATTATACGAAGGATTTTCTAATACTTTACTAGAGGCCTTGTTCCTGAAAATCCACTTGATTGTAACGAGTAACAGTGAGAGCTCCGTGGAACTCATGCAGATGCTTGGTTCATCCAATATTTCAACTCCAAAGGCAGATGATTTGGCAGCTTTGTTAGACAGGGTGGCTGGCTTATCGGCACCTCAATACAATTTTGAACTACCTGCGCCAAATCAATATCTGGATGCTCTGAGTAAGGGCTTTGTTTCACATGCTGGGTAAATTGGGGTAATGTATGTTGAGGCGGATGCGACATTTATATGATTGGACACTGGGATGGGCGGTTAAACCTGGAGCTGTTTGGGCATTATTTATTTTGGCTCTCGTAGAGTCTTCTTTTTTTATAGTTCCTCCAGATGTCCTTCTCTTGGCCATGTGCGTTGCTAAACCCAGTAGAAGTATCTGGTATGCCTTTGTTTGTTTATTGGGAAGTGTACTTGGAGGGGCTGTTGGATACGCGATTGGATACTGGTTCTATGATTCCATTGGACAGGTAATTGTGGCCACACTGCATCTGGAAAAAACTTTTGTAATTGTGGAACAGAAGTATCAGGAAAATGTGTTTTTGGCAGTAGTAGTGGCCGCTTTCACCCCGATTCCGTATAAGGTGTTTACCCTTGCAGCCGGCTTTTTTAAAGTCAGTTTTTTTGAGTTTATGCTGGCATCGATCTTTGGCAGATCATCTCGTTTTTTTCTCGTCAGTTCTCTTTTGTATTTTTTTGGTCCAACCATCAAGGAGAAGATTGATAAGTGGTTTGATGTATTTGCTGTGGTGTTTACCGTACTTCTTATTGGTGGCTTTTTTGTGATTAAGGCTTTGTAGATGCGTAGACTGAAAGTCCTGATGGTCAGCAATCGCTATTATCCCTACGAGATTGGGGGAGCTGAAATGTCTACCCGAAGGTTGGTCAACTGCCTTTGTTCCATAGGGCTTGATGTCACGGTTTTGACCACAACTTCCAAGGAAAAAGGCGAGGAACGAGACACGGTAGACGGGGTTTCCGTGATACGATTTTTCCCTAAAAACGAATACTGGGTATATGAAAAGCCATCCCAGCAATGGAAAAAAGTCCTCTGGCACTTAAGGGAGCTATACAACCCACTGGTTGGCGAGCAGATTCGCGCCTATTTGGCAGAGCTAAAGCCTGATATTGTGCACACCCAAAATATCGATAGCTTTTCCCCTATTGTCTGGAAAGTGGCCCATGAAATGGGGTGCAAAGTGGTCCATACCGCCAGAGACGGGCACCTTTTGTGTCCCAAAGCCAATTTTGTGCATCAGAATCTTGACGACAAATACTGTGGCAGCGTTTTGTGTAATGCCTACCGTTTTTGGAAAGTGTCTTTCACTAAATACATTGATGTGTTTTGTTCCCCGTCGAAGTTTTTACTTGTGGAGTATCAGACTCATGGACTGCTGGCAAAAAACTGTGCTGTGATTCCAGACGGATTTGATGTTGAGAAGTTTTTTAAGCTAAGAGATATGCCTAGGGAGAGTAATTCAATCTTGTATCTGGGGCATCTTAGTGAGGTGAAGGGGCTTAATGATTTGCATGAAGCGTTAATAAAAATCAACGATATTGACTGGGTTTTACATATTGCAGGCAAAGGCCCATTGGAACCCGAAGTGAAAAAATGGACTGCTGATCCAAGGATTTTTTATCATGGTTATGTCAATTTCACCGAAAAACTAGAACTATTGGGAAAGTGTGCGATTTTAGCCATGCCTAGTCGGTGTTTTCAAAATCTTCCTGAGGCCGTGATAGAGGGACTTTTGTCTGGGTTTGTAGTTGTAACCCCAAAGCGCGGGGGAACTGTGGAGATAATGGCTAGATTCCCAAATGGGATTACTTACAATCCCAAACAGCCTAACGCGTTGCATTTGTCCATTCGTGATGCTCTTAGAACTGCAGAAATCAGAAAATCCAACTCAGGGGATCTTGAATTGGATAAGATGACACTGGATTGGTATTCCGTAACGCGTATGCTCCACAATTATAATGGTGCTTATATATCTGAAAAGAATAATACTGGCTTACAATGATTCGAATCATTTTTTCGTCTACTTTTGCTTTGATTTTATTGAAGTTGGTCACGACTTTCAAGGAGATGTATTTAGCTTCAGAATTTGGAATGTCCTGGGAATTGGACGCATTTGCACTAGGATTTTCATTTCAGGCTATTGTAGTAGCAGCCTATGCATTGCCTTTAAGACCATGCGCCGTTAAAGTCTATTTTGAAGTATTGTCTAAAACACAATCTGAATCCGACGCAAAATTAAAACTGTGGTTCTCATCTTTGGAGTTTGCTGCCTATTCGTGTGTATTAAGTATAGTACTGGCTATCAGTGGTAAAACCTTGATTTTATGGTTAAAGCCAGAGGTTGATGTTGAAATACTAAATATCACGGTACTCACGGTTCAAATCACAGCACTCTCAATACCATTTCAGGTCGTATCTCAAACTTTGGGTGGAATATTAATAGCTGAAAAACAGATGTTTCCTTTGCATTTTGCTCCTGTAACAACCGCAATATGCATTATGGCGCTTATCGCCTTGTGCGGGGGGGATGCACTGATCCTATCTGTCGGTTGGTTAACAGGCTGTATTTTAGAGATGATGGTGATAATGTTTCTGGTCCGTCCCTTTCAATTCAAAAGGGGAATTGCAGACCGAAATGTTACTAAAGATTTATGGATATTGACTTACCCAATGATGGCAAGTTCTTTGATCATGGCTGGGACGACAACCGTAGACCAGGCTATGGGTTTTCAGTTGGATTCGGGAAGTCTGAGTGCATTAAATTATGCAAATCGCCTATCCTCCGTGATATTAACTATTTTCTCTGGGTCCTTGGTATATGCGGTACTGCATCGTCTAGCATCGATCGCAGTTTCAGGTACTTCAC
>DITF01000035.1 GCA_002422125.1 bacterium UBP17_UBA6191
ATTTGGCCCTGCTGGCGATTATTTTATGAGTAAGGGAGTCATCTCGTTAACTCAGGACATCTGCGAGCGGCTCAACTTGGCATTTCTGAAACGAGCAGAACTTAGCCAAATCTTTTGGAAGTCTGTGCTGGAGGATGTTTCCTCTGTGCTAAATGATGTTTTGGACGCTGAGATTCTTTATCTGGACACAGGGTTACAAATGATTCACCGCAAGGGATTTCTAGAGTTATCCGATGTGGATTCGGATCTTCTTAAACCCTTGGAGCCCCTGTTACGGCGACAATTTCAGCAAGTGCTACCTATTTTCCCTCCTGACAAGTTTCATGACCGCGCCCATATGCTCTTGCCATTGACCTGGGGCCGTAAAAAACCTACTACCATAATGCTGATTAGATTTCCCAAGTCCTCCACTGCCCAAGGATTAGCTGTCATGGATCGCTTAATCCCAACTTTGGAAATGATGGTTCATGCCCATGATGCAAGACAGACAGAAAGACAATTTCAACAGGAATATGTGGCAACCTTAAGCCAGATTCTCAAATCCAAGTCCACTGTGCTTCACGAGCATTGTGAAAGAGTAACCGAGCACTGTCGTCTTCTGGCCAGCATGTGTCAGTTGGCCAAGGAAGAAAAGGAACTTCTGGTTCAGGCAGCCAGTATTCACGATATTGGTCTTATCCATGTTCCAAGAGACATTTTGCTCAGACCGGAAAAATTAAGCCCCACCGAAATGCAGTTGGTTCGAGAGTCTGTGGAAGAAGGTTATCGCTTTATTACCTCAAGAAATATATTTGCCCTTGAAGCCATGGCCCGCATTGTTTTAAGCCACAATGAAAAAATGGATGGTAGTGGTTACCCTAAAGGATTAAAGGGGGATGCCATACCCAAATCTTCACGAATCCTAGCAGTTGCCAATGCCTACGATGCCATGACATCTCCCAAACCATACAAATCCGCAATGAGTGCAGAAGCTGCGGCGGAAGAGCTAAGACGATGCGCTGGTCTTCCTTTTGATAGCCAAAAGACGGCACTAACTCAGCCTTGCGAACATTTTGACAAAGAAGTAGTGGGTAAATTTTGCGAACATTTGAGTAGTCTTTTGGTTCCAAGAGCTTAAACCAAAAGCAGTGTTATGAGCATACAGTTTAGCTCCACACAACCAATTGTCATTCGCCTGCCTAACTGGGTAGGTGATATCGCCATGTTGACTCCAACACTTAGAAATCTCCGTCTGGCCTACCCCAACAACCGTTTTATTGGGGTGGGTAAAGCCTTTTGCAAAGATATACTGTCCCCTAATCAGATCTTCAATGAGTTTATAGCTTTACCCAGTAAATCTATCCTTAAAAACGCCAAAGTCTTAAGAACACTTAAGGGTGGCGCTGGCATACTGTTTACCAACTCCCTTGGTTCTGCTTTGGAGTTTTTTTTGGCTGGCCTGGGACCACGAATTGGATATGCCAACGATGGCAGATCCTTATTTTTATCCCATGCCTTGAAAAAACCTAAGGTTGCGATGGATCTATATTATGCCAACCTAGGCAACTACTGTGGCTCAAACCCTGTGTGCAACCAGCTTGAGATGTTGACTGAAACCCAAAGTACGGAGTTTGCGGCGCAATACCTTAGTGGCTTTCACCTCGATGGTCAATCTGACATTATTGGCCTAAATCCCGGGGCTGGCTTTGGTGAAACGAAACGCTGGTTTAAGGAATATTTTGTGGAGCTTGGAAAAATGGCCCTTGAGCACAATCCTAAATCGCGCTTTTTTGTTTTTGCTGGCCCTGGTGAAGAAGGTTTGGGGGAGTTCATCTGTCAGGGCATTGGCGATGCAGCAATTCCCATCTGGCCAGCGAACCCAGGCCTGAATCACATCCGAGCCTTTGTGGACAGGCTTTCGGTAATGGTGACCAATGACTCAGGATTACGCTGGTATTCTCTCGCAAAAAATATTCCCACCATTGTTCTGTTTGGCTCCAGTGATCCTAATCTTACCAATTGTTTTACGGAACACATGCGACCATTAAGGGTTCCGGTTCCATGTTCTCCCTGCAAACACAGGGTTTGCCCCACCCAGCATGAATGTATGCGCGAGTTAACTCCAGNNCAAAAATTGATTAGACTGTAGCTCTTGGTAATTTTGTACTATATAGAGGGTGGCAATGTCTGGAAAAATTCGTCAACAGTTGCAGGAAGAAAGCGAGAATCTAGAAATGCAAAACTGGCTGAAAAAGCGCTCAGAAAAAGAAACTTCCACCGCTGTTCCGACTCCTGCACCACAAACAGATACCAAGGGCGGAAACCATACGCTATAAGCCAAGTTCCAATTGCATTTTGGCAAACAGATAATCGTCCTTTTGCGGGTCAAGCTGTCTGGCACTCTGATTTAAAATAAAAATCACCGACCCGTAATTCAAATCCCAATCATTCGGCTTTACAGTTAGAGTAACCTCTTTTTCAGTGAATACGGGAGTTAGAGAAACCAAGGGGATTTTTTGGGTTTTAGAGCCTTGGGTCACCAAAAACTGAGCTTCTTGTAAAAGGATTGCTTCCATCTCTGGCCCTATCACTTGATTCAATCGGATTACAACTTCAAATCTGACTATGGAGGCCTTAGCATATTGTTCTCCTAGTTGTGACCAAGGACGATACAAAAGAGTATTTTGGGAGGATCCTTTTAAAAATGCCGCATCCAAAAGATTTGTCCTGCTCATCACCGGATAGGTAACTACCGGGCCTGTAGCTGTAACAATAGCTGAAGGCTGTTCGGATACGGAGCTTATCTTTGGAGTAGGTGGAATAGACCCCGGTTGAACTAGAATCGGGGAATCGGTTTCCAGCTTTGACTCCCAGGCCACCTTTTTTTTGGGTGCTCGATACAGCATTGGCTCATATTGAGAATCCATTACCTGCAAAAGACCCTGAGCATTTACACCCAAACGATGATAATTTGTGATCAAATCCGTTGTTCCCTGCCCCAGTGAGTCTGCCAGAGTCTGAAGAGTTTTTTTAATCTGGGAATAGTTTTTTAACCTGATCTCAGTGTAAGCGTTTGTCTGCTCGAGCCAACGGGTTGCCAATGCAAAAGCGTAGAAGTCAGGGATCTCAACTTCCACCACTTTACTATTTGGGGTTCCCAAGACAATCTCCAAGGCTTGGTCCGAGTCATAAATGACCAATCTCAATGGCTCGTTAGGGAATAGACCTTCAAATGAGAAAGAATAAGCACCATCGGCTTGCCGGGTCGCAAAGGATTTCTTTTGAATTATGCTGCCCTTTTCGGTCTGTAAGGCAATATCAAGGGCCACAAAGCTCGTCTGTGTGGTTGTGGTCACTACGGAGGTGGAAGCACGGGATAAAGAATGATGCAGGGATTGGGAATACACCAAACCCTGAATTACAGATAAGGAGGACAGATTACCAGCCCCACTGAGATTCTCAACCGTACCTGAATTACACCCGTAAAACCACAGAGTGATAAAAAACAAGACAAATAATAAAGGTTTTCGCCGTATTTCGCTCATATACCATGAGCTATCGGCAGCCTAAAATTTAAATCCAACCTTCAGACCAACAGAAAATCCTGAAGGATCAAATTCTGTGTGCCCCAAGGGATGGACCAGAGGATACCTGAAGTCATCACTGATGGTATAACTGGCCGCCAAAACCAAAGGCCGATGCACAATAGGAAGCTTTTTAATCAGTAAATAGCCAACACCAAATGAAACATAGGGATCACTTTGTGAGATAAAAGACTGATTTCTGGTGGCATAATAGTCTCGGATAGCCTGATTTGGTTTGTAGTGCCGAACTCCCACCTGAGCCTGAACATAAAGCCTTGGTCGTAAAAACCTGCGCCCACTAACCGCAAAATCAACTAAATGAATCCTTTGGGAATCATAAGGCTCACTCAAAGTGTATGGGGAATACCGAGCTTCGACTGAGAGTCCATCTCTGTCGCTCAAAGCCCAGTTTTTAGTCAGACTAAACCCTAAAGCAGTTTCATACCCACTGCCGCGAACCAGCCGAACATTAAAAGCCTTAGGTTTGATCTTGTTTCCATCAAATTTTTCTTTGAACATTCTTAGGGAGTGAATCCCCCTGTGCAAATGGCCTTCAATGCCATTCTCTTCCATGGCCTTTTTACTGGCTTCTCTGGAGTGGGCATCAAAATCATACCGAGTGGACACTAACGATGATTTCTGGGATGACGACTCTTCGCCTGACACAGGAAGGCTACTTGCAAAAAAAATCATGCATATCATTAAAAGATTACTCATGAGGTGCTAAGATCGCATCCTTTGCGGTCATTAGTCAACCACGAAGTTTTTGTATTAATCAAAGGAAGTCTATGAAAGAACCCAAAAAACAACTCACCGTACTTGACACTCCACTACCCAAAACCTTCGCCCAGGCCGAAAAGGAAATGGAAGACTGGATGATGGCTAACCCTCGGGAAGTCATTGGCCAGCGCATGTCCTTTTTGGAAAAACTGAATAAAAAACGCTGTAGCTATGGAGAAGGAACTACTCTTCCCATTACCTTAACCCCCCTGTTTTTGAAGGATAGCTCCCAAAAACTGATTGCCAATGTAGCTGAGGTTCTGGAAAGGGCTTTAGACAAAACCATTGATGCCTATCGTAGCGACGAAAAAGTACGCAGTTATTTTCCTTACACTGATTTGCCCAAGGAATGGCTCGAGTGGGATCCAGGATACAAAAAACCCACCATTATAAACCGACATGATGCCCTGTTTGACGGAACCAACCTGAAATTTATTGAATTTAACACGGACAATCCCGGTGGTCGCGGTTGGACTGGGGTCTATGAACAGTTGTTTATGAATCAGGAGTTTTGCAGCGAACTTATGAAAACTTGGGTCAACCCCGAACGACCGCATATGCTTAGAATGTTTCTTGATGCCCATTTGAACTGCTACAAGGAGTTTGGGGGCAAAAAAGAAAAACCCCGTATCGGACTAGCCTCATTCAAACGCTATCTGGTTGGATCGGATGCCGAAATTGTTAGGGACTACTGTATTGAACAGGGATATGAGTCGCATTTTGTGGACCCAAGGGAACTTGAATATCACGACAACGCCCTATGGTCTAATGGGGTACAGTTTGACATTATCAATATGAGCCTACGGTTTGTGTTTTTTAAACGATACCCTAGAGAAATGAAAGAATTTCTGGCCGCCATGCGCGATCGAGCTATGTGTACCGTCAACCCCTTTAGGGCTTTGATTGGTTCCCATAAAGAAATTATGGCCCTGATGACAAACGAGGACATGCACTATCTCTACAACGAGGAAGAGCGGGAATACATCAAAAAATATGTGCCTTGGACTAGAAAATTAGATGAAACCATTACCCTATCCCCTGAGGGTGTGGATATTTCCATGCATGAATATTTACTCAAAAACAAAGATAAGGTTGTGTTAAAACCTACAGGTGGGGCCGGTGGTCAGGATGTGTATGTCGGTAAAATTACCGACTATGCCAAGTGGGAGGCCGTCGTCGATCATTGTATGGGTTGTTCCTGGTGGATTGCTCAGGAGATTATGGAAGTTCCTGAATATGAATTCCCCATTTTGAAGGATGGAAAGGTGATTAAGGAGAAACGAAACCTTAATATCAACCCCTATATCTTTAATGGGAAATACGCTGGTATGTTAGGCCGCATTTCCTCATCTAAAGTGGTCAATGTATCTTCTGGTGGGGGAATTATTCCTATTTTTCCACTAAAACCTGGTTCCTAAGCTTTTGATGGCAAGGTAAAGGAAAATGTGGAGCCCTCAGATGGCTGACTTATAACACTGAGGGTTCCACCCCATTTTTCAACATACTCGCGACACAAAATTAACCCAAGGCCCGTGCCTTTTTCTTCTTGGGTACCCTGTCTGGTTGTAATTTTATCAATTCTAAACAGATCCTGAAGCAGGGACTCATCCATCCCAATTCCGGTATCACGGATCTGAACTTGAACCATTGTCCCATCCGCTTTGGTTTCTATACCTACTCGTCCACCTTCATGGGTGAACTTTAGGGCATTGCTAATCAGATTGCGCAATACTGCCCTGAGTAGATTTTTATCTACAAGGACCTTGTTCTTGTTGGCTGAATGTATGATTTCAATCGATTTAACCCCAGCTAAATCCTGAAGCTGTTCCACCACCGCTCTGATCTCAAAATCAAGATCCAAAATTTCGGGATTGTAACTAATACGATTTCTTTGTAGCAAACCCCATTCTAAAAGATTTTCCAACAGTGAATAAATGCGTTTTACCAGGCTATGCAAGTTTTTCGAAGATACTTCCATCTTCTCCCATGCTTTATTTTTTGCCTGTAATTGTATTAAATCGGCCATGCTCAAAAACACCGTAAAGGGACCGCGTAAATCATGGGCCAGGATTGAAAAAAAACGATCCTTAGCCTGATTCGATGCTTTAAGTTCAGCATTTATTCTTAAAATTTCATCTTTGGATTGCTTAAGCGATACATGGGTTTTTACACGAGCCAGAAGTTCCACGCTGTTAAACGGTTTGGAAACATAATCCACCGCCCCACACTCAAAGCCTTTAAGCACATCTTTTTCGGCCTTCATGGCTGTTAAAAATAGAACCGGAATATTGCGGGTCTGCTCAGATTCTTTCAAGCGCTGACAAACAGTATATCCATCCATTTCCGGCATCATGACATCCAGTAAAATCACATCCGGCTTTCTGGCCGAGACCATAGACAGAGCCTGGATTCCACTAGAGGCAAAGGCCACATCATAGCCATTGTCTCTCAGAAGATGCCCCAAAAGCTGTAAATTGGTGGGGACATCATCCACAATCAAAACTAAGCCCTGTTTCAATTCATGATTGAATTGTGGTTCATGCACACACATGCTGCACCACCCCTACCATTTTTGGATATTGTTTTAAGAGCTTCTGGAGACACTCAATGTCAAAGGCATTGGCAGCCTGATACAGTTTATCGCTGTAATTTAGAAGGACTGGGCATTGGCAGTGATTTCCAAACTGATTTAACTGATTGGCAAAATCTTCAATCTCGCTGATTACCAGAGTCGAGAGGATAAAGTTGAGGCGATTCAGCATGGGGCCTGTTAACTCATCAATCACAGACTGGGGTAAATGAGCCGGAAACGGGGCTCCTGGGGGGATTAGATTTTGCCAGGGTTCCTCTATAGTTCTGGCCTCATCCTTTAAAGCTCGCAAAATACCTGTAGTCTCGGCGGGACGAAGAATTTCAATATCATTGAGCCTGATTTCAAAGGTGGAGCCTTCCCCAGGCTTACTTGTCAAATGGACGGCTCCACCCATCAATTCCACTAGTCTTTTGGTTATGGAAAGCCCTAGTCCTGTGCCACCATAGCGACGGGACGACTGACCGCTCTGCTGACGAAATGCCTCAAAGATCATTTGCTGCTCTGAGAGTGGGATCCCAATGCCCGTATCTTTGACTTGCAGGATTAGCTCCAACCTGTTATTGGAAATCACACCCACTTTAGCGCTGACACTGACCTGGCCCTTATCGGTAAATTTGATGGCATTGCCCAAAAGATTAAAGAGAATCTGTCGGGTGCGAATTTCATCCATTAAAAGAGAAGTGGGTAATTGCGGGTCCAATTCTGCCGTCACCATGATTCCCTTTTCTTCGGCCTTTATCCAAAACATCTGTAAAATGTCCTCGATCAGACTGCCTAAAAATACCGGCTCAAGATTTAAATCCATTCGCCCAACTTCAATTTTGGACAAATCTAAAATGTCATTGATCAAAGCCAAAAGTGTTTTCCCAGAAGATGAAATAGCCGCCAACCAGGATTTTTCGCGTTCCGGCAAGTCCGAAAGACTGAGTAATTCACTAAATCCTAGAATTGAATTCATGGGGGTACGAATCTCATGACTCATATTAGCCAAAAATTCAGTTTTGGCTTTTGTGGCGGCCTCGGCAATATCTCGAGCATGTTGCAATTCAAATCGGGACTTCAACTCCAGAGTTACATCCCGAATCACTGCCACACCTATGGCTTTACCATTTAAGGTAAACATCCCTCCCGCCACAATCACGGGAAAACAAATCCCGTCCTTGCGCCTTTGAATTCGAAAGCCCCCCTGAGCCGGCGGTACAAAGCCATCGGGCAGCTTAAGCTCACTGTTAGTGCTCAAGTCTCTTCCCTGAAGCTCAGTAAGCTTCATATCCAGAAATTCGTCTTTGGTATAGCCATATACTCTTTTGGCAGACTCATTGACATCGATAATTTTTCTAGTCTCTAATTCATAGACTAAAATCGGATCACTTACGGTAGAAAACAGTTGCTGATATTTTTCAGCGCTCTCTCTAAGCGCATCTTCATACCTTCGTCGTTCGCGAATTTCTGTAGCCAACTCTACGGTTCTTTCCCGAACCTTGCCTTCCAATTCCTCATTGTACCGTCCCAAAGCTTCCTGGGATTCTTTCAAACTGCTAACATCTACAGCAAAGGTAAACATGCCAATTATGTTTCCCTGCGAATCGCGATGGGGAACCTTATCTACCTTCAACCAGACCGAACTGCCAGCAGGAATATCTAAAACTTCCATCTGACCCAGTACGGGCTGACCGTTTCTGAGAACCATCTGGTTATCACTACCGTAACGGTTCCAATAGGCCGGGAAAAGCTCACACATTAAACGACCCTGAATCTCCTGTGGACGCAGGCCAGAAGTATCCAGCATGGCCTGATTGACCCGTAACAATCTACCCTCAAGGTTGGTATACCATATAAGTGCTGGCACAAAATCCAAAACAATTTCATGCTCGTTATACACTCGGTGATAACCGGAATTACTCTTTTGAAGCCTTTGTAAATTCAAGGTCTGTGACAAAAGTTCACAGATACTTAAGGCAAACCATTTCTCTTCTGGTTTGATGTTAATTTTTCCTTCTTGGCCTTCCAGAGTCCAGATGCCCAGAATCTGCTCTTCAAAAACCAGGGCCACATCAATAAAAATCTCAGGATTTCTCGGCATTCCCCTGCTTTGAAGCATTGGCTCAAGCAAATCGTGGTCACGACGAGAACAAACTACAGATCGAGACCTAATGGATTGAACCCAAATCCCATCAACCTGAGGTCTGGCCTGAGCACCACTTTCAAATTCGCGCCTGTCAAGGTTGTAGGTAACGGTCTCTAAAAGATCCCATCTTTGAGAATTCTCGCGCTCCCACAGGGTGGAATGAGTGGCCTGAAAACACTCGGCCAATTCCTGCATGGCAATTCTTAAAAACTCCTGATACTCTCCGGCCCTAAATGTTGGATGCAAAGAAAGTTTTAAAAGCAATGCCGAAAGCGAGCGAACCCGTGCACACTCACGGGCATCATCAGTACCGTGTTCCATCATATTGAGCCAAAGATGCTGACTGCTTTCATAAGTTCAAACGCTCTTAACAACTGGGGATCAAACTGAGAAATGGGGATCTGGGCTGGAGGAACCTTAACTTTTTCTCCCTTTTCCAGTAATGCCTTCTGCTTTTCCGTAAGTTCCTTGATATTCTCCTGATTGTGTTTGACCAGCTCCTCACGGTACTTTTTCATCTCATCTTCTTTAAGCTTGGGGAACTCTACCTTTACATCCGGTTCAATGCCCTTGCCGTGAATTCTGATGCCAGCCGGCGTAAAGTAGTAAGCTGTAGTCAAGGCTATAGCAGAACCATCGCCTAATGGCATTACAGTTTGGACAGACCCTTTACCAAAGGACTTCATTCCCAAAAGTAGTCCCCGTCCTGTGTCTTTAATAGCCCCAGCCACAATCTCAGCCGCCGATGCTGAACCTTGATCGATTAAAACCACCACAGGATAGGTTCTAGCCCCATTGCCCTTACCCAGAAGCTTTGTCTCAGACCCCTTGCGATCACGAATGGAAACAACTAGTTCATCCTTTTTCAAAAACTGCTCACTCACGGCCACCGCCGATTCAAGCAGTCCTCCCGGATTGCCGCGCAAATCAATTACCAAACCCTTTACGGCGGTACTATTCTCCAAAGCACTTAGGCTTTCCTGTAAATCTTCAGCCGTAGTAGCTGTAAACCCCGTCAGTCTGACATAGCCAAACCCCGTCTCCAAAAAACCGGAACGAACGCTGGTAACTTCAATAAAATCTCTGGTGATTTCATAGGCAATGGGCTCTTCTTCGCCTTCGCGAGCTATCAAAAGTTTCACCTTGGACTTTACTTCCCCCTTCATCAGCTTGGAGCCCTCTTCAATGGTCATTTCTCTGGTGTCATGTCCATCAATCTGAAGAATTTTATCCTGGGCTCGAATGCCTGCCATAAAGGCTGGGGTCCCCTCCATAGGAGAAATCACACGAAAACAGTCTTCTTCGCGAGTCCAGGTGATTCCAATACCTCCAAATCCACCGCCAATGTCTTCTTGCATGGACTCATAATTACGGGCCGGGATATAACGGGTGAAGGGATCTTCAAGTTTCTTTAGGATTCCTTCAATTGCCCCCTCCACAAA
>DITF01000097.1 GCA_002422125.1 bacterium UBP17_UBA6191
CAAAGCCAAACATCATGCCCTGATCTCCAGCCCCAATTTCATCGTATTTATCCTTGGAATCCGTTCTTGACTCTAAAGACTTGGTAACGCCCATGGAAATATCTGCTGACTGTTCATCAATTGTGGTCAAAACGGCGCAGCTTTTAAAATCCAGACCAAAAGACGCATCTGTGTAGCCAATTTCTTCTACAGTCTTTCTGACAATTTTTGGAACATCGACATACACATCCGTAGTCACTTCACCCATTACCAGAACCATGCCGGTAGTAACTGCAGTTTCACAGGCAACCCGACCATTGGGATCTGCAGCCATAATTGCGTCTAAGACTGCATCAGAGATTTGATCCGCTAATTTGTCAGGATGACCCTCTGTCACTGACTCCGATGAAAAAAAAATGCGCTTTGTCACAAACTTCCTCCGTATAAATCAAGGCACCTAGTGCCAGCTAGCTACCAAGCAGCTATTTTGTACCAAAAATTCTATCCCCTGCATCGCCTAAGCCAGGAATAATATATCCTTTTTCATTTAATCTTGTATCTAAAGATGCCGTGTATACATCCACATCAGGATGTTTTTCCTGCATAACTTCCACCCCCTCAGGGGCTGCAATTATACAATTCAGGACAATTTTAGTCGCCCCGTGTTTTTTTAGAATGTCTACGGCTGCGGCTGAAGAATGACCAGTTGCAAGCATTGGATCCACCAAGATTACAAACTTCTCTGCCAATCGTTCGGGCAACTTACAATAATACTCAACAGCCTGCAAAGTCTTGGGATCACGATAAAGGCCGATATGCCCTACTCTGGCCATAGGCACAATTCGCATCATTCCATCTATCATACCAAGGCCAGCCCTTAGGATTGGAACAATTGCAATTGATTCGGGACTTACAATGTAGCCACGGGTCAGCATAAGGGGGGTTTCTACATCCACAGGAATCACCGGGATTTCCCTTGTGACCTCATAAGCCATCAGACTCGCAACCTCATTGACAAGCTCCCTAAAGAGCTTGGGGTCCGTGTTTTTATTCCGCAAATGCGTTAATTTATGTTTAATCAACGGATGGTTGACAACCACTAAATTTGACACGGTTCCTCCAGTTTATGCACTCTACGAGTATGTCTCTCAGACAAATCGGGCTGCCCCGACAAAAAACTATCCATGATAGCCTTGGCCAAATCCTCGCCCGTCAGTCTCTGCCCTAGACACAAACAATTAGCGTGATTGTGCGCCCTTGCCAGAGCCGCAGTATATGGATTATCAGTTAAAACTGCACGAATTTTATGATGTCTGTTGGCGGCAATGCTTACCCCGACTCCCGAACCACACACAAGGATTAAAAAGTCAGCCTGCTTTTTAAGAAACACGCCAACGGCCGCACTCACCTCATCTGGGTAATCGACAGACTCTCCAGTTGTGCGGGTGACATCTACAACCTCATGCCCTAATGCCTCAGCATGAGCAACTAATTTATTTTTCAGATCGATCCCGCCGTGATCGGCAGAAAACACTAAAATCTTGGAAACCACACCAGCCATAATGCGCCTATAGTATCATATAACAGATAAGTCAGAAGGAAAAACTTGCCTCAGGAAACTCTACACTGACAGGCTCTTGGCCAAACTGAAACTGCATGGTTCCCATATTATCAAACGAGTCTCCCAAAGCCTTTTCAAAGGAAAAACACTCCTGAGTTCCTTGGGCATGTCCCCAGCAGGTGACGGAATAATCATAGGGGCTGTTGGGAAAGTGGCCTGATTTCATGGTATATGGCCCGGCCTCCACCATCAGATACTCAGATCCCGATTTCAGTTTTAGGGGATATCGCAAGGCTTTTTCCAGCCAGGGAAGCTGCATAATGATAGAGCGAAACTTCTGAATCCCAAAAATTCCTCCCTTATGAAATTGAGTAGTGCGTAAACGGTAGTCATAAAACCAAACTCCCCGTAAGGGTTTGATAGCATGCAGGGATAATAAAAATGGTAGCAACTCATGTTGGTAGCGGTTGGGCCATGGCAGATTAAACTCAGAGATAAAGATAGGCCCTTTCTGAGTCAGAGTCGCGTATTCTTCAAAAAGCTGTTTGTGTTTTAGAACGGGAGAAATGTTTTTTACCTTGACTGCACCTTGAGAAAAACGCGGATAATCAATATAAAAATGCCTATCCAATAAACCATTGCCAAAAAAATGATTCAATTCCAAATCTCGACCACTGGCCTGATAATTGCTAAAAAAGAGACTGCCCAAATAGCCTAGCTTTCGTAAAAGCTTTTCCAAATCAAATCCAAAACTTAACATTTTATTTTCTGCATAGGCCCGTAAGGAAACATAAGGAGAGCGGCGAATTTCACCGAGATAACTCTTCCACAACTGAGCCTTAACCTCGGGAGCTGTTTCATAAAACAGGGAATTTTCATTAAAAAGAACCACCTGTTGTAAGGAAGGGTGAGACAACAGGGAACGGCCGTCTACCTTCAATCCATGCAACTGAAGTACCCATTCCTTTAATCTGTCCTGAAGCTTTGGGTTAAGAAAAATTTCTCCTTTCCAACCCTCATGAATTCCCCCATCTTCGGGATTACTCAAAATATCCAAAGACAGACTCAAACCCAGATCAACGGCCTGCTGCAAAAATCTCTCTACAGAACGCAGAAACACCTTTGTACATCCAGAAAATCTGGGGGCCTGGCAGGCATCCATAAGCTTGTGTAGCCGAATACTGTTAAATCCATCTGAGCGAATTTGCCGTAAAAGAACTTGTCTCTCTATTATACCCAATTCGCGAAATACATATTCAGCCTCAAGATTCACACCCACTGGCATTGGAAATTTCAAATCACGGTTATCCGAACTCCAGGAGCCTTGTGGTGAATATAGCAACAAATCTTCATTGGTAACTGTAGGAAACTGAGGTTTAGCACTGATCAGGAAACTGTCCAAATCGGCAATTTCAAACTGAAGCTCCAGATAGCGCACAGGAGTCTTAAGATTTATCGTCAGAGTTTCAATCGATACCGAATCGGATGAATTCAGATTAACCTGCTGTGATGCTTCTAAACCAGCGCTGGTCCGAATCCCAAGCTTGCCAGAATAATGAAGAATAAAATTCCATTCATGTTGCGGGCTCTTACTCTGGTAGCGAAACATGTATGTGCCTATTCCACGGCTACTTCCTAACACAAACCCATAAGGCTCAATGATCCTTAAAACGGCATGCTGATTAAACCAGCCCCCCTGCTGCATCGGATTTGAAAAATCTAGGCCCAAAATCAGATTCTGAGTCATTAAAAAAACGCATAAAATTAAAACATTTTTCATTTTACCTGTAGATTACCAATCGAGTAAGTAAGAGCAGACTCAGTAAACCAACCAAAACCAATCCCGTCAGGTTACTGCGAATCCGTTTCAAAAACTCCTGAATGCTTTGATCCTGCTCAACATATACAACAAGCCAATCCGGGGCATGTACCGGCTCTAAAAGAGAAAATGAGCACCAGGCTAAAAGTTCCTCGGCCGCACCTTGTTGCCTGCGAACACCACCAAAACCTTCCTCGCGCATGCTCAAAAACTCACTCTGTGAAAAAGCATGTCCCCCGATTTTTGGGACCAAAACCTGACCACCGGGCCCCACAATCACTATGGCACCGCCCTTTTGTCGTGACAACTCCACGGCTGAGCCAAAGAGCTTTTCAACCGAGATCTGGGCCTCAATGATTCCGGGAGTTTTATTGCCTCTCAGATCGCGAATGACCTGCATTCGAGATAGCATCTGAACCGAACGCACCTCATATGGCTCCAAGTACATGTCTTTAGGATTTTCAGAAATTTCCGTAAGCAATGCCTCAGGATGACCCCGCAATGTATTGGATAACCCTGAGCCGACATTGTTAAATTCAGTCCATTCTTTATCTTCAAAACGCCGATATCGCAAAGCCACTAGGGAGGGATGATTGTCAAAATGAAAACGAAGATGACTGTGGATTTTTTCCTGGGAAAAGTCTTCCCGAAGAATCAGTCGACTCAACCCATCCACCTGCTGCCTGATTTTCTGTAGCTCATCGACAGCATGTCGAGCGGCCAAAAATGCTACATCACGATTAGAACTAAGAATCAGGCTTTCAAAATAGTTTTTTTCCGTGACCAGAGAGCGGGAACTCAAAAAAATTAACAGGATCAGACCTGAGCCTACAAATGTAGCCGCCAGTAAATGCTTTCGCATATTGTTTTTATTGAATAACCCTGAGGCCATTGTTAATTCCGCTCTTTCATCCGAAGGTCTTATGATAACCAATGCGAGTTAGAAAAGGAAATTTATGATTTGTCCCGCCTGTGAGAAAGGTCAGATGATTAAAATCAACCCACTAGGTATTCGACATATTTATGCTGTGTATCTGCGCTGTATAGCCTGTCGGCATCAGGAACAGTACCGGGTCATTCGTGCGGCTTAGTTGTGTTCAGCTCCGCCAGCAAGCCGCACTAACAGCTCACAACGAAGTTTACCAGTAGCGGCATCCAGTACCGAAATTTTTCTTTGCACCTGCAATTGATTGGCTTCTGCTTCCATCAATAGATGAACTAGGGCTTCCCCGTTTTCATCGGTCACCACTTCGTGTCGTAAAGGGTCTTTGGCCTGACTTTCCAGGATCCCCCCCACAACCTGATTCGCGGGCAGATTCAGTACAAATTCCACGGTAGAAGAAACATAGGGCTGTCTCTCATCGTCCAATAAAGTTAAAGTAATGGGAAGAAGAGACTTTTTAGGGCCTAGAGTATGCCCAACCAGAGAAGATGTTGGTGGAATCGAACCCACTTCCTTCATTACACGATCAAAAGTCAGAGAACGGCCTGAGGTTTTTTGCAATGGCTTGGGGGATTCCAGATATTGCATAAAATCTTCTTCCGCGTACATTGGGACTACGCTCAAAAGTTCATCACTGGATCTGACTTTTCCCTGTTTTAAAACAACCTCTGAGGGGACTGGCTCAAGCTCATTCAAAAAGGAGTTAAATTCTCTGGCGGTTGGCTTGTGCATATCAAGACGAGTGTCATTCATATACTTATTGATTCCCGATACAGGGGCAGATGCTCCACTGCTTCTTAACACTACCCTCTTCTTTTCCCTCTGTCTCACACCATCATCAATTCTTGCAATCAAATCCGCAAAGGTTTTTCTACTCGCAGCAAGTTCAGGCTCATCTACTTTGACATGATTGGATATCACCCTAACATTTTCCATGGCCTTCTGGTGTAAGCCCTCAACCCCTTGCAAAAACCTGCGAAAATCCTTGTCATTGCGATCTTCTTCCCAGGCATAGGTAGGATCTTTTTTCCTGGCCTCTTCAAGCTGTTTATGAAATTCATCCAGTTTACGATGAGACAATACAGGCACTACAGGACGAACAGGCTTATCTTCTGCCTTAAGACTGGAATCCAACTCCCCCAAAAACTCGCCAAACTGTTTGTCTTCGCGCCGATGGGGATGGGCCAATGTCAAAACATCTGCACCTTTTTTTAAGGCCATGGCTAAGCGAGCCTGATGCTCCTCCATTTCATACCGCGGATCGCCGGGGTTTATGAAGGAAGGCCAGTGTTTATCATCTGTTGGTGGTTGTTCAATAGCCAAGACTCTTGGAGAATGCAGCTCTTCAATCAAAGCCAGATTTTTTTCCATAACCTGCAGGCGATCATCCAAAGCTATGCAAAATTCCCTCAAATCGGGAACCTGAATAAAGGAAGAGCGCAATTTTCGCAAATCTTTAAGTCTTGATTGTGCTGACATACTTAAAGCACTGATTTTTTCCTGTAATCTGGCTTTTCTAAGAGCAGTATTGGCAGTAGACAACACTTCCTCAATCTTTAGAATTTCTTCATGTTCCTTTTCAACCAGATGGGTCATCTGATTCAAAGTGGATTTGATCCTATCCATTTCCTCAGTCGTAAAAACCTGAATGCCAAATACTGGTGAAAGCCCCAGCACTACCAATACTAAAATGAAGTTTAATACAGTATTATGTCGCATATTGCTGATGGTATCGGCAGAAATTAGAAACATGACAACAACGAAAAATAGCCTAGCTCAGATTCTTCAATCCATCAAAACCAGTAAAATCCGCTACAAGGCTGAGCCTATGCTGAGTTACTCCGAGTTTTCTGGCTTGGAAGCTAAATTTACCCCTCAAATTCTAGTAACGGGCACAAATGGCAAGGGCAGCGTCTGCTCAGCCCTCTCTTCCATTTTACAAACAGCGGGTTATAAAACCGGGCTCTTTTTAACTCCCCACCTAACCCATCCCCGCGAACGAATGCTTGTGAATGGCCGGGAAATCACGGATTCAAGAATGAAACGGTTGTATGAGTCCATCAAGACAAGCGTCCATGAATTCACTAAAAAAACGGGATGGGAATTGACCTTTTTTGAGTGGATGTTATTACTGGCTATCCTTTGGTTTTATGAGGAAAAATGCGATATTGCCATATTTGAAGCTGGTTTAGGCGGTATGAGAGATGCCAGCCGCTGTTTAAAACCACTTGTGGCTGCCATAACCAATGTATCCTCAGATCATCTGCATATATTAGGTCCAGAACTACGGGATGTCGCCCGCGAAAAATCTGCCGTTTTTTTTAGGTCCAAGTATGGGGTACTTGGTCTTTCTCAGGAGCTATCAAAGCAGATTTTGTCCATGCCTGAAACTAAAGAATGTCAATTTTTTGCCCAGGAAGAGTTTATTAAGTTACGATCCATGACCATTACGGGAATGAATATCTCTTTGTACTGGAAGCAGGAGACCATGGAAGCTTTCAGTAGCCTGACTGGGGCTCATCAAATTGACAATCTCAATTGCGCTCTTAACATATTACAACCAATTCAGAACCAGTTTCCTGTCTCAACCAAGTCCGTGCACGACGGACTTAAAAACATTCAACATAAATGCCGCATGGAAACTTTATGTTCTGACCCCCTAGTCATTGTCGATGGTTGCCACAATGCTGAGGGGTTAAAATATCTAAGAGCCAATCTGGATACTATGTTTTCTGACCACCAGGTCATCTACTGTCTAGCCATGAAACATAGCAAATTTCACGAAGACCTCCAGAGCATAATGGCTGGCTGCAAACTGTGGCTAGTTCCACACAGGGAAAAAGGTTTTATGCCG
>DITF01000187.1 GCA_002422125.1 bacterium UBP17_UBA6191
ATAGTGTGGGAATTTTGGCCGTGGATATGCAGGGGATGGAAATTGGGGATAATTTTTTTAGCCCAGCCTATACTCAGGAGAAGCCAATTCTTTGTACTTGGCCAGAAACAAGGCGGGAGATGCTTGAGGCTATCCGCTTAATCAAGTAAAACGGATTTGGGAAACATGATGGTGACTTGTGTTCCTTTGCCTAAAACCGATTGAATCTGCATTTTGGCACCATGGAGCCTTAGAATCTGGTGTGATATAGGTATACCAAGACCAGTTCCGGTAGTCTTATTATCATGAATCGAGCCCCCTAGTGCTCCCTTAGTGGTGAAAAAAGCATCGCCTAATTTACTGACTTTTCCTGGTTCGATGCCACAGCCGTTATCTCGAATGCGCAGACAAAACCCTTCTGAATCAGGTTCTGACAGAATTGTGATTTTGGGATCTGTAGTCTTGGCTACAGCATGAACGGCATTATCGATCAGATTAAAAATTGCTTGTGCCAATAGTTCTTGATTACCACTTAAATGAAAATCATAGGAATGAACANNCTGATTTTCTGGGGATTTTTTAGTTCTGAGATAAAAAACTGATTGAAGGAGTCCATCAGGGATAATCCTCTTTGAATGGAATCCTGAACTGCGCTTAACTTCTCGCGAAAATACTCAATGCCGTTTAAATCTACCATTTGCATAAACAGACGCAGGGCCCCAAAAATATTGTTGTATTCGTGTCTTAATCCCGAAACCAGAGACCGATATGCGTCCATTTGGGATTCCATACGGATGGCCTGTTCCGCTTCCTTTTGGCGCAACAGAGTTTTGATTCTGGCAATAAACTCGGGGTAGTGGGGAGGTTTTGACATAAAGTCATTGGCCCCAAGATTTAGACATTCAATGGCATCATCTTTGCTGCCCTTAGCTGTCAGAATTATGATGATCAAATCCTGATAGCTGGGATTGGCCCTTAGTTCTCTTAAGATATCAAATCCTGATAAACCCGGCATCATTAAGTCAAGAATCAGCACCTTGGGCCGAAAAGTATCAAGGCATCGATACAATTCTTTTCCGGTTTCCAGGGTTTGAATTTTAAATACTGGTTCCAGATGCTTTTGGACTACAAAGCGCATGATCTCGTGGTCATCTACAAAAAGTATATCAATAAAATTCATTGCCTTTGAGCCTACATCATTCTTCATTTGCCATCAACCCAACAATCGAGTAAGTTTCTGATATGAACAGTTTTGTATTTCATCGTTTGTTCATCGTCCGTGGGGGGCGAAGACAAATACCTCCAGGCAAGGAAGATCTGGAGCTCTTAAGTTCTCTTCGAGAGGATATTCTAATGTCGGCCGTCCTTGACTGTCGCGGCCGAGTGGATCGTTCCGGTGGTGACAAGTTACTGCTGTCCTTTTTATTGGCGGATGATTCAGAAAACTATCTCAAAAAAATGCTTGATTTGATGCAGAAGTTAAATGCCGGAAGTTCGGGCTTTCAGATTGAACACTGTACTATTTTAATCTGTGAAAGCTTTGAGCCTCTACAAAAAGAGTTACTGAGTTTGGTTCGCGACCTGTCACAAAGAAGTGATCACCAGGGAATCCTATTGGCTGGGCGGGCAGAGTTAAACTGGTTTTCTCCCACAAAACTGGTTTCAGATCACCCGCGCTGGCCCTTGACAGAACTAAGCCTGATGGAAGAATCTCGGCAGGAAAGGGAGGTGGAGGCCGAAAAGAAAAGCAGGTTCTCCCTTCGTAAACTGCTTTTGCGGATTGCATTTGTGATTTTAATGTCAGGACTTTTGATTGAGTCAATCTGGTATCTTGCGCCAAAGGCTCTGGCTTGGGTACAAAACTCAGAGGTGGATGAGTTAGTGGAACGGATGCAGGAACTACCTTCAGAAGGTCTTTATTTAAGGCTAAAGGGCTTGCGAGTGGCTCGCTACAATGAAAATCTGGAATCTGCGCTTGATCTATATTGTATCCGTGCCTGGAAACAGTATTCCTGGGCAGGCAGATCAAGGGATGATGTGATGGCAGGTGAGGTGAATGATTTAATCACCTTATATCCAGACAGCCCGGCCCTGAAATTTTATAAGACTTTATTACAGATGGATAAAGAATTTCCCAACCAAGAAGAGGTAGTCAAAAAAATCTGGGACGAGCTTGGGCAAAAGCAGGGAGTTCGACTTTTGGCCCTGACGGATCGCCTGTTGCATCTGGACTCTAAGAATGATCCGTATGGTTTATTGTTTTTCTATCCAGAGGTGATGGCCAAAGAAAGCGATTCAGAAATCTTGCCTCTACTACAGGAGAGTTTTGCCAATGCCCTGGAAAGAACCCTGGGTTCTGTGGTAACTGGTCGCGAAAACTTTTTGCTGGAGATACTGGCTAAGGTACCACAAGATATAGGAAAATCTGTATTGGAAGAGTCTTTGCAGGATAAAAACAGCACCCGTTTTCAGTCGGCTTTGAACCTCTGGCTTAACCAGGATAATCTTCATGGTTTAAAACTACGGGAGATTTTAGGTGTACGGCTGGAAAAGGCAATCTTATCCGCGGCCGAGATTCAGGTACTTTTAGGTATCAAAAAGACCTTTATGGGCATTGATTTTATGTTGGATTGGTTGCAGGAAGAAAACGCCAGATTAAAACGAAGAAATGCCCATCCAGATTTGCAGATTGTAATGGAGCAGGCGTTTTTACATCTAAAACGCCTAGAGGGCAACTAACATGTTTGAAATCCGTGATTGGAACGGATACTGGCATTTGTTCAAAGGCAATGAGCCAGTGTTACGAGATGATGGCTCCCTGTTAAAACTTAAGGGGAAGGCCTTGCTTGAAGCGCTTTTGGAAGGGTTGAATTCGGGAGTAAAGACCATAGAAGAGTCTGAGCTATATGGTTTGATTTGTGATTTGAGTCGGGCTCAATCCGATCCTAAGCTGATCCGGTTTTCAATCTCTTCTTCTTTGCAAAACGATCTGTTTATTGGAGCACTTAAGCACCTAAACCATGTTCAAAGTGAACTTAATGGATCCTTATTGACTTGCTTTAGACTGTATAGTTATCAGAAGCTACCCTTGATTTATTGTCAGGATTTGCGCGACTATTTCAGTAAAAAAATTCAAGAGCTTGGGGCAAGTGAAAGGGTTTTTCTGGCCCATTTTTCCACAATGAATCGACATTGCCTTTTACCCTTATGGTATTTACTGGATGAAATTTCCCTGACACAACTGCTTGAAACCGCCTCTGTTTTGTGTTGTTTGGATGCCAAACCACAAAATATTCAAGGTGAGATTTTAAGGCAGCTTGTTTATGATTTTGCAGAAAAAAATCGCCGACTATTTCAGTTTCTAGCTCTGGCCTTGCCTCAGGATCCCCGATAACCTATACTCCAGATAAATTGATATGATTCGATTAGACAACAAACAAAAATTACCGGTTCCTTTTGGAATTAAAGAAGGGTCTGTCTGGTTTCGCTGGACCCTGGTGAGTTGTTTTGCCCTGATTCTTTACATGCCGATCCTTGTTTTGTTATCCCTGCCTAAAATTATCCGTTACAACTATATGTTTATGGTATTTTGGCTATGTCTTGGCTTGGACTGGACTCTGAAGCGGTATTTCTCTGTTTTGTTGGGTTCGGGAAACAGTATAGAAGTAATTCCAGGTTTTTTTTCTCTGACTCTGGTGTTTAACAAGGGAGCAGCCTTTGGACTTTTAAAGGGTTGGGGTTGGCTTTTTGTTGGTCTGGCCATGGTCACTTGTGTCTTTATTCTTGTGTATTTAGCTCTGTACCGTGAAAAGGATAAGCTGGTTTGCTGGGCTTTAGTGTTTATTCTATCTGGAGCTATCGGGAACATGATTGATCGGATTCAGTTTGAACATGTCATCGATTACCTGTTTTTTTATTATAAGAACTGGCATTTTCCGGTCTTTAACTTTGCAGATGTTGTAATCAACATCGGGGTGGGCCTGATTTGTCTGGATGTAGTACGGGATATGTTTAAAAAACGCGATGAGTCGGTAGCCGTGGAGGACTGATATGCATCCAGTATTATTTGAAATTTTCGGTTTGCCTGTTTATACCTATGGGGTTGCTCTGGCTACGGCATTTTATCTGGCAGTACAGTGGGCTGTGCGCAAGGGCAGGGAAAAAAATCTCGAAGAAGAGGCGATCCTGAATCTGGCTATCATTTCTATAGTTAGCGCAATTTTAGGGGCTAGAATTACCTATGTTTTTCTGAAGTGGGACTATTACAGCGTCAATTTGCTGGAAATCATCCAGATCTATAAGGGCGGATTGGTGTTTTTTGGTGGCTTAGCTGGTGGTATCTGCGGCGGGGTTGCCTATTGGCTATATCTGAAAAAACCTTTGCTTTTGATGTGTGATATTGCCGCCATGTGTGTCATTTTAGGCCAGTCGGTAGGCCGTATAGGTTGTTTCTTTTATGGTTGTTGCTTTGGGATTCACAGCAGCTTGCCTTGGGCGGTTAAATTTCCCTTACAGGATGGATTTCGTCATCCGACTCAAATTTATGAGTCCCTGGGAAATTTTCTGATTTTTCTATTTCTGGCCTGGCTTTTTCCCAGAATTCGCCGCTCCGGCTTGATTGTGGTGGGGTACTTTTATCTATATGGGTTATTGCGGTTTAGTATTGAGATGATCCGAGACGATTATCGTGGCACAATTCTAGGCATTACCAGTCTTTCCACTTCCCAGACTGTCTCCTTGATTGGCATATTTTTAGCGGCCATCTTACATGTCTGGCTGATCCGACAGCCAATTTCGGCTCAGGTTTCTGAAGGTTCAGGACGGGAATCCAGTGGGGCAGTATGAATTAGTGGCCACCGAATCCGAAAGGATGGATCAGTTTCTGACCCGCAATCTAAGCCAGTACTCACGAGGGTTTCTTCAGAAGCTGATTGAGTCGGGACAGGTTTTTAGAAATTCTGTACCCGTCAAAAAAAAGTCTGAGATCATTCGCGAAAATGATCAGATTGTAATCCATATTCCCGAGTTGGAAGAGCTACCTTTAAAACCAGAAGATCTGGACATTAAAGTACTGTATGAGGATCAGGATATACTGGTGGTAGTCAAACCTTCGGGAATGTTGACCCATCCATTACATCCCGGGGGCAGTGGAACTTTAGTCAATGCTGTGATGCATCTAGTCTCTGAGTTAGGTGGGATTAATGGAGTCTTAAGGCCGGGAATAGTACACAGGCTTGATCGGGAAACCTCAGGAGTTTTAGTGATTGCTAAAAACGATCTGGCCCAAAGAAATTTACAGCAGGATTTTGCCAATCGTAGGGTTGAAAAATTCTATTATGCTTTTGTCTACGGCAAACTGGATTCAGCATCAGGAAAAATTGATTTACCCCTGGGAAGGGATCCAAAACGCAGGAATCTACGCAAGGTTGATGAATCAGAGAATGGCAGACAGGCCACCACAATCTATCAGATCAGCCGTTCCTGGAATCGCTTCCATCTTTTAAGGTTGCAGATACTGACAGGTAGAACCCATCAAATCAGAGTGCATTTGAAGTCGATAGGAGTGCCAATTTTGGGGGATTCTGATTACAATGGTCGACTGTTGCCAGGCTATACTAAAAGGGTTATGCTTCACAGCTATAGTCTAAAAATTCATCATCCTCGGACTGGTGAAAGTATGCGCTTTGTAAGCCCCTGGCCTGAAGATATGATAACAATGATGCAGGTTTTGAATTCTGGAGTAATCTAATCATGGTATTTTCGTTCTTTAAAAAGAAATCAACCAGACTAGCGGAAGAGATCGCAGAGGAGTCTGAGGCCAGAGACTCCACTAAGGATGAGATTCTGAATTCCCCCGGGGCGGATCAGGAAGAATCCTTATACGAGAGGCTAAAAGGCGGTTTATCACGAACTCGTGGGGGATTATTGTCCTCACTGCGGGGAGTTTTTGGCAGGGGCAATGCTCACGAGGAGACTCTGGAGGAAATTGAGGCCATTTTGATTCAGGCTGACTTGGGTGTGAAAACCACAGAAAAGTTTCTGGAGCAGGTCAGGCCCTTGGTACAAAGCGGTGAAATCAAAGATTCGACAGCTCTGATTGCTAAACTGAAGGATTTAATTCAGAGGCAGATGTCTGAGCATGTATCACCACTTAAACTTGGTGAAAAGCCCTTTAGTGTGATTCTAATTGCTGGGATTAACGGGGTCGGCAAGACCACAACCACAGCCAAAATTGGCAATCTTTTAAAATCCACTGGTAAAAAGTGCATGTTTGCTGCCTGCGATACCTTTCGAGCCGGGGCTGTGGAGCAGTTAGGCATCTGGGGTGAGAGACTAAGTATTCCAGTAGTTACCGGAGAGGAAAATCAGGATCCGGCCAGTGTGGCTTTTGAGGCCATGAAACAGGCTCGGGAGCAGCAGATTGATGTTTTGTTGATCGATACGGCTGGACGGCTGCACACCCAAAAAAATCTGATGGAGGAACTGGGGAAAATCCAAAGAGTGGTTCAAAAGAGTATGCCTAGGGCCCCGCATGAGACTTTTTTGGTACTTGACTCTACAACCGGTCAAAATGCTGTGCATCAGGCGCGATTGTTTCATGAAATGCTGAAATTGACGGGATTGGTGATGACTAAACTTGACGGTACAGCCAAGGGCGGGGTTGTTTTAGGCATTCAAGAGGAGCTTAATCTTCCCATCCGCTTTGTAGGTGTGGGGGAAAAATTTTCCGATTTACAGATTTTTAATCCCGTGAGTTATAGTCAGGCCTTGTTTGAGGAGAACTGATATGGCTGGTATTATTCCTGACAAAACCTTAAAACTTTGTTCGGTACCGATTGGTAATTTTGATGATATTACCCTTAGGGTTTTAAAAGCACTAAATGCTGCTGAGGTCATTGTTTGTGAAGAATTTAAGCCGGCCAGACG
>DITF01000320.1 GCA_002422125.1 bacterium UBP17_UBA6191
AACACCTTTTTGCGCTCTGATTTTTCGGGAATGTATCTAGGAGCAAAAGCCAGTGGTATTAAAGACTTTTATTTTTATGAATGTTCCGATATGAACAACTGCCCCCACCCCGCATCATCAATGCCCTACCTCGACCTACATTTTAATCAGGTTAATTTAAGTGAAAGCGTCACAGTGGAAGGTTTTGCGAATGTATTGGGAGATTTTTACCTTAACAGCACCTACGATGCCCCTACTTTTACCAACCATCTGATTTATGGGATTAATCCAGCCTTGTTTACAGAGACCAACCCTATGATGCATGCTGCTCTGGGAGAAACCAACATCGTGGGAAGTCTGATTCTTAATTTGTCCCCAGTAATGAATTCCCGATTGGATATTGGCGACATCCTGATAGCCGATCGGCTTTTGGACAGCCGAAACCCCACCCAATACCATCTTGATGCCCATTCAACCTCAAGATTATTTTCTCTGGTCGTAGACCAAACTGTAAAGGTCAACCAAAATCTAGAGGGCTGGTTTTTAAATTCTGTCCCCCGCATCAATGTGTTTGATTCGGCTCAGTTTAGTGGTGTTGTGACGGCCGGTATTTTTAAGGATGTTGTGAATCCCAGTGTGTTTTTTATTGACCCTGACGGAAGTATTAACTCTACATCTCTTCGTCGTCTGACCCTGACCAGTGATCTATATTTGCAGCAACAAGCCTCTGTGGGCGGAGATTTTTTATCCACGGCTGATCTGAGNNAATCGCTTTCGTGATTCCAACAACCTGTCTTTTTATACAGATCTGAACAATCAAACTGTATTAAACAGTCTGGAAAACATTGGTTCGGTAACGGGCCAAAGCCTGGACTCCTTCAGCAGTACCGCCCTTTTATCCATGGCCAGTAACTTGCAGAGTCAGACCTTGGTGGCGGTCAGTACAATGTCGGCAGTACGGTTCGTAGATCTGGATGACTCCTTATTTTATCTGGATGCCAATTCGGCCTCCAGAGTGCAAAGCATGGTGGTAAATGTATTTTCGGGAGCCGATGCCCTGGTGCGAACCTCAGCCTATTTTTTAATGCCCACCACCATTTCTGGGAACACTACCATTTCCCAGACCCTGTCTTTAGGCGCAGATATCGTACACTCTGGGGATATCATGGTTACCAATGCCGGAGCCATCGAATTTCGTCTGTTGGAATCTGGAGATATCGTTGCGGCCCGTCGGCTGGAACTAACCTCTAGTTTTTTGGCAAGTAGCCCCGATGCAGTTTTTGTGATTAGGGACGGATTAAATCAATATTCCACCACCGATTCCAATTATCTATCGAATGCCATCTTTCACAATGATGTGTATTTTTTGCAGACATCTCTGGCCTTGGGTTCCTCAAGAGAGGCTGTGCTGACTTCCGAAGGCAGACTCACTACCGTGGGTAGAATTCAGTCAGGCTCAGAACTTAAAGTTGGTTGGAATGGCCTGGAATCCAGCCTTGTTCGCAGTGGCTCGTACTTACTGTTGAACTCAAATCAGAATTCTTTAGTCCTCACCAATGATGGTAGCCTTAACCATCTCAATCTGGATGCCAAAGACATCAGAGTCAGTCGTATTCTAACCGGAACTAACGATCTTTACACTCCAATTGCTTATTCCGATTCAACCCAGTTTTACCTCGATCCAGGTTCAGTGAGCAGCATAAGAAGCCTCACCATTAGCTCCCTCGGTTCTCTGGGCGGGTATCTAGTGCTCTCAGCTCCCCTGCATTTTGTGCGCATGCAGGATCGAGACAATCTGGCTCTAGCACTTGATCCGAGCGATGCAACCACCATTACCAGTCTGATTTTTCGTAGTGAATCCATAGATTCAATCTTGACCCAGAGTGCATCTCAGGATGAGACTGTATTTCGGATTCGTGACAATGCCGGAAACCGGATTTTTGAATTGGACAACCAGCTATTCTGGCTCAACTCAGACGGGCACATGCACACCTCAGCCTCTATCAAAAGTGATGGGCTAGCCCTAATTAAGTCTGATGCCGGATTGATTTTCTCCACAGCAAGCAACAGCATTCAACTCACCTCACAGGCGCTTTATCTACTGGCCGGAAAAGATGGGCAGTATGCCGATTCCTTGCATCAGCATTCTGAATTTTATGGAATTCCTCTGACCTCCTTTATGCGAAGAGACATAAATAACCAAATCGCATCCAAACAAACCCTGATTGCCAGTGGTTTAGGGCTTTATTTACAACCAGAAACCGTCAATTCCAATCTGCTGTTTCGCCAACTCAATGCGGCTTCTGATACTACCCTTTCCATGTTCGCCGATGGTCAAATCACTGCATCGGTTCTGGAAGGCGATGGGAAATTACTAACCGGAGTCTCTGGGACCGCCATTCGGATCAACAGTATCAGTAATGAGGATTTGGCCAGCAACACCATTGGCAGTGCGCAAATTGCCGACAATGCCATTTCTGGAGACCGACTCAAGTCCTTCACAGTGTCCCAGACTCATATAATTCCCTCAACCATTACCAGTAGAGAAATCGCTAATGATGCCATTTTGGCCCAGCATTTTGGTACTCAGTCTCTACTTGAACCCAGTTTTGCGACAGGAGCCATTCGTGGTACTCATTTTCAAAGAGCCGTAATTGACAATACCCTGATTGCGCCTAATACCTTAAGCGACTCTAGATTTGTCACCCAGGCAGTTACGGAAGGACATATACAAAATGACACCATCACTTCCCTTCAGCTTGCCAATGACTCTATCCGCATACAGCATCTGACAAATGATTCGATCAATTCTTCTGTGATAG
>DITF01000308.1 GCA_002422125.1 bacterium UBP17_UBA6191
CCAACAAATACGCCGAAGGCTATCCAAAAAAACGCTATTATGGCGGATGTGAATTTGTGGACGAAGTCGAAGAATTGGCCCAGTTAAGAGTTTGCCAGCTTTTTTCAGCTCAGTTTGCCAATGTGCAGCCCCACTCGGGCTCAGGGGCAAATATGGCCGTATATGAGGCTTTGTTGCAAAAGGGCGATACCGTCCTGGGAATGAATTTATCTCAGGGTGGACACCTGACTCATGGATCTCCCGCGAGCTTTTCTGGACAGCATTATCGGGTGATTCCTTATGGATTAAATGAGGAAGAGATTCTGGATTATGATGCCATGAGAAATCTGGCTTTGGAGCATAAACCCAAAATGATTATAGCTGGAGCCTCAGCTTATTCCCAGATTCTGGACTTTGCCAAATTTCGTGAGGTAGCCGATGAGGTAGGAGCTATCCTACTCGTGGATATGGCCCATATTGCTGGATTGGTGGCGGCAGGGTTACATCCCAACCCGGTTGGGGTGGCCCATGTGGTTACTTCCACAACTCACAAAACACTACGGGGTCCTAGAGGCGGTCTGATTCTAACCAATGACGAGGAAATGATTCAGAAGATCAATAAGGCAATTTTTCCTGGAATTCAGGGAGGGCCTTTGATGCATGTTATAGCGGCCAAGGCCGTGGCGTTTTTTGAGGCTTTAAAACCAGAGTTTGTAACTTATCAGAAGGCCGTACTGGAAAACGCCAGTGTCCTGGCTCAGGAGTTGGCTCAATACGGACTAAGGCCCGTTTCAGGTGGCACTCAAAATCATCTGGCCCTGATTGATTTATCAGCCCTGGATATTTCCGGCAAAAAGGCGGAAGCCGTCTTGCAATCCGTGCATATTACGGTAAATAAAAATACCATTCCCAAAGAAACCCGTTCTCCATTTATTACCTCTGGAATCAGGGTAGGAACTCCTGCCATCACCACTAGAGGTATGAAAAAGGAGCATATGGCACAAGTCGCCAAGTGGATGTTTGAGGCGATTTCATCCATTAAAAATGAGTCTAGGCTAACAGAAATTGCCAACGAGGTTTCGGGATTTGCGAATCAGTTCCCGATCCCTGGTCAGGAATAAAGGAGTGAGGTTGTGAAAGCGGAAGAACTACGATATACAAAAGATCATGAATGGGCATCTATTCCTCAGAACGGAAAATGTCTGGTGGGTATTAGTGATCATGCTCAAAAAGAGTTAGGCGATATTGTCTATGTTGAGGAAGCACAAACAGGTAAGCTGGTTTCGGCTGGGGATGCTTCTAGCACCGTAGAATCGGTCAAGGCAGCTTCCGATATTTATGCTCCACTGTCTGGTACTATCTGCCGCTTCAATACAGAGCTAAACAACAATCCGTCTTTGGTCAACGTGGACCCCTTGGGTGCAGGATGGTTGTTTGAACTGGAGGGTGTCGCGGTCGCAGATTGGGAATCGCTTATGAGTTATGAAGATTATCAGGGATATCTGACAAGTCTATAAGAGCCTGTACATGTATCTGGTTCAGGAAAGCCCACTCAGCATGCAAGAGAGCATGGATTTGGATGAGAGCCTAATAAATCTTGATTTGGACGAGCCTGTATTGCGGATTTATTGTCCTCAAAAGCCGGTTTTGACTCTGGGCCGTTTTCAGAAACCCGAGATTGAGATGGATCTGAATTTTGTTCGCGAAGCTGGTATTGAGTGTGCCCGTAGAATTACCGGGGGCAAGGCACTTCTGCATGACGGTGGGATCACATATACAATCGTGGTTCCTCGTGTTTTGGTTTCAGACACGGTTTCGGACAGTTACCGTGAGCTGAGTCTGCCAGTTTATAATGCCATAAGCTCTTTGGAGCCACGGGTAAACTGGCCTGGTAAGGCTGATTGTAATGGTACATCTCTGGGTTTTTCGGCATGTTTTGCCCAGCAGGAAGTCGAGACTGTGACTTTTTGTGGGCGCAAGGTAGTAGGTAGTGCCCAGAGGCGAAATCGATACAGGGTTTTACAGCATGGTGAAATTAATGTGATGAAGCCTTCCTTAAGCGAGCCCTGGAGATTGTTTGTTGGTATTAAGCCTGAGGAATATCAGGCGCGGGTCGGGTATCTGAATCATCTGAACCGAGAAGAATTGATAGCTGTATTGAAGAAGCATTTTGCCCAATCCTTTGGTACACTAAAACCTTTGTTTCGAAAGGGGTCCTTATGGAGCCAGTGAAATCTGCGCCAGATGGTTTAATTGCTCGTCCACCTGAAGAGGAATTTGAGGATTTTGTTCGTCTTCAGATTAAGATTCTGACAAGACTAGGTGAGTCGGATCAAATAGATAGCCATCTTAAAGCTCTGGAACTAGGCAAACAATTGCTTAAGGAGCAGAAATGATTGTCCGAGCCATTTATCTACGCAATTTCCTGCGCTTTGTGGAGTTGTCTTTGTCCCAAATCCCCGCTGATGGAGTTATTGGCATTGTAGGCGAAAACGAATCAGGCAAATCTACGATTTTGGAAGGTATCTGTTTTTCTCTTTATGGCAGGACCGTAAAAGTCACGGAAAATGAGGTTGTCAGGCTCATTCACTGGAGATCATCGGAGCTGGAAACACGACTGGATTTTCTGGTGGGCACAGATTGCTACAGGGTTGTCAGGCACTATGACCGACATGGGGGCAGAAGAGCCCTGCTTTATTCTTTAAACAATGAGTCCGAGGTTCTGGTCTGTGAAGGACTGGATGAGGTTGACGCAAAAATTGAATCCTTGGTGCGAATTTCTTTTCCTGTATTTTGTAATTCGTTTTATCTGGGCCAGAAAGAGTTATCTCATTTGTTTGAAAATCGGGCCAGTTCCATCGAAGTGATGGAGGAGATGACGGGCTTGGCTCGTCTAAAAAAGGCGCATGCAGCCACGGCCGAAAAGATTCCCCAGTTGCAGGACAGAATCACAGATCTACATTCTCAAATCGCCGTTGCTCGTGTTCAAGCCCAGCATCAGGAGGAATTGTTATCTGAGAAGGCCACGATTCAGTCCGATCGGCAAAGGCAGGAAGAGAGGCTTAAATCTATTTCTGAGAAGGAAAGACAGGAAGCAACAAATCTGAAATTGGTTGAGAGTTTAAAAGGCAGTGTGCTGAGGTTGTCCCAGACTTACCGCAAAATGATACATGAGTTTTTTGGGGTTGAAATTCTCAGAAGGCTCGGAAATGCCTCAGGGGTATTTTTATGGCTTCTGGATGCAGCCCAATCTCGAGTTAAAGCTTTAAAGGCTGAAGCAGACGAACTTTCTCGTGCAATTGAAATTCAGGAGCAGTCGCTTAGTTCTTCTTCAGGGTTACAGGAACGACTTAAGTCGGTGGCTCTTTTGGTAGAAGAGAGAGTATTACAGATTCAGCGCAATCTTCGTTCCCATTTTGGTTCTCAGAATATGCGAAGCTATTTGCTTCCTGACACCTTAAAAGACAAGCAGATTCTATTGCAGAGCCATGCTGAACTTCTGGGAGAACAAGCGCAAAAAGAGGCCAGAGCCTATAATTTTTCCCTCATCCTTTTATTAGTGTATGGGATCGGACTTTTGGCTTTGTTTTTAGAGTATGGGACTACAGGCGTAGTCAGTCTTGCCCCTTCCCATAAATTTGGGCTTGGGCTCTTTCTGGGTTGTGGTGGGTTGTTGCTGGTCTGCCTTTTGGTTTACAAAAATGTATCCCTCAAAGAGTCCAAGGATGCACTTTCCCGTCTGGAATTGAATCGTTTAAATGTTGAGAAGGAGCTACAAGCCGAGTTGGAAGAAATGTCAGTTCTTCAGAGTTTCTCTCCGGAACAAATTTATAAACTTGAGGATTTGACGCAGTTTAGAGCCCAGGTTTCCTATGAAAAGTTACGCTCCGTAATTGGGGATTTGATTCGTGATCAGGAGTCTCATCCTGAGAGCTTTAAGATTGCGGCTCGTGAATTGAAGCAGGAAAAAGAGGCCATAGCTCAAAAAGAGGCCCAGTTAAGAAACTTGCATCTGGAAATTCAATCTATGGAATCTTTGCTTTTGGAATATCAAAGTCTTAGAGCCGAGGTTGAATCCTGGAGTTTTATCAAAAAGCATGTGGCTGAGTCCTCTTTAGTGGGAGCTACTCAGGTTTTACAGGCAGCCAGAGACATTTTCAGACTCAGAGAGCTTTTGAGAGGAGATTTTTCCCACAGAACCGAAAGCCTGAGTATTCTGAGCAAACAGTACAATGATGAGCTTGATGCTGTAGTGAGAACCTTTAAAGAACACTCCGAGCTTTTACCATCCATTTGGGATGAAAAACGCCTCAGATTTAACGAATCCCCTGAAAGATACTGTGATCTTGATCTCATGGGTCTAATTGCAAAACAAAGGGAGATGCAGGCTCTTGAGGATCATTTTGTAAATCTGTTGCACAGTTGGATGGATAAAGTACATAAGGTTCAGGAGTCCTATTTGCGCGAAGAAATGGGGAAACAATCCTCGGAGCAAAGACTTAAATTTATGGATGAGGCTTTGGAAAAAATGCGCAAGGTTGAAAAGCGCAGGGCAGAGTCATTACAGAAGTTATCCCTGCTAGAAAATGAGCTGGAAGTTGCTCACATGGCCCTGGAAGAGAACGGTGTATTGTTAAAGCTTTTGCAGGGAACCATTGATTCACTGAGAGCTAGACTCAGTCCTAATCTGTCTCGTTTTATAGGCTCCATTCTGCCTCGAATCACCAATGGACGGTATGATAGAGTCAAGGTCAGCCTTGATTTGGAAATCACGGTTTTTTCTCCAGAAAAAGAGGGGTTTGTTGATTTTATGGCCTTAAGCGGAGGCACAGCCGATCAATTGCTAATCTGTTTACGGCTGGCCTTTGCGGCTTCTTTGTTGCAGACTCGATTTGATTCAGAAACCCGACAGTTTTTGTTTCTGGATGAACCATTAGCGGCTTTTGATGCAAAGAGAGCTTCACAGTTTCTTGACTTAATCCGCGAGTTTCATTCCGGTTTTAAACAGACTTTTTTGGTCACACATAATCAGCAGTTATTAAGTCAGTTTAAGACGATTATTCGTACTGGTGGAGATAAGGCAGTGATTGAGGTTAACAGTTAAGGGGGGCGTTTTGCGCCAGCGGATTCCCCAGGATTTGATTGAATCTGTACTTGAGGCCACCGATATAGTTGAGCTGATTGGTCAGCATGTGCACCTTAAGCGAGCTGGTGGGTCGTATCGAGGGCTATGTCCTTTCCACCAGGAGAATTCCCCTTCATTTTTTGTGCATCCCTCCAAGCGTATTTTTAAGTGTTTTGGCTGCGGAGTGGGGGGAAATGTCATTTCTTTTCTGATGAAAATTTCCCAAAGAGGGTTTATTCCTGTGATTCAGGAGCTAGGGGAAAAAGCCGGGATTGCTGTACTTGAGGAGCAGAATCAGGGGCTTTATTTTCGCTTGTTACGGTTACACGAGCTAGCCCAGAGATTTTTTCTGTCTTCTTTTGAATCCAATAAAGTTGCTCAGGAATATGCCCATAGCCGTGGTTTGGACAAAAAAGCTCTTTTGCATTTTGGCATTGGATTCGCTCCTGATGGTTGGGATGGATTATCACAGTTTCTTTTGAAACACGAACCAGATTGTCCCTCTGAAGTCCTCGAACAGTCAGGACTTGTCTCAATGCGTCGGCAGGGGGGCTTTGTGGATCGGTTTCGCAATCGCCTGATGTTTCCGATTCGTGACTCCCGCTCCCGGGTCGTGGCCTTTGGTGGTCGAATTCTGCCAGGTAGTGATAAAGAAGCCAAGTATTTAAACAGCCCTGAGACTCCCTTGTTTGAGAAGGGAAAGACTCTTTATAACTGGGACACGGTATTGGCTTTACCATCTGAGGCCAGAGGCAGAGCTATTCTGGTGGTGGAAGGTTATCTGGATGTGATTTCCATGTGGCAACAGGGGTTTTGTGAGGTGGTAGCTCCACTGGGTACTGGTTTTACGCCAGCCCAAGTCAAGCTTCTTGAGGATTTATACCAAGAGGTGCAACTGGTATTTGATGGAGATTTGGCTGGTTCCACGGCAACCCTTAGAGCAGTTGAAAGAATGCTTAACTCCAATATGATTGTGAGAGCGGTCAGGCTACCAGAGGGCCTGGATCCTCAGGACTATTTGAACCGCCAAGGACCAGTGGAATTTAAAGCTCTTTTGTCCCATGCTTCCAACGCCCTACGATTTTATTGTGAGGAAGTGCTTAAGGAGCATGATTTGGAAGAGAGACAGGACAAGGAGAGGGCCTGGAGAAGACTGGTTACATTTTTTCAGGGCTTAAACCGAACTCTGGTGCAAGGCGGGGAGCTGGTAAATGAGCCTGAATTGGTGAGTTGGTTGACCAGACTATTTTCTGTCGATGAAAAAATTTTACGCAGTAAGTTGTTTAGCTTGGCCACAGGTTCCAGTGATTCCTCGACCGTCGATTTTGCCCTGGCTGCTTCACGACCCATCGCGCCCCAGACAGAAAAGGGGCTCAGGCTTTTGTGGTGGGCTCATCACTCAGATGCTTGCATGCAGATTTTGGTTCAGTATTTAAATGAGTTAAATTTTTCTGAGCCAGTCCTTAAGGAGTACTTGGAGGCCATCTCCACTATTCCTAAGCCCAAGGCCGTTCAGGTTCTAGCGGAATGTGGTTCGGAGTTAGGTTCCTGGCTTAGTGCCGAAATGATGAAAGATTCCGGTGAGGCAGATGGGTCAGCTCCAGAGGCACATGAATACTTTCGCGCCATTCGTGAATATTGTATTGAGGATTTAAAGATCCAGATTTCGCTTTTACTACGAGAGCTGGAACAAGAGGGACACAGTGAGGAAAAAATTTCTGAGCTGCAACGGCTGAGAAAGGCTAAACTACAACAACGAAATCAGTGGATTGTACGCAAAAATTAAATAATTGGAGCAAGTCATTGAAAAAAACTAAACTCATGCGTATAATTCCCCATCTACTTTTGAGGTGACTATGACCGTAGATCCTAATGCCCAGGAAACCACTCCCGACGCAGAAGAACAACTGGAAGAAGGCTTTGTCGGCGCTGAAGACGATGAAGAACCCGTCTATGATATGGACGACCAGGAAGCTGAAGTTGACGATTCCCTGGAAAACGACACATCCGATTTAGATGAGGTAATTAGTTACCTGAATCAAAGCGGTGTCATCAAGGACAGCAAATCGGCCTATCTGGATGATTTTGATGGGGAAATGGGCCCCAGTGAAATTGAATATAAGCAGATTTATGAAGAGGAGCAGTCCGATCTTCGCAATGCCAAAGATGATGATGACGGGTTGAAATATGATGATTCCGTCAAAATCTATTTGAAAGAGATTGGCTCCATTCCTCTTTTGACTGTGGAAGAGGAAATTGCCCTAGCCAAGAGAATTGAAAAGCTCGACAAAATTGCTCAAGCTACTCTGATTAAGGCCAACCTCAGATTAGTCGTTTCAGTAGCCAAAAAATATACCAAACGCGGACTGCATTTTCTGGATTTGATTCAGGAAGGCAATCAGGGTCTGATTCGTGCTGTAGAGAAGTTTAAGTACAAAAAGGGCTTTAAATTTTCTACCTACGCGATTTGGTGGATTCGTCAGGCCATTACCAGAGCCATTGCCGATCAGGCTCGGACCATCAGGATTCCTGTGCACATGGTGGAAACCATTAACAAGGTCAGAAAAGTGACCAGGATTCTAACTCAGAAACTTGGTCGCGAACCGAGTTATGAGGAAATCGCCGAAGAACTGGCTTTAACACCTGAGAAGGTTAAAGGCATTTTGAAAACGGCCATGGATCCAATTTCACTCGAAACTCCGATCAATGGAGAAAATGAGTCGTCCTTGGGTGATTTTGTGGAAGATAAGCAGGTTATGGAGCCAGTTCGCAGTGCATATAGCAATATGCTAAAAGAACAAATCCATGATGTTTTGAGTTCGCTTACAGAAAGGGAACACAAGGTTATCAATTATCGGTTTGGTCTAGAGGATGGATGGCAGAGGACCTTGGAAGAAGTAGGCCAGAAATTTGGGGTTACTAGAGAGAGAATCCGTCAGATTGAGGCGAAGGCTTTAAGAAAACTAAGACATCCTTCCCGTAGCAAGAAACTTCGGGAATTTTACATTGAATAAAAAACTGCTTAGACAGCCACGGGGAAACAGAGTTTCAGATTTGCTGAAGCAGGTTCGGCAAAGAGAAGCTGAAATTGATGTACTTCAGGAAATCAACAAGCGCTTTCGAGATCATTTTGAGATAGAGAGCCTGTTGCGAGAGGTGCTTGTCTACGCTCGCTGTATCCTTGAGAGATCTCCATCGTCAGCAGTGCTGGTCAATGAAGAGACTCAGAAGCTGTTTTTTTATGCCACCGATGATTCTGGGGCTGGCCTTGAATCCGTGACCTTGGATTGGGGTCAGGGCGTGGTTGGTCAGGTTGTGGCCACTGGCCAGGCTCGGATTGTCAATGACTGCAAAAGCGATGCTGATTTTTATGCTGGTGTTGATCAGGTGACTGGTTTTGTGACCCGTTCCCTGATTTGTGTTCCGATGGTGGCAGAAGGCAAAGTCATTGGGGCTATGGAGGTATTAAACCGTACCGATGAGCATGGTTATACTGACAAGGATTTGCGCATTCTGGACATTGTGGCTTCACAAGCCTCATTGGCTATTGAGTTTGTCAGGGCCAATCAGAAACGCTCCTTTTCTGAACGCATGGCATTAGTGGGCAATATGGCGGCTGGTGTAGTCCACGATTTAAGAAATTCCTTATCCGTAATTCTGGGGTACGCAGACTTGATTACCATGCAAAATAGCGCCCAGAAGCCGTACACAGATGTAATTTGCCGAGAGGTGCGTAAGGTCACGGAGTTTTGTCAGGAGCTTTTGGAATATTCCCGAGGGGATGAGTTATGCCTGGATCTAGCCTCTGTTGAACTTTCTCAGTTGATTGAGGAAACCTACACTTCGTATGTGGAATTATGTAAAAACGAGAATATTCAGCTTGAAATCAAACAAGGGGAATCCTCTTTAGTGATGCTTGACTTAAACCGTATGGGTCGGGTAGTGCAAAACATCTTAAGCAACGCAATGCAGGCCAGGCTCCCTGAACAGACCGACTCCAAGGTGGTTTTGGAATATGGGAAAAGAGATGGAGTCGCCTATCTTGCCGTAGAAGACAATGGTTGTGGCATGGATGAAGATACTGTGAATAACCTGTACCAACCTTTTTTTACCAAGGGTAAGGTATCTGGTACGGGGCTAGGTATGGCTATTGTGAAAAACATCGTCGTAGTTCACGGGGCTGATATTCAGGTTAAGAGTATTTTGGGTAAAGGTACAAGGTTTGAAATCAGTTTTAGTAATCCAGGAGGAAAGTGATATGCCAGTAGGGATATCTGAGTTTCAAGATATTCTAAAGAAGATTCAAACAGACTGTATCTGTGAAACCACGGGTCTAGTGGATTTTGATCTTTTAAATCAGATTCTGCCTATGGATCTTGAGCCGGAAGTGCTTGAAGAGCTAATGGAATATCTGATGGATGCCAACCTTTTGGTATCCCCAATTCTTGAGCCTGTAGGGCGAGAGGAAGAACAGACAAACGAGGTTGATTTTAGCAATGCACTGGCTGGCTATGTTATGGAGATCAAAAGTCTGCCGCCTTTGAGTCGTGAGGATGAACAGGAAATTCTTAAAGATTGGAACATTGCCGGACACAAACAGAGACAGCTAGTGGTTCAGGCCTATTTGCCCATGGTCTTAAATCTGGCCAGACAAAAGGGCAGCCGCCGTGAAGAAATCCTGGAGATGATTCAGGAGGGCAACATAGCTCTTCTGAACGCTGCTACTTCCTATAACCCATCTGGCTCGCGCAGTTTTCGTGATTACGCTCGTTGGCTTATCTTAAAGGCTTTGATTCGCTCCAAGAAGGAACAGGAATCACAATCCCAGCTTCCCGAACAAATTATGGATTTTTTCCGTCGCTTTAAATCCATTGGTGACGGTATGAAGCGCAGGATGAACCGGCAGCCTGGTATTGAGGAGATTGCCGCTGAAATGCAGATGAGTGTGGATTCAGTGATGCGGGCCTTATCTTTGGCATCTAATCTAAGTGAGATGGAACAAAGCGTAGCCCAGGAAGATGCGGCATTTGTCAGTTTTGTCAGAGAAGTGACCAACAACCGTGAATCCAATCCCAAAAGGCATACGGCCATGAAAATGCTTATCAAAGAAAAGTTGGATTGTTTATCTCCTGTTGAAAAGGAGATTGTGACCCTTTACTATGATCTGGATGAGGAAGGGATCGAATACGATTTCTTTGAAATCGGAGAGATGCTGGGCCTAAAAACCCGACTGGTATCAGATTTTGAAACGGCTGCCATCATGAAAATTATGGGAACCGGGAGCTGAGAGGATTAAATGATGTTGCGCCCTGTCTTGCTACTGCTGTTTTTGATTTTGAATTCTTTGGTGGA
>DITF01000132.1 GCA_002422125.1 bacterium UBP17_UBA6191
CAATTTTTCTTTTCCAAATTGGTCTAAGATTTTTCTGGCAACGGACATAGTTCTGCCCCCTGCCCCATAGGGTATCTCAAAGCCCAATTCCTGAGCCATTTTTTCATGCCAGCGAATCAATTCACTACGGGCCAGTATGGAGGCCGCGGCCACGGCCAGATTGGACTCTCCTCCGGGTTTTTGGATAACCTCAATTGCGGATAAATCTTTGAGCAGAGGCGAAATTCTATCCTCTTTGGCAAACTGATCCACATAGGCCACCTGCAACAAAGGCTTTTTCTGATGTAAATTACGAATTACTGTGGCATGCATCCAGGCCAGTAGATGATTGAGATTTTTGCCCTGGGAGTAAAACTTTGCATACAGCTCATTGTATTTTGTCGGATTGAGAATCAAGACATGGTACCCATCCCGATCCAGATTTCTGATTTTTTGAGCTAGCGCCGGCATTTGCTTGTCAGTTAAGGCCTTACTGTCGCGTACACCAATTTTTTCAAGCTCAATATCTCTTTTGGGGTCAGAATATACGGACACACAAACTATGGGGCCAAACCAGTCACCCTTCCCAGTTTCATCACTACCGGAAGCTGGAACTACGGTTCTTGAGGGTAAAGCACTAACGGCAACGGTTGTGGCATTGGTAGCCACAGAGCTTGGAATAAGATACTGAACTTCTTCCGAAATTTCTTGTTTCCAGGCTGAGTCTTTACCTTGAAGCTGTAAACTTAAACCCTTTTTTCCATGGTACAAACAAAGCTTTAACTTCTCGGAAGCAAAGCCTAAGACCCACTGCCTACCATAGGGAATTGGTACAGAATCCCCAAGACTAAATCCACTCTCATCCACCCAATCCTGGACTTTTGCACTGGCTTTTTCAAACTCAGGTGGGTTTGACATCGGCCCCAATCCTTTTTAACAGTGGGTCCTCTATCCCCGCCTCAGAAAACCCATTTTTTCTTAAAATACAAGCCGGACAAACTCCACAGGGTGGGAACACGCCTTCATAACAGGTATGGGAAAAAGCCAAAGAATCCATGGCCCCTACCTCCACGGCCAATTGAACTGTTTGCGCCTTATTTAACCTCATCAGTGGAGTATGAATCACAAACCGTGTATCCATGCCTAAATTGATGGCGACCTGCAAGGCCTTGATAGTGTCATCGCGACAATCTGGATAACCTGAATAGTCAGTTTCACAGACTCCGGTCACCAAATGGTTAATCCCATATTTGTAGGCATAGGCTGCGGCTGCGGTTAAAAACATCAAATTTCTGCCCGGCACAAATGTATTCGGCAGCGAGTTTTGCCTATTCTCAATAGGACGATCATCGGTTAAAGCATTGCCCCCAAGCTTTTGAAACAAGGAAAACTCAAGCACAGCATGAGGGATATTCAAACTCTGGCAAATGGTTCTGGCGCAGTCCAGTTCCAGCTTATGTCTTTGATTGTAATCAAAACTCAGAGCACGAATTTGCTTGAAATTTTTTAAGGCCCAATGCAGGCAAGTTGTCGAATCCTGGCCCCCAGAAAATACCACCAGAGCACTATCTAACAAAGCCATAACCCGGAACCAATCTCCTGATCAGAGGCCGTCACAATAGCCCCTTCCTCATCAGACGCAAAGACCTCTACCATACACAAACCATCCCCGATTCGTTCTCTGAGCCAGAGATAGGACTGGGCTGCTAAAGCCGAAACCGAACTGAGATCCATCAATTCCTGATCTGGGAGGCTCACCAACTGCAAATCACGATGGTCCAAACTATCGATCAGTGGCTGAGCCTGCCTTTTGATTTCAGCATAATCGATGGTCCAGCCCAAAGGATCAAACAAGGGCATCCGCAAATGTACCCGCATACGATAGGAGTGACCCAAGACCAAATCCCCATTGTCAACCGTGGCACTTTCAAAGGCAAAATCACGGTAGATCTGAAGTTGTTTGTAGCCAAGGTAAGCTACACAGCCAGCCTGCTTAGTCTCCATAACTTTAATCGCAACAAGAGTCGGCCAGTCAGACTCCATGGTTTCCAGAAGATGCAGAGCAAGGTTTTCCGAAGTAGGATTAATTAGACCAGGTAAATCATTTAAAAGCCTGCGGTGAAGACCTTCCAACAAAAAATCGCGCCCTAAAAGATGCGCCTTGCAGTCCTTGTCTCTTTGAATCACTTCTATGCCAAAGTTGTGACCATGCAACCGTGCACACTGATGTCCCTCATGCACATTGGGCAAATAGTGGGCCGCGTGAATTTCGGTGTGGTACCCCAAAAACTCGTTTCCCAGCACCCTGACCCGCCTCAGTCCCATGGCAGAGGAAAGCTCTGACCAGATTGGACTTTTCAAACCCTGGGTAATTACATCCAATAGATCTGCATCCGAGTTTTTATTGGGAAGCTCATACAATTTTGCAATTTCATCACATCTTGAAAGGGCAGCCTGTATGTCACTTTCATCCGAAGATATAAATTGGAATAAAAACCTGTGCCCATGCCAGCAGAGCCTATCGGTTTCTCCAAAGGGTATCCCAAATCTGGCCGCATCAAAATACCGTCTTGCAATCAGATTTACATTCATACTGCCCTCTTATCGGGATCCCATATATATTTGTGCATTTGAAGCTGAAAACGGGCATTAACCCCATCTTTCAGCATCCATTCTACTACCTGATCCGGGGGCAAAACCCCAAAAACCGTTGAAAACAGTAAATTAGTTTTAGCCTCAAGATTATATTCACGAATCAGTTTTAAAGACCATTCATAATCCTGACGATCAGCAAGCACAAATTTCACCTCATCCTGCCTGCCTACCAGATTCAGATTCTGATAATGATTTTTTTTTTGCATTTTGGAGCCGGGGGCCTTCATATCTACAATTTTATGCACAGCCTCAGGCACAAAACCAATATCTACATGACCACCAGTTTCTACTAACACAGTGTAACCATCATCCACTAGAACTTGCATCAAATCGGCAATTTGAGGTTGTTCCAATGGCTCGCCACCAGTGAACTCCACTAGCTTATAAGGCCACTTTTTTAATGCTTCCTGAATCTGGGAAAACGAAAAAACTGAGCCCTCATGATAAGCGTGTTTGGTGTCACACCAGACACAACGGAGTCGGCAACCGGTGGTGCGCACAAAAATACATGGCAGGCCAACAAAAGAGGACTCTCCCTGAACGGAACAGTAAATCTCGTGGATTAGTAACTCTTGAAGACTCTGCACTGGCATCCCACATAAAGATGGAGCCCAAAGGCTCCTTGGAAAAGATTGTCGGTAGAACTGGTCGGGCCGACTGGATTTGAACCAGCGACCCCACGCCCCCCAGACGTGTGCGCTACCAGGCTGCGCTACGGCCCGAACCAGAGCCGTGAGAATACCATAATTTTATGTGGATCCAAAGAAAAACAAAAAAATATACAAAATGATGCAACCAATTTCAGTGGCCTAGCGTATATATGTCGTGGGTTTGAAAATTGTAACTATGGAGCAAGAAAAATGTTGAAGAATGCCCTTCGTTTGGCCGTAAGTGCCGTGGTTTTAAATTGCAGTCTAGAAGTAAACGCTAACCAGAATTCTCTGTTTCAGCAGTTGTATAATGATGGTTCCCGCATTGTTGGCGGTACCAACGCTCAAAAAGATGCATATCCTTTTATTGTTGGCTTGGTGGCTCGCGGTGCCAGTGCTGAACAAGGACATTTTTGTGGTGGAAGCTTGATTCATCCTCAGTGGGTTTTGACTGCTGCTCACTGTGTTGTTGG
>DITF01000003.1 GCA_002422125.1 bacterium UBP17_UBA6191
TCATGAGTGGCAAAATTTATTACGATGTACTGGAAGCCCTTGAGGCATTGCCAACTCGTCCTCCCATTGAACTGATTCGTATTGAACAAATTTACCCTTTTCCTGAGAAAGAAATTAAGGAATCCCTGCAATCCATGTCAGAGATTGAAGAAGTTTTTTGGGTACAGGAGGAGAAAAAAAATATGGGGGCTTGGGGTTTTGTTGAACCTCTGCTTCGGGAAATTTTTCTTGAACGGGGACTGGAACCAAAATATCTTGGTCGCAAAGCAGGAGCGTCTCCTGCCACCGGTTATTCCAAGGTGCATGCCCGTGAACAAGCAGAAATTGTGGGTAAGGCCTTAAGCGGTCTTTAACAGGAGAGAATTGTTATGGAAATGCTGATAGAAATGCCTAGTCCAGGGGAATCGGTAACCGAAGCTCAGATTGCCAAGTGGTTTAAAGCCTCGGGGGATCTGGTTAAAAAGAATGAAGTTCTGATGGAACTTGAGACCGATAAGGCATCCCTAGAGATTGTGGCCGAGGCCGACGGGGTTTTGGAGATTGTGGTTTCAGAAGGGGAAGTAGTCCCTGTGGGTACTGTTTTGGGAAAAATCATATTGGGCGCACAGGCCTCAGTAACCCCAGTTGCGCCGGCTAAAGCAGAGACTACCTCAAGAGCTTCCACTCATCAGGATTTAACCACATTTCAAAGCCCAGCCGTAAAACGGATTGCTGAGGAAGAAAAGATCGACACCAGTAAGTTGGCTGGCACAGGTAAGGATGGCCGAGTAACCAAGGCCGATGTTTTACAAAAATTAGCCCAGCCTGCGCCCAAAGAGGCCGCAAAACCAGCCGCTTCTTCAGAGCCAGTAGTTGCAGTTTCCTCCAGTGCGGGACATAGGCAGGAACGCCCTGTGGCCTTAAGTATGATGCGCAAGCGCATTGCCCAAAGGTTGAAGGAAGTTCAGAACACTGCCGCCATTCTGACGACATTTAATGAAGTCGATTTAACCGCTGTCATGGATATTCGCCAGAAATATAAGGATCGCTTCAAGGAAAAACATGGAGTGGGTCTTGGATTCATGAGTTTTTTCACCAAGGCTGTGATTGAGGGTTTAAAACGCTTTCCCGGTGTGAATTCGGAGTGGCGTGATTCCCAGATTGTGTATAAGGATTATTATGATATTGGTGTAGCTGTCAGCACCGACAAGGGCTTGGTAGTGCCCGTGATTCGCAATGCCGAAAATCTGACCCTGTCCGGTATAGAAAAAGAGATTGTTCGTTTAGCCAATAAAGCCCGCGATGGAAAATTAAGTTTAGAGGAAATGTCTGGGGGAACCTTTACTATCACCAATGGTGGGGTTTTTGGTTCCATGTTATCCACCCCGATTATTAACTCGCCCCAAACGGCAATTTTAGGCATGCACACAATTCAGAAGCGGCCTGTGGCTTTAGGCGATCAAGTCGTAGTTCGACCCATGATGTATCTGGCTGTGTCCTATGACCATCGCGTCATTGATGGTCGGGAGGCGGTTCAGTTTCTGGTGACTGTAAAAGAATGTCTTGAGGATCCAAGTCGGCTTTTGTTGGAGATTTGATATGAGCGATAATTTTGATTTGATTGTGATTGGTGGAGGTCCTGCCGGTTATCATGCGGCTATTCGTGGAGCCCAATTGGGACTAAAAGCTGTTTGTGTGGAGATGCGGGAGACCCTGGGCGGAACTTGCCTCAATGTAGGCTGTATTCCTAGTAAGGCTTTGCTTGAATCATCTGAGTATTTTGAAAAAGCCAATCATGATCTGGCCGCGCATGGAGTAGTTCTTGATTCGGTCAAGCTTGATTTAGCCAGAATGTTAAAACGCAAAGACGATGTAGTATCCCAGACAACCAAGGGGATTGCCGGGCTTTTTAAAAAAAATAAGATTGTTCACATGGTGGGTAAGGGTAGCCTTGAAGGTCAAAATCGGGTAAAGGTGACACTAGCTGATGGCAGTGAAAAGATTTTGGAGGGCAAACACATTGTTTTGGCGACGGGCTCAATCCCTGTGGATATTCCGGCTTTTCCAGCCGACGAAGAGAGGATTTTAAGTTCCACTGGGGCTTTATCCATTCCCGAGGTGCCCAAGCATCTTGTGGTGATTGGCGGAGGGGTTATTGGGTTGGAGTTAGGTTCTGTCTGGAGGCGACTTGGTGCCAAAGTTACAGTGATTGAGGCTATGGATCGAATTTGTCCATTTCTTGATGGGGCTGTCAGCAAAGAATTTCAGAAAATCCTTAAAAAACAGGGCATGGAGTTTTTGTTATCTTCCAAGGTCCAGTCGGTCAGCAAAACCGCCCCCACAGAACTGAAGGTTAAAGTGGATAAGGCAGGGGTTGTAAGTGAAATTGACTGTGATTATGTGCTTGTCAGTGTAGGTAGAAAACCCTATTCTGAAGGTCTGGGACTGGAAAAAGCCGGAGTCAAACTGAATTCCCGTGGGTTTGTTGAAGTGGATGAGCATTTTAAAAGTAGTGTATCTGGGATTTATGCAGTTGGGGATCTTGTGCCCGGTCCCATGTTGGCTCATAAGGCTATGGAAGATGCAGTTGCTTGTGTTGAAAGAATCTGTGGGGTTGCCGGTCATGTAGATTATGCAATGGTCCCCTGGGTGATTTATACCCATCCTGAGGTTGCAGGAGTGGGTATGACGGAGGAAGAAGCCAAAGAGAAGGGTTATGCTGTACGAGTTGGGCAGTTTCCCTTTATGGCTTCTGGTCGGGCTCGAGCCGCCGGTGATATAGATGGGTTTGTGCGCATTCTGGCAGATGCAAAGACTGACAGGATTCTTGGGGCTCACATGATTGGGGCTAAAGTCTCTGAAATTATCGCCGAAATGGTCATGGCCATACAGTACTGTGCCTCGGCTGAGGATGTGGCTAGAACCGTACATGCTCATCCTACTCTGTCCGAAGCCGTCAAAGAAGCGGCTCTAGGAGTCAGTAATCAGATGATTCATTTATAGGCCAGATTTTTGATTGACAAATCAGGGTTGAGGACATAGAATCAGCGCCACTTTCAGGCGAAAGGGCCGGTAGCTCAGTTGGTAGAG
>DITF01000107.1 GCA_002422125.1 bacterium UBP17_UBA6191
ACCGGCGAACTCTCCGGCTGTGGCTCCTGTGCCAGCAGATGGAAACAATTTATCCACATCTTCTCTCAACTCACGAACCCGAAATTTAATGTAGTTTTCGGTGGCTTTTTCATCCATAACCACATCCCCATTAAATACCAGAATCTTATCTTCATCAACCAAAAAGGTTAACTCGATCAGTGGATGGGATACCTGAGGCAGAAGGCTTCGCAAGGCCTCTATGGTTTTTCTGAGCTTCTGGATTGAAAATCCTCGCTGCCTCAAAACCTTGGATATTTTTAACTGAAACAAATCGGTAAATGTATACAATCTGTACTTGGACTTGCGGCGATAGGACGGCTTTATAAAACTGGTTTTGTCCCAGTACTGGATCTGGCGATACGATATATCGATCACCCTCGCTACTTCCTTAGGTGTAAAAAAACTCTTCATCGGACTTCCCTTTGTTCAACAATGATTACGGCATCTGTGCTTCGGCTGTTGTTTTGGCTCTTCATATTTTTCTTTATTTTTTGGCTTCGTCCACCAGTTCTCTCTGGTTGATCGGATCTTCGGACACATTCAAGCCCTTACTTACAAGATTGTGTAAAATTTAAGAACATTTTTTTACAGAAAATACCCTTAAAACCCTGATCCAGAGCGGGTTTGAGCAATATCCATCAATCTCATTCCAACCCGCTCCAAAACCATCTCAAACTGTCCACACAAAACAAATTCGTACCTAAGGATCACAGGCCGAGCCGCAATAAATTGATGCAATCAAACAAACAACAGATGCCAGTCTCATTGTTCATAAAGCCTTATGAAATACTAACGCCTCCGTGACTAGATCCGTAAGACTAGTCTCATTTTGGATCGATTCACTCTGATTAGTATGAATTAGCTTAAAAAAGTACTCTATGTTCCCTTTTTGTCCGGCAAGACGCGAAAATGCGGCCTGAGTCACCGTATACCCAAGCCCACCAACTTCTGTACAAAAGCGAATCAAGGCACTAACAATTGCCTCTTTATCTCTGACAATCCCGCCTTTACCAATATTTTGTCTCCCCACTTCAAACTGAGGCTTAAACATAGGAACTACAAAATGATTGGGCTTCAAAAGACTTGGTAGATACGGAATGACCCTGCTAAGGGAAATAAATGACACATCGATGACACAAGCATCTGCAATAAATGGCAGATTATCTGGGCTCAAGTCACGAATGTGTGTGTTTTCAAGCGAAACTACCCTGGAATCCTGGCGCAATTTCCAGGCCAGTTGATTACTCCCTACATCCAGTGCAAACACTTTTAGAGCACCATTTTGCAACAAAAAATCGGTAAACCCACCTGTAGAGGCCCCCACATCCAAAAATGTCAGGCCTTCCACAAGAAAGCCAAGCTCCTGCCAGACTGACTCGAGTTTATCCCCACCCCTACTCACATATCTGGGTTGGGATCGGAGCTCAACTAGCTCATCTCCTTTTATACTAAATCCAGCCTTGTCCACTACAATCTGGTTTACCATAACCTGACCAGCCAAAATCAAGCCACGAGCTTTCTCACGGCTATCCACAAGCCCTTTTTCAACCAAATACACATCCAGCCTGACTTTTTTTTGCACAAAACTCTCCCAAAACAAAAAACCCTTGAGTCTGAGGACCCAAGGGTTTTAAAACAAGTACAATAATAAATATTATCGTTTGCTGAACTGTGGTTTGCGACGAGCCTTCTTGAGGCCTGGCTTTTTTCTCTCCACAATACGAGCATCACGGGTCAGCATTCCGGCTTTTTTCAGAACCGGGCGCAGGTTAGGGTTGTATTGGCACAAGGCACGAGCCAAACCCATCCGTAAAGCACCAGCCTGACCATGAGGGCCTCCACCTTTAACGGTAGCCTTGACCTCAACCTTATCCAGAGTTTCAGTTACCACTAAAGGATCCTGAGCCTCAGCCACCCAGATAGGGTAACAAAGATACTGTTCGATGGATTTCTGATTGACTGTGAAAGATGCCTCAGTAGCTGGGAAAACCCATACACGAGCCGCTGATGTCTTGCGACGACCAGTACCGTAGAAGGAAATAACTTTTTTAACTGCCATGATATTACTCCTTGATGCTCAGTTGAGCAGGGTTCTGGGCTCCATGTGGATGTTCAGCGCCACTGTATACTTTGAGGCGACGAAATGCCTGGCGACCTAAGACATTGTTAGGCAACATGCCCTTCACGGCCTTTTCAATCACGGTAGCAGAGTTTCTGTCCATCATTTCACGCAGGGTTCTGGTTTTTAAATCCATACCTGTGTGTCTGTGATACAGCTTTTTATTCAACTTGTTGCCAGTGAACGCAATTTTATCTGCGTTGATTACAACAATTGTGTCCCCAGTCATCTGATGAGGAGTGTACTCAGGAAGATGTTTGCCGCGCAGACGAGAAGCAATAGTGGATGCTAGGCGACCCAGCACTACCCCTTCAGCATCTACCACAAACCAGCGAGATTCAATCTCACCGCGTTTTGCCATATAAGTTTTTTTCATTTTTAATCCGCCTCCGAATTTTTTTACCTGTTAAAGTTGAATTCGGGGTCTATGAGTTAGGTTCCGACAATGTAGGGGCAGAAGTATATCAGAAAATTCTATGATTGCAAGCCTAAATAAGTTGCCATATAATGCGCCCCTCTGGATGACTCTCCTTGCTTGAGTGAAGGGAACCCCAGAGACATTTACAGGGAGAATCATGGCTCAGGATATTCGAAACATTGCAATCATTGCCCATGTGGATCATGGCAAGACCACTTTGGTGGATCAAATTATGCGCTTCTGCCGGACACTCGGAGAACGAGGCGAAGTCACAGACTGTTTTATGGACTCTGACGATCAGGAAAGAGAGAGAGGAATTACCATCCGCTCCAAAAATCTGGCCGTCCATTACAAAGGCTTCAAAATCAATGTGATTGACACCCCAGGCCACGCTGATTTTGGCGGCGAGGTAGAGAGGGTACTTTGTCTGGCCGATGCCGTACTTTTGTTAGTAGATTCCGTGGAGGGGCCCATGCCCCAAACCAGATTCGTTCTGAAAAAAGCATTTGAGGCTGATTTAAAACCGCTTGTGATTATAAACAAGGTGGATAGACCAGCAGCTAGGTTTGCTGAGGTACATGACGAAATTCTGGAACTATTTATGGAACTAGATGCCCGCGATGAATATCTGGATTTTCCCTATATATATGCTTCCGGTC
>DITF01000199.1:0-3682 GCA_002422125.1 bacterium UBP17_UBA6191
TTCCTCGATCTCCTTTCCTTCCAACAAAAGTTTCTTCTGATCTTCCAGTGAGATTGTGCGCTTGCTGATACCTTCTATCTGGAATCGGGTCTGGATCTTCATCACCTGAAAATTGCACAGATAAGGCGGCACATTGTTGACCGCGTCTTCGAATGTGTAGGCAAAGGTGGGGAGCCCGTCTTCGCAGTCAAAGAGCTGAAAAGTATTGTGGTCAATGATATCGGTGGGCGTAGCCGTAAGGCCCAAGGTGATAGTTTTGAAATAGCTAAGCACTTCCCCATAGGTGTTATAAATCGAGCGGTGACTCTCATCAACCACTATGAAATCAAAAAAATGCGGTGATAATTGCTGCTGCTCTTCCCGAATAATGTTGAGCATGGTGGGATAGGTTGAGATATAGATACGGCGATCTTTGGTGATAAGCTTCTCGCCGACATTTGGCCAACGCGGCTCGTGGGGCAAATGCTCCTTGAAGGCCGCCAAAGCCTGTTCCCGAAGGGCGATACGATCAACCAGAAACAAAATCTTTTCAGCGTGTCCGGCACGCATCAGTGCATCGATCATGGCTATACAGGTACGGGTCTTACCGGTACCGGTGGCCATCACCAAAAGAAAGTCCCGTATTTTTCTTTCGATACCTTCCAGCACAGAGCGAATAGCACGAATCTGATAATCACGACCGGCAATCGTAGTGTTTATAAACTCCTGGGTCAGGGGTTTTCTGTTACGACGAATATACTGAAACCGCTCAAGATCATCTCGTGTAGGGAAACCAACGACTTTGCGCGGTGGGTAATTGTCCAGATCCCAGAAGTAAATATCATGTCCGTTAGTGTAGAAACAAAAAGGCAGTTCACCACCCCGTTGTTTCTGAATGTTATAACAGTATTGTTTGGCCTGCTCACGCCCCAGTGCCGCGTCCTTGTTCGTTTTCTTGGCTTCTATCACAGCAAGCGGCTTACGATCCTTACCTAGCAACACATAATCGCTGAACTGGTGACCTTCGTAAGGAGTACGCGGCTCAGTAACGCCAGCAGGAAGCGGAGTCAAAATATCGAACTCCTCTATAACCTGCGTAGGATCTTTGACATTCCAGCCTGACTGAGCAAGCTGCTTGTCAATCAAATCGGCGCGGGTCTGGGCCTCACTCCTAGCCATGCTTCAACTTCCCCCTACCTGCCGTCCTAGTGCGTATCAAAACCTCTCGACAATATACCACTGGCAAGTACCTTGCAACTCGTTCCTTCCCCCTTTTTCTTAAGCAGTACAATAAATTGTTTTATTCTCAACCCCTCCCGTGAACGCCATACGAAAAAATAGTTCCCATTTCTCATGGAAGCCGCTTTGCAGGCAGGACAAGTTCATGAGCGATCTCTCAGACCAAAATCAAGAAAAAGGGCGGTTGGCTTCAGACTTAGCATAGGCTGTGAATTTTTTTGCTTGCGAGACTCCGAATTTGTTTTAGATCCTCCAAAGACAGCTTTTTGCCGAGATTATCCCTTGGATTGGCCGGATCGATAATTACAGCCTTAGCCTTGCTACTTTGAATATCATAGTGAGTTTCATCAAAGTATTTCCAATTGACAGGATAAATTGGCGAACCGTCAGTCATTGCCATGATCTCTTTCATACATTCCCTCAAATTATGTTGCAATGATTTATTGATGGAAATATCCCGGTACTCTATGGCTGAGGCCACTATTAGCTCAACAAAAAATGACTTTAAAGGCACCTTATTTTTCTGAACCCAATCCTTTATAAGAAGAACCAATTCCACATATCCGGGAAACTTTTTTTGCTCCCTTATATATTTCATGTGCCATATGGATGTAGCCCCTTGATAAGCTGCGGCATCTTTTACTTCCGAAGCCTGCAAAGGACTATTGACTAAAAATGTTGGCACAACATCCATGCTGAATAATTTATTCTGAAACGAGGACAGCAACTGAATTGATACATTTCCAATTTGTTTTATTCGCATGTTTGGCATGTTGTCTTTGACCAGTCGTTGAACTTCTGCCTTAACCTCATTGAAATTGAATCCTTGCCTTTCCAGAACCATGACGATATCAAGTTCAAAACGATTGCGAAGCATTGTTCCTTTCTTGAATGAGCCGGAGGGACGACATTGTTTGAATCTCAAGGATGTGCCATTGGCAAACAAATTTTGAAAAGTCCGAATTTTCCCATTACAGAAATCAATTTGCGGCTTGGTTGGCATTAGCTCATTCTCGATGTACTTTCTGAGTTTGTTCATCGTTTACCTCCACTCTTTTTGACAAACTACCTCTCTACGAAAACGGCTCGCCCAAAGTTTCCAAGTTTACAAAAAAGTCTGCCGGAACCTCCCAAGGTGCGTTTGACAGTGCAGGTTCAGCATAACGAATGACTACGCCCCCGGAAACAAATCCGACACCTGACAACCCAAGACCTTGGCAAGTGCCAAAACATTGGCAGTGTTGGGAGCCACAGAACCGCTTTCCCACCTGGACAGATGGCTTTGGGTTATACCGAGCATTTTTGCCATTTCACTTTGACTCAAACCCTTAAGCTTGCGGTAGTGAGCTATTCTGTTACCAAACTCTGCCATATAATCACCAAAAGGAATAGCTTCCCCGCCTTCCAATTTGGACTGATTTGCCGCCTCGATATCCTCCTGATCTTCCAACCATTCTAAATACTCTTTCATTGGCACCAGAGCGTAATCATTGCCGTCAATCGTAAGTTGTCCTCTTGATTTCATAGTCACCTCTTGTAAATGCATAAGACAACTATACAACCAAAAATGCAGAAAACTCTAAACTTATTCAAATAATTGAATATAAATAGAAAAATACCGCGCTTGAAGGCCTCTCCTAACACATCCCCTGTTACTTCACCTGTTACTTCACCTGTTACTTATTCAAAGCTGTTTACGGAGATAGTCCGTAGCTCCCGACCAAACCGCCGAATTAGAGCCAAAGATCTCTCAATCTCCTCTTGGTGATGCAGATAGGTATGGTGGACAGAGCAAAGGGTGGTTAAATTCCCAACTGTGTTTTTACCCCCATCCTTCACCGGCTTTATATGGTGAATCTGCAAATACCGCCTATGGTTACAACGGCTGCCGTTCTTTTCAAAGCTGCATCGGCCCTTATCTCTAAAATGAACCTGATTTAAGATTGGTTGTGGAATCTTTTCTCTTTTGGGATTTGTGACAGATGGTTCGTTGGATTCTGTGACAGATTCATTTGGTTGCACTTTTTTTGCTTCAGCCCTTTCTGCCTTAATTACCGGATCATGTTTGGCCAAAGCCTCCTTTAAGGCCCATTCAAATACTTCAGCTAAGGATTTGTTGGTCTGGCATTTTTTGGAATAAACATCCTGAGCCCTTTCAGCCAACGACTTAAAGACTTCGCTTGCATCAATACTTAGTCGAAGGTATTCGGAATTGATTCTTTGCCAGAAATCCCTTCTGGGTTTGTAGATGGAGACCTTTGAGACTTCTTTTTCTAAGGCTCGGCAAGACATGGTTTTGGATTTTTCAATCCATTCACTCTTGTTTTGCTGATTGATGACTGAGGAAACTTTTCTTAGTTTAGCTAGTCCGACTTCTCCAGATGCAATAGCCTCTTTCATCTCCGGTATGGTGGCGGACTTTCTGGCGACCGTAATTAAATTGCTGACTGTGGCTGCGCTGATT
>DITF01000199.1:3692-27072 GCA_002422125.1 bacterium UBP17_UBA6191
TGAAATCGGCCTCCAGAACCAGATCGATTAAAATGGCTTCCTGTTTTCTGTACTCTTTGACGCTTTCGGTGATTTTTAGATGTAGTGTTTGCATAAATTTATGCTAACACGGGGTTTTTCGGCTTCTTTGGGCCTAGTAAAAACCTAAAAACTTGGGAATTTGATTGTTTTTGGTCAAGGCAATAGACATTTGGCAACCAAGGCCATAAATGGAGTATTCAATGTGGGATTTTTCCAGCCATCACGACTGAACTAAAAAGGAGGTCCAAAAACCTGTCAAGAAATTTCTAATAAAATATGCTCGTGACAGATGAGTATTTTTGTGACAAGCCGAACGGACACCGTGACAGATGGATATCAATCTATCTAGGTCTTGTGACAGATTCCACTCATCTGAATTGTGAAACGCTACAACAGTTTGTGAGCCTGTGCTACCTGGCTCTAAAGATTTCAATTCATGTTAAACTATTTTTAAAAGAATCCGCACCACCCCTGACTTACTTTATGTAGATAAAACAGGGCTAATCGAGGAGTTTTTAGAGGACTCGACTCCTCCCAGATCCTTTTAATCACCCGTCCCCGTCGCTTCGGAAAGACTCTGAATCTACTCAAAAATGAAGGAGAGTTTCAAACCTATTGAATGAACACCAGTGGCAATGATTTGCTACATTCTCTATTAAGGGTCTCCAGTGTCGAGTGCAAAAAAAACCTTGAAGTGCTAATGGGTGGGGATTGTATTGAAGTCGGCTTGCAGGAACAGATCGTCTTTTCGCTTTTGGAAAAAGATGCCGACAGTCTTTGGAACTTTCTTTATTTTACAGGCTATCTGAAAGCTGAATCAATTCTTTACCCTGAGGAAGGTGGACTTCCCATAGCCAGATTAAGAATTCCCAATCAGGAAATTGCCGTCATTTTCAAACAGTCCATTGTTTACTGGTTTCAGGATTCTGAAGGCTATGAGTGTTTGAAAAATCTGCGCCAGTGCCTGAAAATTGGCGATGGGGAAGGTTTTTCGGATGTATTTGAGAAACTTGCCTCAAAGAGCTTGAGCTATTTTGATGTCGGAGGGGAAGAGCCGGAAAGGTTTTATCATGCCTTCACTTTGGGCCTGATAGTGACACTATCTGAATTCTGGTATATCCAGTCCAACCGTGAAGCCGGAATTGGTCGTTGCGATATTCTGATGCGCCCCAAAATCAAGGATTACTTCGGAGTCGTGATCGAGCTTAAAACCCATAAACCCAAACGCGACAAAGACCTTATGGACACGGCCCAAAAAGCCCTGGAGCAGATTGAGACCAAACAATATGCCAAAGAGTTGCAACAAGAGGGATTTCAGAAAGTTCTCAAGATTGGGATTGCTTTTATGGGCAAAGAGCTTGAGATTATTAGCGTGAAAATTTAAGGCTTTAAATGGCTATATATAGCGGACCAAGTCAGCGGTCAAAACAATTTTTTCAAGCTCGCTTTCCTCTACTTGATCCCCATTCTTAACTACCACTACAGGCTGAGCATAACCAGTATGACAACCGTTGCATTTAACCGTTTTTATTGAAATTTTTGCGTTGACCTTTTTGGCCAATTCCTTATGGTTATTGATCTCAGATAGGAGATTTTTTAAGGCTGAATAGTCGCCAGCAGTCATAACCTGGGTCAATTCAGCCAGCTTTTCATTGCCAATTTTTATAGCCTCATCCATCTCATCTTCTAACTTCTGGGATTCTTCGATGTCACCCTTCTTGACTTTCCTCGGGACAACCCCAAAAGGAATTTCTGTCAGAACGGTTTGCTTCATATACTTCTGGCAATGGCTGCAATAAGGAATCTTCATCATGATGGCCGGAAAAAATATCCCCGCCAAACTAAATCCGCTTACATCCAGAAAATTTATACCGTACCCCCATAGTCCAAAAGGCTCGCCAGGTGTACCATCCTTATTTAGCCAGCCCATCGACTGTACGACATAATCATAATATACAAAAAAAGGAACACTAGCCCCCGTATCTGGATGAACCGGATTAAAGCTACTGTACTCTATGTACCGTCCCGCAAAATAGACTGCAATCTGAACTAAACATATAACAATTAGAGTAGATTTTGTCAGTCTTGTCTGGGTGACCCAGGATCCAATCCCATAACCACATCCAGCGCAAGCACCAACCAATATTGCCCCCACCGGTATGACAAAGTTCGCATACCAGCCCATGATATTTAAATCTGGAAACATGGAATATGATTTATGAACTGCTAGCAACGCAAGGATTGAGGATAGGATTCCCAACCCCATTACGATTAAGCCCGGCTTCTTTTCCTGTTTCACAATAACTCCCATTTTATACGCATCACACTAAGCTTAGACCCATGTTACTCCATAAAAAGATGCCAGATATGCGCCGAGTTTCTGGCCTAGTTCGGATAGTCTGAGGCCTGTCGAGCTCATGAAGACTTTGAATCCATATTCACCAGCAGAGCTTCTGGTTCCTCAATGGGCTCAACAATCATGGCCAGGCGTTCTGACTCTATATCTGTATGCATGGTTTCAAGAGCGGGCAGGCTTTTATTGACCTTGGCTGACAATTGTCCAAATCGCTCAACTTTTCCATAGAGTCCCTGCTGTCCAGCCAGAGCTTTGACAGTACTATTGTAATGATTGCTGACTGTTTGCAGGGTTGAGCCAAGTCGGCCCAAGCGTTCGGCTACTACACAAACCTGATTATAAATTTCCCCGGCCCTTTCACTGATTTCGCGGGCTTCGGCATTGCTTCTTTCCATCATCCACAAATTTGAGACTGTCCGAAGAATTGGAATCAGGGTGGTATGAGATACCAGCACAATGCCCTTTCTATATCCGTAATCAAATAAATCCTTGTTGCTCTTTAAGGCCTCAATATAAGCGGGCTCCACTGGCATAAACATCAAAACAAAACTGGGGCTACGAATCCCTAAGAGATTGGTGTAGTCCTTGGAAGCTAAATCATCAATGTGCTTACGAACGGCCTTAATGTGTTCGCTCATGGCCACTTGATGTTCTTCGTCTGTTCCCGAAGCCAAGGCCCGATCATAGGCATTTAAGGCCACCTTACTATCGATGATGATATGTTTTCCATCAGGCAGTTTGATCAGATAATCGGTATGCTTTTGCCTGCCCTCCGCATCCTTAAAAGAACTATGAACCTCATAATGTGCATCCTCAATCAATCCACCCATCTCCAAAGTACGACGAAGTTGGGCCTCGCCCCATGCTCCCCTTTGCTGTGAATCGCCTTTCAAAGCCGAGGTAAGATTATTGGCCTCCCTGCTCATCTGCAATCCAATCTCAAGTATCTTTTTTATCTCGGAATTCAGATTTGTATTCCCCTTAATCGAGGCATCATGAACATCGTTAATGCGTTTTTGAAACCCCTCGATCTGCTCGCGAAATGGCTTAAGCATGGTGTTTATGCTGTCCTGACTGCTATGGGTAAACGACTTGCCCTTTTCTTCAAAAATCCGATTGGCCAGATTTTCAAATTCCTTGGTCAGCGATTGTCTGGACTCCTGGATTTGCTGCATCTGTTCTTTAAACCGTTCGTCCCTTTGCTTTAGGGTGGTCTTTAACTCTGTGTGCTCATTACTCAACTTTTGGTACCGTTCCTGCAACTGAGCATAGTTTAGTTTTTCAGCACCCAACTCCGCACCCAGTCGTTTTTCATTCGTTTGAGAGTTGAGGAATTGTTCCTGAAGTCGGATTTCAAAAAGCTCCTTCTGACGCAGATTTTCACTGGCAATTCTGATGGCGAGAAAGTACCCCAATGCCACCAGAAACAGACCTAGCAAGGAAACTAGCACAATCAGAGGTGTTGTCCATTCAATATTTGGCACTGCCCAGAAACCCTTCACGAGCAATTTCGTATAACTTCATGTCATCCTATGCCCAGACTGGGACTATAATTCACTCATTCACGATCATTTGAAAACCGCCATAAATCATGCGTTTGCCATCAAATGGCCTAGGATCTAGATCGATATTCATTCGAGGATCTTCCATCACCTTTTTGTTTCCCAGATCTCTTACTTCTTTGGAGGGCCAGACTACCCAAGCAAAAACCACGGTTTCCGATGGTTCTTTTTTTACTGCCATGGAAAAAGAGGTGATTTTACCATCGGGCACATCCTCACCCCAACACTCCACTACCTGCGATGCTCCATGTTCCTTAAAAATAAGAGCTGCATCCTGGGCTAGTTTTCTGTAAATCTCTTTGTTTTGATTTGGTACTGCACAGACATAACCATCGACAAATTGCATAAAACTCCTATTCACTACCGTTAGGGTCTGTTCATGGGCAGCATTTTACCATTTCAGCGCGAACTTGACATAGGATGATATCTTACTGTCTGGACCGGAGTTTAGGGCACGCTATATGGAAATCACAGACAAAGAAAAACAGAAATCACTGCGATATTCCTTATGGGATGGGGCTTTTTACTCAGTTATGATTGGCTTTGGCGAATCGTTTTTTGCGCCATTTGCCGTACTGTTAAAGGCTTCTGACTGGCAGCTTGGAATTCTAGGAACCATTCCTCAGACCCTAGGCTCAATTTGCCAGCTTCTATCTGTTAAGGTGCTTGAGCTTTTCCACAGTCGTAAGATGATGACGGTGATGGGGGCAGCCTTGCAGGGACTATTGTACCTGCCCATGATTCTGTGTCTTGATATGTCTGAGTATTCCGTCGAGGTCTTTTTACTGATGGTGGCCCTCTACACCATGGCTGGGGCTATCATTGGTCCGGTCTGGAATTCCTGGATGGGAGATTTACTGAACGAGGATGAGCGGGCTCGTTATTTTGCCAAGCGCAATCGCATCAATGGGCTGACAACCCTAATCGGATTTTATCTGGCGGGTTTGATTCTGCATTATTTTTCCGAGTCTAATGCAGACAAACTCGGATTTATGTTGTTATTTTTTGCTGCCTGTTTGATGCGACTGATTTCGGCAGCATGCTTAATGAAAAAGTGTGAGCCACCGCAACAAAGCGAAGAATCTGCTTATTTATCGCCCACTGAGTTTCTTAGTCGCATTCGCGGAAGCAACTACCTCACCTTTCTCAAATGGCAAATTTTGATGAACTTTGCCGTTTTCTTAAGTGCTCCATTCTTCTCTGCATATATGTTGAAATCCTTAAATCTATCCTACAGTGTCTACACATTGGTATGCACCCTTCCCATCCTGACAAAAATGCTGGCTATGCCGCTACTTGGGCGCATGATCGATCGCTTCGGAGGCCGCAGAATGTTAAGCGTTGGCGGCTTACTGATGCCCTTTTCTTCCGTATTATGGATCTTTTCTGGGGATGTCTGGTGGCTGTGCCTAGCTCAGATCTATGCCGGTCTGGTCTGGGGATGTGTAGAACTTAGCGTATTCAGTTTTGTTTACGATGCCACCAAATCCAGAAATCGTACCGCCTATGTGGCCTACAGTACCGTACTTGGTGGTATATCAACACTGCTTGGTTCCGCTACCGGGGCTGCTGTCCTGCATTACTTTTCTTGGTTAAGTTCCCCCTACCATCTGATTTTTTTACTCTCGACAGTACTCAGGCTTACTGTATCGCTGATCTACCTGCCCCAAATTCGTGAAGAGCGAAAAGTTCGCTCGATTCGCACCGAAGACTTACTGATTAAAATGATTGGATCCATGACAAACCGGGGATTGACATATTCCCTGATTATTATGAAACGCCATTGGCACCGGCGCAGATAAAGTAGTCTTATTTATTTTCTGTGACACCGTATTAGTTTAAATGCAGAAACCAATATAATTAGCCACCTCATTTGATTGAATCAACTAGCAGATTATTCTAAAATACTTTCAACTTCATTCATTCTGGATGTATATAAGAAAGGATTTATTCATGTTAAAATCATCGACTATGGCGCCACCGGGCCCTCCTGGGGCGAAAGCTGGACCTGCACCTATGGACACTAAGGCTTCTACAGGATCTGAAAAAGCGGCCGATTTTGGTACTAAGGCTCCACCTCCTGGCAAATCACAGATGGATGCAAATGCCGACAAGGTAAAAGTGGGCGCAACCGATAAAGCCACAGTGGATAAAGCAATGTCAGAACCACCTATGGACAAAAAAGTCATGGACTCCTCTGCTGAGGCCAAGGGTGGTTCAGGTCCAGACATCAAGGCAAAATCTGTTGCCGAAGGCCCAAAGATGGACAAAACTGAGATGAAGCCAGCAGCAGACATGGATGCTAAAGCCCCAGCCAAAGCCAATCCTTTTGGAGACTCTGATTTAGGTACAAAATCTTCAGCCCCTACTAAAGCGGCTGATTTTGGTGCCAAAGCCCCACCACCTCCCCCAGGGAAGCCTGGAATGGAATCAAAATCCGACCAGTCCAAAGCTGATGCCATGGATAAAGCCATGCAAGACAAAGCAATGGCCAAACAATCTATGGATAAAAAAGTTATGGATTCCGGGGACGATTTTGATACATCAGAAGCAGCCGATCACGACTCTGATTTTGACGATGCTCCCGATGTAGTCTAAGGCTAGATTGGCTAACTGTGTTCACTGGCCCCGTCCAACTTGGTGCGGGGCCTTCTCTTTATTGAAAGAATCCTAAATATGAGTACAGATATCAAGTTTTCCATGGCCTTGGCGGCCTGTTTTGCAGCCCGCTCCCAAAGCCTGTTTATTCCCAGAGAAGAAATTGAAGCGGCTTATGCCCAAAACGACCCACAAAATCTGGTGCACAAAGTGTTCGAGAAGTGTGGGGGCCGATTAAAAACTGTCCATCTACCGTTAAAAAAGGTAGCCCGTCGCAGAAATCTTTTTCCACTGGCTGTGGAGATCGATGCAACCTCCTGGGTGGCCATCAGTCTTACTCAGGAAATGGATGGAATCAGGTGCTTTGATGTACTCGACCCAGAAGCCCAAATTGTCGAACTGAAATTCGCCAACTTAAAAAACAATTGGCCCCTCACCGTTTTATGCGTGGAAAGGCTTGATCAACAAGAAGAGGACTCTGAGACCTTTGGCTGGGATCTAATCTGGAAACTTTTGCTGGGCAACGGTAAAATTCCCCTTTTAATTGCCATCGTCTCCATTATTCTTAATTTTTTAGCCTTTGTGCCTATTGTTTACATCCAGATAGGACTGGATAAAGTTGTGGGTTACAAGGCCGAAGCTACCCTAATCGCCTTAACTATCGGAGCCACTTTGGCCCTGGTTTTAAATGGGGTACTAGGCTGGGCTCGAGACATCTTAATCGGCAGCATTGGTGACCGGATTGAAGTTTCTCTGGCCGGCCCAGCTTTTGAAAGACTGATTCGACAACCTTCTTATCTACATCCAGACGAACTGGAAGATGGGGTGAAACAGATTCCAACCCTAAGATACTTAATTGCGGAAACGGTCTTAAAGCGATTTTTTGATTTATGTGCCCTGATTGTGTATTTGCCCATTCTAGGCTTTTATTCCGTTACCCTGGCAGCCATTGTTTTAGGTATTGCTATCTTGATTGGAGTCACTTCTGTTCTTCTGACACTTAAGGAAAAGAAACTAACCGAAGTCAGTAATCAGTTTGAACGCAAACGAGTGGGAATCATCAAAGAAGTTAGTGGTAACCTGGATTTAGTTCGTTCTTTAAGCTACCAGGAAGCCTTAAAAAAATCCTACCGTCAGGCCTGTGCTGAAGCCATTTTAGCCAAACGAGAACAGGCCAAAGTTCACGGTCTTTCTGCCCATCTGACTCAGTTTTTTCAATTATTCATGACCATTGTGGTAATTTTTGCCGGTATCCGACTGGTGTTTTCTGGCTCAATGTCGGCTGGGGCTATTATTGCGGTAAATCTTGTCGGGGGTAAGCTAATTGGTCCTATTCGCTCTGCCATCCAAACACTGACTGACCTGCCTAAAATAAAAAACCAGTTTGCCGCGATTGAGGCAATATGGAATGGGAATCTGGAAAAACCTTCTTCACTCTTCAGTCCCAAGTTAACCGGGCGACTAATCGTCGAAAATCTTAGTGTGAGTCTGGTTCCAAACTCCCCTCCGCAGATTAGCGGGTTAAATCTTGATTTCTGGCCCAATGCCCTGCACTTAATTCTGGGAAATTCCGGCAGCGGTAAAAGCGTTTTATTGGATACCTTAGCCACCCGTCTGACTGCCACAGGGGGCAGACTAAGCCTTGATGGGATTCCTTATTATCAACTCGACCCTCAAACCCTAAGAAAAACCATCCATCATCTGGCCGAACAGCCCCGATTTTTTGAGGGAACGATTGAAATGAATCTAAGGCTAGCTGCTCCCACGGCTGGTAAACGAGAAATTGCTCGTGCCCTGGAACTATCCAATGCACTCCAGGCCGTCGAAAAACTGCCCCATGGATTAGGTACAAAAATTACTGGCTATGCAACCGAACTACCTCGCTCTCTTCGTTCTCGTCTGGCTTTATCAAGAGCCCTGTTAAGCTCTGCCACTGTATATCTGATGGATGACTTTTTCTGTACTTACGATGTAGAGGATCTGGCTCTGTTTCAACAAAATCTTCCTGAAATCGGCCGTAACCGCACCTTAATACTCGCTTCTCCATTGCCTCTGTTTGTGGAACAGTCCAGTCAGATTATCATTTTGGAAGAGGGACAAATCAAAGGACAGGGAAGCCACGAAGAACTGAGTGGAACTTCTTTGGGTTATCGTGAAATCTGTCAGGGATATCGTGCTTTGTTAGGGGGATTATCATGAGCCCAAGAATCTTAAATCTGCAAAATTCCGAGTTTGTTTTTCGCGAAGGTGATACAGCCCAATTTGCCTATGTCCTAAAGTCTGGGACAATCGAGGTCCTTAGAATGGGCAGTAATGGTGAAATCATTTTGGGTACCGTCTCTGAGGGTGAGGTATTTGGAGAAATGGCATTAATTGATGGGGCTCCGCGCTCAGCATCGGCTAGAGCCTTAGGAGAGTGCCAAGTTCAGGAAGTCGATCGTGACGCTTTTTCTGAATATATTTCCGACAATCCTTCCGTGATGTATGCCCTTATGAAAAAACTGAGTGGCTATGTCAGAAACACGAACCAAAAAGCCATACAACTCACAAAATCTGATACAGAAGAGACGAGCGACTCATCACAAACACAAACCCAGACCCAAGAAGATGTACTGGATCTGGATTTGCCCACCTTGCGTATCCCATCCCAGGGAGTTTTAGTGGCAACCTTAAGCATACTTGTTATGCTCATCGGTTGTGTAGTCTTTATGTCCCTGACCGTTATAGACACAACCGTTGGCAGTAGAGGTATTGTCACAACCGTTGTTCCAAATGCTCAGATACAGGCCGCTACATCTGCCATCGTCCGGGAGGTTTTAGTACATCGAGGTCAAAAACTTAAAAAAGGCGATCTAATTGCGAGACTTGACGACACAGAAGTTCTATCCAGTTTAACCATCAACCAGTCCCGTCAAAACACCTTAAAAAATCGTATTCTCAGGCTTGAGGAAGAAATCAGATTTTCTGAAAACAGCTCAAAAACCAACCTGGATTTATCACATATGGACTCCTTGGAAGCCGTGATTCTAAACAGTCGGCTTTCTGAGTTTCAGGCCAAATCTGATTCCTTTGCAACACAATTCCAGGAAGTTCGAATTACTTTGGAAACAGCTATGGAAGAGTTAAAACTTGCTGAAACTCAACTGGCTCTAAAACAGGAACTGGAAGACTCGGCCACGGTGTTGATGGAGCAAAATATTACCAGTCGCTCCTCACAGATCGGCTCATCTGATGATAGATTATCTATGCAAAGACAGGTGAACAGCCTAAAAAACCGAATTGTGCAACTACAAGCCAGGGAGAGTGCCATAAAATCCGAGTTGGCCGCTTGGGGTGCAACCAGAATCGCCGGTCTTACCCAGGATTTAGCCTCTTCTAATCAGGCACTTTTAGAGCTGCAACAAGATGAAGCCCGTCTATTGGAACAAAAAAGTCGTAGCCTGATTACCTCATCCGTGAACGGCACAGTACTGAACATCCCACAATTCACCGAAGGCTCTGTGATTTCTCAAGGCCAGACTTTAGTCACTCTCCTTAGAGATGACATCCCACTAGCCATGGAGATAGACATTCAACCCAAGGATGTATCAAACATTGTGATTGGCACCAAGGTATCAGTTAAGCTCGATGCCATACCCTTCCAGAAGTATGGAGACATTACAGCCACCCTTACCTATCTTTCTGAGGATACCATTAGTACCGATATCCACGGGGCCCACCACCCTGTCTACAGAGGAAGGGTGGAGTTCCCACAAGATATCTCACAAAAACTGCCCGCAGGTTACCAGCTTACCCCTGGTATGCAGGGTAGCGCAGATATTCTGGGTAAAAAACAAAGACTGGTCTTCTATTTCCTTGAGCCTGTCATCAAGGGAATCAGCAAGGCATTTTCAGAACCAATTTAACATGATGATTTTATGCTTTGGGGCCCAGACATGGAGGGCCCCAGACCCAATCAATTCCCAGGATCCCAGAATCCACCGATTGGCTCAAGCTTATGCACCTGTAATTCATCTGCAATAGGATCATTGCCAATCAAGTACAGATTTTTACCATCACTACCAAACCGTGGGGATTCCAGATCATTTTGAGTAAATGAAATTACCTCAAGCCAGTCTGGATCCGTGAACCCCTTATAAAAAATTCTGGTACCGGTTGTAGAATCAGATACGGTTAAAAACAATGTCTGATCCACAAACGCCATATCGTAATGAGTTACCGCAGATACAATTTGAATTGGTGTCTCATAATCACTCCAGCTAGAATTATCAAATTTCTGCATCCTAAAGCTATTTGTGCTTTCTTCAAGCCCACCAACTATAACAAAACCAGTACCTAAGGCCTCAATCTGAAGCATCCGGTTAGGGGTGTTAGCCCCAAATGGATTAGCTCCAGTAACATGATTCCAGCTAGAGCCATTCCACTTTTTAACCTGCACCTCGCTATTAGAATAGTCTTTGTACACAACATAGGGCATACCGTCTTCTCCTACGGCAATAGCAAAATCATCACCCTCGGCATTGCCTATAGCAGCCCCAGTGGCAATCAGATTCCATGTTCCGGTAGTGTCCAAAGATGCCACCCGAATTTCATTATTACTTGTCATCCTGGCCATCACATACAAATAGTCATGAACCGGACTAGCCCCAACTGCCGGCGCTCTCCCCGAGGCCAGCACATGATGCCCACTAGCTTCACCAAACAGATCCGGGCTTCCTTGATCAACAGACAGACTACTCCAAATGCTACCCGTCCAGGCATGTGCCTGAATTCTGTGGTTCGTGTCCCGAATGGTAATTACCGGCTTTTGTTCTTTGCCGATACCAATCCAGCCTGTACTGGTAGCCGCAGCACTTTCAGATATATCAGAAGACATGTGACTCCAGCTTCCATCTTCATACTTGGTCCCCGATGCCAGATCTGTAGAAATTTCAATTGCCGATACATAAATTTCAGGGTTGTCTCCCTGCATTGCCACAGCGATTGAATGATTTCTGCTTGGATTACGATTTAAATCACCACCAACATTGAGGTGAGGAGCTTTGGTTAAAAAATCAAAGCGGAAGGGAGGTGCATTGATATCCTGATAGTCTTCAATAAATGCAGGTCCTCCGACCCTTATCGAGCCTGCTTCCATAGTATACCTGCGCCCGGCTTCCAGATTAGAGGTAAGCTCCAGCAGTAGCTCGGCCTCTCCATCGGTATTAGTTATGGAAGCATTGTAAAACCCATCTCCATTTAGTTCATTTTTTAGGGATACGGCACCAATATGAGCCGTGGTTGGAAGTTCCTTGGAATAATCTAAGGCAATACTTCCACCAGACAGGGCAGTATTCATCCTGATGGGAGAGTGTCTCGTGACTAATGGAGCTACCGTCTTATCCAACTTATAAAAGTCCACGACCGCACCATCACTTGAATTTGTAATGGCCAAATGGGGTACTCCACTCAATCTAGCCAATCTTACAACCCCGGTGGCCAGGGATTCCATGTTTACATCCTCAGGATAAGTCATGTTCTCCCACTCATTTTCCAAAACATTGTACCGGCTTATCATTAGACGAACCGGGGAAGAACCTGACAGACTTGCGAGGTAAATATCTCCACGATTGTCCACCAGCATATCAGCACTAATCAGTTGATCCGAATCAAAATCCTCAGGAATCATCGCCCCGTTCACCATATCGTATCGGGAGATAAAAATGCTGGATGCCGAAGCCATCATGGCCCACAACTGATCCCCAATAAATCCTGCCTTGTAATCAAGGATGGTGGTGAAAGATGGAATGTCGATCGCGGTCTCTTCATCCCATTGTGAACCATTATAAGAATACAAAACAGGAACATCTTTGTTTAATGTCGTCGAGTAGTGGATGGCCGTGTAGTACATTACATTGTTGTGAGATATCAACTGGGGTTGAAAAATTGCGGGAGTTACCTCACCAAATTCGTCCCCTGCCTTGATCCAATGGCTACCATCAAAAAAGTAGCATTGAACCGCCAAAGTGCTACCTGTTGTACACAAAAACACATCTTCACTAAGATTGTGTCCTAACACAACTCCTGTAATATTTGGCAGAGATTGCCCTACCTGTTCATAGGATTGGTTGTTGTTAGAACGATGAATCTCAAGCATCGAATTGTACTCATATGCTATATATACAGTTGCACCAACCACAGTCATGCCAGCAGGTGAATAATAGGGAATATTCGTGGCCATCCAAGTTTCACCGTTATATCTCTTCACTTCCAATTCATTGTAAGTGTTCATGTATCTGGCATAGAGACTGTTTCCTAAGCCTGCAATTTGCAGATGTGCGCTAAAACTATCATCTGCCAGAGCAGGTAAGACGGTCCATTCATCACGGGTAAAAAATTCTTGCTCCATAAAATAAGGCTGATTGGTTTGATCTACCATATCAAATCTAACCTTATATCGGCCCGGAAGAGACGGAGTCAGTTGAGCAAGGTATTCATCAACCAAGTCCTGTTCCAGCTCGCCTACATTAGCTCCAGGAGGATATCCCAACAGTGTCCAATTTACGGACAACGGCAGACCCATATAGCTAACATCAGCTACTAGATTATTACTCTGATTGAGCCAAAGTTGAGGATTCTCAGAATAAAGTTCGTTCATCATAGGAGGGGCGGGCACAACAGTTACAAACAGCTCAATCTCAGTAGTATTTATGCCATCATCAACCTCCATAGTAAACGAGTCTGGACCCGAATACTCGGCCCCTGAATTGTAAGTAATAATCCCGCTGCGAGTAAATTCATCAAAATTAATCGAACCGTGGTCAGGTTCGAACTTCACGGTTAAACTAAACTGCGGTCCATACGATAAAACACTATATACAAAGTGAACACTCTGCATTTCCGCAACTGTAAGATTGTTTTCCACCACATCAATGGTCGGCAAAGCATAATTTATCGTCTCCAAGGGCAGTTCCACCACCCTACACACAGGCGTTGCTGAATCGTCACAAAGCTCTAAATAAATAATGGTAGTTCCGGCTACAAAGGGTTCGGAAAATGTGAATTCCAGCTCTCCTGGTTGAGTAGTTGTAACAGTGCCCAATTCTGTTTCCCCATTGTTTAAAATGGTTAAAGTAGCAGCCTGCCCATCTTCATCAAACAGATCATAAGAAAGAATTCGTTCTCCCACGCTCCATAATTCCGTGTTGACCCAGTTAGTCACAATTTCAGATTGATTGCTGGCAAAAAATAGTGAAATGTAGGGAGCCTCATTTTCGTCCTCAATCTTTAGCTTCACTGGAGAGTAACCAACTCCACCAAACCCATCACTCACCTGAACCGTAAACTCATACACATTATCCGAATTGGCATCTATTGGATCTTCAAAGTTCAAAGGGGCTATCAAGGACAATTCCCCAGAGGTGGAATGAATGGTAAAAAAGTTGGAATCCGCACCTTGCAACACAAATGAAAACTCCGTGTCCCCATCCACATCAAACACTGTCATTGTGGTGGTGAAATCAGCATTTTCTGACACTACAAAATTCACAAAACTTGTAGCCATCATGACGGCTGGTTTTGAATTGCCAGACTGACGGTAGGCAATTAAAGGCACATCTTCTGAAGTCATTGCTATCTGTAAAAAACCAGCGGAGCCCGCTGATATTGGTGGTGCACCGACTGGTACCCAGTTGCTACCATCAAATCGTTTGACCACAGCAGAGTATGAATTTGCGTCACGCTGATAGGAGGCCCAAGGCCGTCCCATAGAATCAAGGGCCACTCTCACATATGAAGCCTCACCGTCTGAAAATCCCAATTGACCATAAGGAACCCAGTTTGTGCCATTAAAATACAGAACTGAGGCCCGACTCGATGCCGGAGGGCCCCTGTCTCTGTAACCCACCACGGGCACACCATCGGGAGAAATCAAAATATACGGATCATATACATTATTATCTCCTGGCAATGCTCCAGAAAAGCCCAAGGGTCCCACTTGAACCCAGGTTGTTCCGTCATATTTTACTACCGAAGCAGCCTGCCCATATCCCCCCTCGTAGAGACGGTAAATCACATAAGGTGTCCCATCAGGGGCGATAGCAATGGCGGGGAAATCCATCGAAACTCCAGCCTCTGATCTTACATAAGGTTCCCCCACAAAATCCCAGGTAGTCCCATCATATTTCATAACCGATACCCAAGAAGCGCCGCTTGCATTATTGGAATAAGCAACATACGGTGTACTGGTTGGAGACAAGGCAAAAGAGAGATGATTGACAGAGGAAGTAAATCCAGCCGCTCCTACCCCAATCCAGCTACTGCCATTAAAGCGCATGACACTTGCCTTATTCGACTGACTACCATCACTAAAACCCACCCAAGGAAAATCACTATTATCCATTGCGAGGTGAATGAATGAAACTCCAGCCGTAGTAAACCCTCCAGCACCAACTGTACTCCAGCTTCCTTCCCCATAACTTTTGACGGTCATTCTTCCACTCCAAGCATTATCAGAAAATGCTACATATGGCACATCTTCCTGATTCAATGCAAAACCTAAGTGGTTATTAACCGAAGTCTCGGTCATATTTGTTCCGCCTAAAAATTCCCAGGTTGTATAAAGAGTATTAGTAATACTTGGGTCATCATTCACAGGAGAAATTGTCTGCACAAAGGTCTGGGTATGTGACAAACCATTGGCAATGGCGGTCACAGAAATTGTGGCATCCCCATAAGCATTAGGAACCGGAGTAAAAATCAAAACATTCCCACTCACCACGGGGGTGGACACAATATGTGGATGCAAAGAGCTTACAATATAAGTAATGGGGTCCCCATCTGGATCAGTGGCTGTCAGGGTGACAGAATGTGGTCCAAAATCCTCGTTCAAGGCAGAAGAGGTTGGAGGGCCCATAATTGGGGCCTCATCTACATTCTCAACAGCTACTCGAACCGGAACCGTGGTCAATTGACTCCCTGAGCTTATCTGTACGGAAAACTCATACATGTTAAGCACATTGGAATCCATTGGCTGTTCATAGTCTGGGGCAGTAACAAACTGAACCTGTCCCAAAGAATCAATTTCAAAAAGGCTTTGGTCTGCCCCAGCAACAATTGTGTACACCAAGGCCTCGGTCTCAGGAAAATAAGCATCAATGCTGACAGCATTTGGCTGATTCTCCAATACAGTTTCAACAACAGGCAATAATACCTGATGCCTGACTGTTGTTTTATTGGCGAATTGTGCATCCTTGTAAGCAAGATACAACTTCCCGTTGGCATCAACCGCCATAGCCGTAAATCTGGTATCGTCAGTATTGATGCCCGAACTTGGCCCCACAAACTCTAAGGTATTGTTAACATATTTTAAGACAACAGAATCTCCATTGTTCAAATCTGTATTTCGTAATGAAACATAGATTTGATCGCGATTGTCTATGAGAAGGGTCACATATTTTTCATTAGTACCAGTAGCAACGGAAGATCTGGCCAACTCGACCCATGTTGTTTCGTTATATCGGGCCAGTACCAGTTCTGCAGCACTTTGATCAATGTAAGCTAAATAGGGAACTGAAAACCGATCCGTTTTCAGACTCTGCCAAGCTGCATTGACTGCCAGTACATTTGCCCCCAAATTCAGATGCTTCCACTTACCGTCTTCAAAGCGATGTACCCAAGTCCTGCCGCCATCTGGATCATAACGATAGGCAATCAGAGGGCGATTTAAGGGATCAACGGCCAAACTGATAAAACTGGCATCTCCGGCAGAAATATAGGCAACCCCCAGTTGGGACCAAGCTCCTTCTGAATACCTCATTACACTGGCCCTACCCCCATTGGGAACATCCCTGTAGGCCACATAGGGAACATCATTACTATCAAATGCCAGCTTTACATAAGTGGCTTCCCCAGGTGTAAATCCTGGGCTACCTACAGTATTCCAAGCCCCATCCGCAAAGCGCATTAAAGTTGCTCTACCTCCGTGACCTCCATCCTGATAGGCTAAATGCAAAACATCAGAAGAATCATAGGCTAAAGTCTGATAGGGAGCCGACTGGGAGGAAAACCCATCCGTTCCCACAGAGGCCCAAGTATTGCCATCCCATTTGCGAACCACAGCCAAGGGGTTGCCAAAAGAACTGTCGCGATAAGACACAACCGGATTACCATCAGGAGCAATAATCAAAGAATGATGCTCAGCCACTCCAGCCGAAAAACCAGCCGAACCCAACACAGGCCAGCTACTCTCTCTCTCATTCAAAATCCGTATTTCATCTAAGACTGGAGATACTGCAACCGTAAAAGACACGGAAGTAGACATTCCAGCCGCAGATACAGACATCACAATCGTGGCCGTTCCGGAGGCATCCTGTACAGAATTAATCAGGATGTACTTACCCTCGATGATTTTGACGGTTGCCACTGCCTGATTTGAGGAGGTAACCGTGGCAGTCATGGTATCTCCCTCAAGATCAAAAAATGTGGGCCTGACCACTGAAAAACTAAAATCTTCTAAAAGCTGAAGATTCTCAATGGAGTGCAAAACAGGAGCCTCATTCACATTTTTAACCATGATACGAAAGGGAACCGTCACTGACAAAAACCCATCAGTCACACTTACATTGAGGCGATAAATGCCATCAGCATCAAAATCGCTGGGATTTTCAAAATCTGGGTGGTTGATAAAACGAAGTTCATTTCCAATTACCTGAAACAGGGATGCATCCTCCCCACCAGCCACAGAATAAACAACGGCCATTCCTTCCACATCAGTGGCCTGTAAACTCATAGCTAAGGACTGATTCTCAGCGGCATAAGCACTCCACCCTAGTTCTCTGAATTCAGTAGCGACAATCCTGACTTGATAATCTCTGAACACGGCCACAATTTGATTTTTAGGCCCAATTCCCAAACGGGTGCGTTCTGAATAAAAGGGAGAAATGACTCCACCCGTTGGCTCAATCCATGTCCCAGACTGAAAAGAAAACATCCTAGCTCGCGAAGAGTCATTGACATCGTTAAAAATTATGTAGGGAACATCAGCCGCATCAAGCTTCAGATCGATCCAATCCGCCACAATGTTGCCAATTCCGGCTGTTCCAATAATCTCCCAATGAGTACCCTCAAAGCGAGCAACCGTAGCCGCACCACCATTTTGAAAATCCTTAAAGGCTAACCAAAGGCGATTTTTTGAATCTATGGTCATACTAGGAAATTGCACCGCTTGGGTTGGCAATCCAGTCAGGGGAACGCTCACCCATCCCTCTGCTTCTTTAGCCATGACCCGAATTCTCTCACCATTCACAAAATCCTGAAATGCAACATAAGCCTTATTGTTGCGATCCAGAACCAAGCGAGGTAAGTCAGCCCGGCCCGCAGATATAACATCAGGTGAGCTCCAGCTCACTCCGTTAAATCTGCGAACATTTGCCAAATATCCATTAGCCTGACCTCGATAGGCCACCCAAGGATAACCATTGGAATCAATTTGCAAAGAAACATGATCGGCAGACTCTCCGCTAAAACCACCGGATCCGACCAAGCTCCAGCTTGTTCCATTAAACTTTCTCACTGTGATTCGGTTGGAAAAATCCAAATCCTCATAAGCCACAAAAATAGTGTCATCGCTATGTATGGCAATTTCTATCCAACTTCCCCCACCAGAGGAAAAATTGGCTGGACCAACCAGAACCCATTCTCCATTAACAAACTTCTTAACCGTTACTCCCCCTGATGCTACATCATGAAATGCCACATAGGGAATTCCCACAGAGTTAAATGCTACAGCCGGAAATTCGCCCGTAACGGTATCTAAATACGGGTTAGTACCTACAAAGGTCAAAGAACCACTGCCAACTCCAAGAGGCATGGGCTCATCATTGATTGGATTTACTGTCAGTAAAAATGTGGTGGATACGCTATAGGTGGTTGAGGTTACGGTAACTGTAATCACAGCACTTCCATAAGCATCTGGAACCGAAGTTAGGCCAAGGTCACCCCCGCCCAGATCCACCACTTCAGCCAAGGAAGTATCTGCTGAGGACATCTGAAAGAAGACCGGATCCCCATCCTGATCCATAGCATTGATTCCTACAGGAAATGGTGAAAAATCTTCGTCCACTACCAAATCTGCGATGGCTTCCAATACAGGAGCATCATCCTGATCAATCACAGAGACTACTACAGAAATTGTAGCCATTGCACCAGATGGATCACTGGCCGATACCACCAGATTATAGGTGTTATCTGTATCTGAATCGAGAGGGTTTTCATAATCTGGGGCATTTAAAAAGGATAGCTCCCCCGATTGTGCATCAATCGTAAACAAAGCTCCATCCAACCCGGGTGCTATGGCATAAACCAGAGGATCTAAATCTGCATCCGTGGCAACAATGGTTGCAACTTGGGTGCTGTTTTCCTGAACCGAAAACTCAATTACCCCATTGCTTAAAACCATTACGGTAGCGCGGCTGGAATTTCCATCATCACGGTATCCCACATATATTCGGTCTTCGGAATCAATGACCGCGTCATGAAAATACCCATTTCCGGCCGAAAACCCCTGAATACCCGCAAATTCCCAGCTTGTTCCGTCCCATACCATAGCGGAAGCTTTTCCATTTGCAGCAGTATCACTATATATAATGTGGGGTCTATCCATAGAATCAATCACTAGATTCATGTAACCTGTTCCACCCACCGTAAAGGCCCTTGGGCCAACTAACTGCCACTCATTCCCGATCAAACGAACAACCGTGGCCTTGTTAGAATTCAGATTATCTACCAAAGCAATGTAGGGAATGCCAGTGGAATCAAAGGCCAAGTCCTGACTTAATGGGTAGGTAATCATGGTCTGCGGATCACCAGCAACAACCCAGCTTCCATTGACAAACTTATGAACTCCAACCCCTGCTCCGGCCTGAACATGACGATAAGACAGATACATGGTCCCAAAAGGATCTGATTTCACAGTTAGGTATTGAGCTGTGTTTGTGGAGATCCCAGCACTGCCCGCATATTCCCACTCCCCTTCCACCAAAACTCTAACAGTTGCACGGCCAAAAAAGCTTGAATCAGAGTACGCAAGAAACAACTGACCCTGATTATCAAATCCAAGAGCTGGAAAAGCACCTACTGCACCAGTGGCAGAACCATAGGTCTCCCAGTTAGAACCATTAAACCGCTTTACAAAAATTGCATTAGTCGACTCATGACTGTAGGCCAAATAAAGTGCGTCTGAGGAGTCTACTGCTAGGGCAGTTCCACCGACCTGGGCATCTGATAACCCTAATGTACCGACTGGGGACCATGCTGACCCGTTCCATAACATTACTGAAGCCCTAGAACCAAAAGCATAATCCCGGTAGGCAAGGTATACATTATTTTGAGAGTCCACAGCTAAAGATTGATTCTCGGCAGCCGCCCCAGATAATCCGGGATTGCCCAAATTTTCCCATGTTCGCACGCCTGAAGCTATAACTGGTGGGCTATTAACATCCAACACTGTAACAAACAATGTCTGCACACTATATGCACCCAGTGAATCTGTTACTTTTACCAGAACCTCGTACACATTATCCACATTGGAATCTGTTGGGGCTTCAAAGTCGGGCGAAGTTACAAAACTTAAAATTCCACTGCTGGGGTGAATAAAAAAACTACCCTGATCAGCTCCCCCCTCTAGTGAAAAAACCAAAGGAACATTGTTATCCACATCGGTTGCCACTACTGTCATTACATTAGTGCTACCTTCATTAATGGAAATTGCCCCTGTGCTGATTATCACTGGATCATCATTTACTGGATTTATCGTAGCCACAAAGGTTTGATAGCTAACGCCACCCTCACTGTCTTCAAACTGAAGCACAAAACTGTCCGTTCCATAAAAATCGGCCACCGGGGTATATTCAAAACCTGAGGAGGTTAATCCCAGACTTCCCTGCAAAGGAGCTTCAAGCATCGATACAGTGACCTCTGTCCCTTCTGGATCAGAATGCCCCCAGATATTCCAATAAAAGCTATCCTCATCTAGACTAAACCAGACCTCACCTTCCCCAAAACCTGTAAGTGGGGGCTGATTTACAAAATTTACGGTTACGGCAATTTCTGCAAAGTGGCACAGACTTTCTGCCGTGGTATCACAAACCTGTAACCCTGCATACAAGGTGCCATAAAAATTGGGAGCAGGAATAATTGTAAGCATTCCGTTCTCAATTACAAAACCCAGACCTGTTGACACAACCATGTTTGTAACAGACCCTGTATAAGCTACCGCCCCTAAATTTACCGAATCCCCATCCACTTCAAGCACAGAAAATGCAATTGAGGTTGTAGTGTTGCGATCAAAAACCACAGAGGTATCTGATAAAATCACGGTTGGGGTATCGTCAACGGCCGTGACCGTCAAAGAAATAGACTGAGTAACACAATATTGATCTGGGGTACTTGTCTCACAAACACTCACCAACAAGTTGCCAACCCCTGACTGATTGGGAGCGGGAATAAAATCAAGATTTCCAGCATTAAACTGGACTGTTCCCAAAGAACTAGGCGAAAATTCTGCGCTCAAAGACAAGGAATCCCCATCTGGATCACTAAACGAGAGAGGAATATAAAGATTGGTGTCCTCTTCAGTGCTTAGAGGAGACACCTCAGCAAGTATGGGCATTTGATTGGGCTCTTCTTCGACAACCATAGTAAAGCCTTTGACAAAATATAGGCCTGTCGCTTCATGCAAAAACTCCAGAGCAAAAAAATCTTCCCCAAAAAAGCCAGCTTCGGGAGTGTATTCCACAAAAGATTGGGTCAGATTCAGGTTTCCCGATGTGGGGGCTGTAACAACAGACACAAAAATCCCTGATTCCAAGGCAAAAGGAATGTTGGCAACCTCACCAAATTCCAGACTGTATCCATCAGGGAGTGACTCTGGATCAGGAAGCGGTGCCTTAACAAAACCATAAGCAAACTCAGGTCCAACAAAACCTAATGGGTGTTTCAAAAATCCCCTGATAGTGGTTGACTGACTCAATGCCAATTCAGCCGGCAACATAAGCGAAGGACTTGTAAGATTTGGGGTTGTGTCATCCAGGGTATAAAACAATTCGCTTCCCTCAACACTGGAGCTCAAAGCTATTGTGGCTGTTCCCGCAAAAAACTGTTCCACGGACACAGTGGTGATCTCGTAGCTTAAAACCGGAAGCTCCACCTGTGTAAAAGTATAGCTGTAGTCTGGGGATCTAACCCCTTTTGGGCTGATAGTCTGAAACACAAAAGTAGTAGACTCAGAAAAATTGACACTGTGAGGCAGAGGAAAAACTGAGCCATCACTCAGTCGAATTTGTTCACCGGCGGTACCACTTCCTGAAACAATAAGTCCCAGAGTGCCTGCAAAAAACTGGTTTGAGTAAGTATCTGGATTGGTAGGTGTAATCGTAGGAGTTGGCGGTGTCTCTTTGACGAAAGTGAAATAACGAACCCCAGATTCCTGACCATTGGCGAGACGAACAAAAGCCCGAATCGTTGTGCTGTCGCTGATTTCAACTGAGGCCGTCCCTGTGACCAAAATCACAGAAGATGAGCTTTTGGGATTAGTGTTATCCAGGGTGTACAAAATTTGGGCCCCACTGGCAACCAGAGTTACTGGAAGCGAGGACGCAAAATAGCCAGATGATGGGTAGCTTATCAAATCAGGAAAAATCGTGGGCATTGGCTCCAGCGAAAGCCCCGATATGGCACCTGTTACATTCACCGTCCTTTGACCACTACGAATCAGGGAGCGGGTGGAGTCAAGATAATCCACGCGAATGTTGCGGTTATTACCGAAGGGAACTTGAAGCCTTGCGCTGGTAGTAGCTCCAGCAAATTCCATACTTTGGCTGGCAATGTCTGAGCCAGTGATACTAACTACAATATGCTGTAGATCAGCCTGCAAAAAGTCACTGGGAGCCTCATTAAAACCGGTATCAAGATTCGATACGGATGCCCTGACATTAGTGGGGTTCTCATTTTTTGGATTCAGAATCCGTGCTAACTCAGCCTGTAAATTGAGTCCATCTGTCAAGCTGGGCAGAAGGGCGAAAGATTGACGAATGATCTCCTGCCCTCGGGAGTTTGCGATAACGGCCACAAGTTCTGTGGCTTGCGTTTTTGGGACATCGACCAGAAATTCTCTGGTTAACAAACCCAAAAGACTGGCTCCGGCAATTTTAGTTTGCAAGCCCGACTCCAAAGCATAGAGAGAAAATTCAAATCCAGAGTTGAGCCCCGAAGAAGCCTCCAGTAAAAAACGAATCTGTGTAAGTGAGCCTGCTTGTAATCCTCCTGAAGACTCCTGGGGCCAAACTTCCCCTAACACGGTTTGCTGGACAGGCCTGATTCTTAGGGATGGGGCTGAAGACATTCCACTAGCTCCCCCCTCAACCACAAACTCACGGGCAACATTTGCAAAAGACAGACTAGCCTGAGGAACAGATGATTCTACAAACAAAGGCCAGTCAGGTACTACAGTCTGCAATCTATGTTCTGTGGGCAGGTACACGCCATTGGGCCTGAAAACTCTGTAACTGCGAAGAGAGGGCTCATACATCCATACTGCATTAATCCCATCAAGGACCAATTCTGTTACACTATACACTCTGGACATTCCTGGATTGATCAGTGCAAACCCCGGGTTTTGTAAAATGACTCGGTAAGGTCCATCACTCATTACAGAATTGGCAACCAATCCACTTTTGTTTACCTGATAGCGACCCAAGGCGGGAGATAAATTTTCGGGAATTGAGCCAGCCCTCGCAACCACTTGGTGAGGGATATTTGCCTCTGCTCGCCAGTGCTTTCCAGCTAATACCCAAGTCGCCGTACCGTG
>DITF01000295.1 GCA_002422125.1 bacterium UBP17_UBA6191
CAAGCATTCTTTCACCCAATAAAAATCCATCCTCCTGCCCAAATCGCGAAAACAACTCAGAGAAAAAATTTTCCTCTTTACCCCGGCTTCCAAAAAGATGCAAAAGAACATCAGAAAGAATTAAAGGTGCTCTAATCTTTTGTCTATAGGCCTTAACAAATTCTACTAAGCGGTCTTCCCGGTTAAAATCCAAAAAAATCTGGGCCACTTCCCGAGCCACAGAGATGGAATTCGAATTGATCTGTAATACCTGAATCAGAAGAGTCTCGGCCTCCTGAAATCGCTCTTGGGAAAACCAAAAAGAGGCTAAGTCCCGAGCGGTCACAATATCATGTGGTTTTGATTCCATGCGGCGCAAATAGGCCTTTTCAATCCACTGGTTATTTTTTTCCCTGTGTCCCACATATAACAGCAGATCGGTCACGGACTGGTTGCTTAAATTAGCAAGGCCAGCAAACAGCTCCAAGGCTTTACTTCGATCTACTTTTTCATACAAAAATCTGATCAAAATTACCTTGTTTTCCAGGGGTTGGGATCGAAACACCTCTGGTTCCACCAAAGACAAAATCCAGTCACGGGCACTACCAAGGGCTTCATGACTGACTGCCATAAGATTAAGACTTTCCGCATCAGGAATCTGGGGAGCATTTGCTAATACCTCGCTATGGGCACCCTCTTTGGACAAGGCTGACAAATAGACTGATAGCCACGGACCCTGAGGTTTGGACGGGAGAGGAAAATTCATATCAACAAGCTTTTTTAATGTTGTAGAGGGAAGGGAGCGGGTTTTTACATATTCCAATAGGGCTTGTGATAAGGAAGGATTCTGGGCCAGTGAGGTTTCAGCACGGGCTATATCCATCCANNCAAAATAAAACCGAGCCTTTATACAAATCAAAACGAGCCGAGCTTTCTTCTTCACGACTAAGAACCAAATAGGCCTGAGAACAATTTCCCGCTTTGATCAAAGCCTCCACCAAAAAGGAGTTCTGAAAACTTTGAGCAATTCCTATACACAGAAAAAACAAGCTCAGTAACCGAATCACAAATCAGCCTTATCATCCTCGGGAATAAAAACCTGATACCAGGTTGGCTCACCAAGCAGGTCATCCACATCCTTTTGCACAGCCTGTCGTTCCTGACTTTCTACCCATCGTTCCCAATCACTTAAACTGGCCCAGTTGCTAATCACGAGCTGTTGCTCAGGATCGTCAGCATTTCGTAGTGTTTCGCCCCCTAAATATCCAGGACATCTTCTGGCCAGATATCGAAGTTGAGCCAAAAGTGGAGCCAAATCTACCTCAAGACCCTTAGCTACTCTGCGTTGAATCATAATTTTTGCTGTCATGTCGTAATGCTACAATGGTCTCCCTTTCATTGCAACGAACCTGATTACTCGGTATAATCTGCCCCGAATTCTTGGAAAGGAAGGCCAATCATGAGCACACGCACCCCAATCACTGTCGCCTACGGGGATGGAATCGGTCCAGAAATTATGGCAGCAACGCTTAGAATCTTAAATGCTGCCGGAGCACAACTTGACATTGAAACTATCGAGATTGGAGAAAAAGTCTATCTTAGAGGGGTCAAGGATGGGATTGAACCTAAGGCCTGGGATTCCCTTTTGCGCACTCGAGTATTTCTGAAAGCTCCCATTACTACACCTCAGGGTGGGGGATACAAAAGTCTCAATGTGACCTGTAGAAAAGCTCTGGGTCTTTACGCCAATGTCAGGCCATGTATCTCTTATGCCCCCTATATTGCCACGGCCCATCCAAAAATGGATGTAGTTATCGTACGCGAAAATGAGGAAGATCTATACGCAGGCATTGAACACAGGCAAACTCAAGATGTATATCAGTGTTTAAAACTGATTACTAGGCCTGGATGTGAAAGAATTATCCGTTATGCTTTTGAATACGCTCGTGAAAATAACCGCAAAAGAGTCAGCCTTTTTGTGAAAGACAATATCATGAAAATGACGGACGGGATCATGCACAAGGTGTTTGATGAAATCTCCCGACAGTATCCCGACATTGAAAACGATCACTACATTATAGATATTGGTGCAGCCAGATTGGCCGATACTCCCGAAATCTTTGATGTAATTGTTACTTTAAATCTCTATGGTGACATCATCTCCGATATTGCGGCCCAGATCGCCGGATCAGTCGGACTTGCTGGCACTTCCAACATTGGAAACAGTTGTTCCATGTTTGAGGCTATTCACGGATCAGCCCCTACCATTGCCGGACAGGATATTGCCAACCCTTCGGGATTGATTCTAGCCTCTGTCATGATGCTTGTTCACATTGGTCAGCATAACATAGCATCTTTGGTTCATAACGCTTGGTTAAAGACCATTGAAGATGGGATTCACACCGCAGATATTAAGGATACCCACACTTTTGGAAAAAAAGTCGGAACCCACGAATTTGCCAATTGCGTGATCGACCGTCTCGGTCAGAAGCCTCTGGTTTTTGCTGAATTGGATTACAAACCTGCTGAAGCCCCGGCATCTTCTTATGTTCCTGTGGCCAGCATTCAAGTGGAGCAAAACAAAGAATTAATGGGGGTTGATGTATTTATTGATTCCGCTAAAGTTCGTCCTCAGGTTTTAGGTGACTCCTTAAAGGCATTTGAAGCCCCGGAATTCCCCTTGGCTTTTATTTCTAATCGCGGCATTAAGGTCTATCCCGGGGGCTTGGCGGAAACTGTTTGTTCCGATCACTGGAGAGTCCGATTTTTAAGCAGCAACAATCCGGTTACTCACCGGCAAATTCTTGAACTCTTAACCAGAATCACGGAAGCTGGCTATGATGTGATCAAGACCGAAAACCTATATCACTTTGACTCACAGCCCGGTTTTTCCGGTTCTCACTAAACGGTATGCAAAAATTCTGGTTTGGCCTATTTGTCTGTATATCTGTTTGCAGGGCCATGCCGGATTTGGAATTACCCAGATTCTGGAATCAGCCACAGACCTGGCTTGGACTTGGTTTTTTTTTAAGTCCAGGCCAGAACCCCAATTACCAGAATTGTCATTTGGAATCGCAGCACACCTTTTTGTTGGCCCAAAATCCCAATCAGTTATTGGTAGTTCATGAGGTAAAGGGCCAGACCCTGGTATTAAAACAGGGCAGTCAAGGTTTGGTGTATTGCCGTCCCGATGTTTGGGGCATGTATCCAGAGCTGATTTTTTATAAGGACCTGCTGGATGCTAAAACCCATTTCCTGAACAAAACGGTCTTCTCTAAATCTGGAGAGGCCCTGGTTAAAGACCGTCTAGGAGTCTACAACCCCAAAAAAATTGACCGATTTAAGGAATTTGTAATTCGCGACATTACTTTGCACCCAGCCTCCTCTGTATATAGCCTGATGGCCGAGCTATTCGCAAAAGATCGACAGATTGTGTTTGTTCCCTTTTCTGTAACCGGGGTCAATCGAACCACACCTGTAGCCTTGATTACTAAACATTTACTCTTGGAATCCCCAATCGAAAAATATTCATTGCCCGCCGAGGATTGGGAGAATCTTAAATCTGGCAAGGTAAGAGAAGGCTACTCTATAGAATTAGTGGAGTTGATCCGCGGCAATCCAATGCGTAGGGNNAGGGGAGATTGCTGACGATTCGTGAAGAAGTCAGTGATGAGTTATGAGTCAATCCAGGCAGGTGCCAGTGCGAGAACTTTGTGAATCGGTTATGCAGGATTTGCAATCAAAAGCTAATCTGGATAAAAATGCCATTTACAGACTTCGCTTTATCAATCATTTGAGCAAACACTGGAAATTCATCTGTGGGCCCCTATTGTCCCCGCATATCAAACCAAAAGGAATTCGTGGACACACTTTAGTATTAGAGGCCACCCACAGCCTTTGGGCCGAGCAAGCCCGATGCTATCAGGATGAGCTTTTGCAAAGACTTAAGGAACAGATCCCCTGGCTTATTGTAAGCCAGGTTCGCTTTGAAACCGGTACCTCACAACCTCTGACAAACAATACCAGTCCAAAGCCCACTCCCAGACCACAGACCACAGATTCCTTTCAACCCTTAAACGATGCTAAAAACAAACTGGCAAAAATTCTTGATTTACTTCAGCTAACTTGAAGCAAAAATATCTTTCTGATATCATCCGCCGGTTTGATGAGAGGAGAAATATTGTGGAACTAAACATTATGAATGCCAGCTACCTGACCTTGGGTGCTGGGGTTGTTGGTGTCATATACGCTAACATTCTGACTAACAAAATCAAGTCCAATTCCGAAGGGACTGAACGCATGGTAGAGATTGCCGGGTTTATCCGTGAGGGTGCCAGGGCTTTTATTTCTGCCGAGTACGGTGTTCTTTATTATTTTGTCGCCATTGTAGCCCTGCTACTGGGATTTATGATTAACCCAGGTACAGCAGTGGCCTTCCTTTTGGGGGCGGCTTGCTCCATGTTTGCCGGAAAAATGGGTATGGAAACCGCCACGGCATCCAATGCTCGTACGGCCAATGCAGCCAAGGAAAAAGGTCTGACCAGTGCCTTGGATATCGCCTTTAGTGGTGGGGCGGTAATGGGACTTTGGGTTTGTGGTCTGGGACTGATTGGTTATTCCCTTCTCATGATCGTTTTACCACAGATGGCTTTTATACAGTCGGCAGTTTCTGAAGGTAAAGACCTTCAGGATTATGTGCTTCACTGTCTGTCTGGTTTTGGTCTTGGAGCCTCCTCCATCGCCTTGTTCGCTCGTGTAGGCGGAGGAATTTTTACCAAAGCTGCCGATGTTGGTGCCGACTTGGTAGGTAAAGTGGAAGCCGGGATTCCTGAGGATGACCCCAGAAACCCTGCCGTAATTGCTGATAATGTTGGTGACAATGTAGGTGATGTTGCTGGTATGGGAGCTGACCTTTTTGAATCCTATGTAGGCTCCATGATTGCGGCCTGTGCCATCGGTTATGCTATGTTGGGTATTCAGGGAGTCGTCCTGCCTTTGGTGATAGTGGCCATTGGAATCATTGCCTCCATCATTGGCATGCAGTTTGTCAAAACCACAGACGAGAACAAAATCCATTCAGCTTTGACCTTTGGCGTGATCGTGGCCTCTGCACTGTGTATCGGTGGCATGCTCTGGGCTTGTAAAAGTCTGATTACCGTAGATATGAGCATGCAATTTTTCAAGGACGGTTTTACGGGTCTGGGAATCTTTTTTGCAGTTCTGTCTGGATTGGTTGCCGGATTTTTGATTGGTCAAATCACCGAACATTACACTGGTGCGGATAAACCACCGGTCGCTGCTATTGCTAAATCCTCTCTGACTGGTCCCGCTACCGTAATCATCGAAGGTATGGCCATTGGAATGCGCTCTACTGTATTGCCTATGATCATGATTTGTCTGGCCATTTTTGTAGCCTTTCACTTCGCAGGCATGTACGGGATTGCCATGGCCGCCATTGGGATGTTGTCCACTGTGGCAATTACTGTAGCAATTGATGCCTACGGCCCAATCGCGGATAACGCTGGTGGTATTGCTGAAATGGCCGAACTGCCTAAAAGTGTTCGGGTTATCACTGATAAACTGGATGCTGTTGGTAACACTACCGCAGCTATTGGTAAAGGATTTGCAATTGGTTCAGCCGCCCTTACGGCTCTGGCCCTATTCTCAGCCTTCACGAAAGAAACCGGACTTATTACCAAAGGTATTGATTTAACTCAGCCTACTGTTGTAATTGGACTGTTTCTTGGTGGAATCCTCCCTTATTTGTTTTCTGCCATGACTATGCAGGCTGTAGGTCGAGCTGCCATGGCCATGATTGATGAGGTTAGAAGGCAATTTAGAGAAGATAAAGGCATTATGGCCGGAACTTCCAAGCCGGATTATAAAAATTGTGTGGCTATATCCACCAATGCGGCCATTGCAGAAATGATCGTTCCTGGAGTAATTGCAATTGTAGTTCCTCTGTTAGTAGGTAAGTTCATGGGCGCTCAGGCTTTGGGTGGTCTTCTGGCCGGAAGCCTTGTCTCTGGTGTTTGTTTGGCCATTATGATGGCTAATGCCGGAGGAGCCTGGGACAATGCTAAAAAGTACATTGAAGCTGGGGAATTGAAGGATGCAAACGGAACCGTACACGGCAAAGGCTCTGAGCCTCACAAAGCGGCTGTGGTCGGTGACACCGTAGGCGATCCCTTTAAAGATACTTCTGGACCTTCCATCAACATCTTTATCAAGTTGGTATCTATTGTTTCACTGGTCTGTGCACCAATGTTTCACTAAAATCTGATAACTTGATTCCATTGGGCGCCGCATTTTGATGTGGCGCCTTTTTTTATTGCAACATTATTCAAAAAGTGGCGTACAATATCTTGTTATGATAATCAAATTAATTCTGTTCTTTTATGCTCATAGTTTAGTTTTTTCCAATGATATTCCTTTTGGACATCCCGAGGGTCCAGCCCTTCAGGGTGTAGAGAATGTCATGGATACCATTCTGGCCGATGACTATAATCTTGAGATTCTGATGAGTTTTGCCAATCACAAAAAGGGAGCTGCTGGGCATCTGGCCCTTGCGGTTCGCAAACCGGGCAGTAACGAAGAAACGGTTTACTCGGCCAATTTTTATGCGGATAGAAAACCGGAACACCAAGAAGGTTATTATACCGAAGATCTCATCATGGCTATTCCCAAACAGGAATATCTTTATGGGGTTCGCTCCAGCATATCAAATCACGCCAGGTTTGGTCTGGATTTTGGGGAGCTTTTTAAACGATCTGTGGTAGGAGTCCGTGTCTATGGAGTTTCCGAAGCCCAGCTAGATGGTATTATTGCCTTTTATGCCAGAATGAATCAGGACTATACAAACCGCGCCCAAAATACTGAGTACCAACGAGGCGAAGTGGTATATGACTATATGAACCTCAATTGTGCCAAGTCTGTGGCCCAGGCTTTTAAATATGGGGCTGGTTTTGATGAAGTTTCGGTTAGAGGTAACCATATTTTAGGTAACCTACCGTATGCTAAAGCCCTTTTTGCCCACACCCCTACCGAAACCACCATGCAAATTTTAAAAGTACTGCACAAATTTGGGGCTCGCTTTGATGTGATTCTTTATAAACGCAGTGAAGATTCTACCTACCAAAATGATGATCCCCCTATGGCTTTTAAAGAACTTGCCAACCGCTTCCCTTCTGTGAAGTCCCTGGACTTCTTTAATGGATCCACTGCCTACGAAGACTATGACAACCTCTTGGCCATGAATCTCTTTTTTCAAATGGGCAAATTCAGCTTTGAAATTCCTAAGGGAACTCAAATGGTTGTCTTGGAAAAACAAAAATCCCCTGTACCCTATGATGTTGCCATGGAAATTGCCAAAGATGCCGCCAGCCAAGACTCCAAAAACGCTTTAAGACGGATGGTTCGATTGCTAGGCCTGAAACTGACAGCCGACAATGACACCTCAGACATGTATGACCCTCAAGCCTCTGTCAGCCGGGCCCATCTTTTTGAGACTCTGTACGCCTCGGAGTAGTCTAGTGGGAAGACATTATCGGAACTGGCTTCGGAGTATGGTGTTCATCCTGTGATGATTGCAAACTGGAAGGTAGCCCTTCTAGATTCAGCCAGTACGGTATTTGAAAAGAATAACAAGAAGAACTCAGGAGTAGATTCAGAAAAAGTCATCAATGAGCTGCATCGACAGATTGGTGTATTGAGTGCAGAACTCAATTCTTGATCCCCTGCTCCCGCCTAAACTGCCTAAGGAGAAGCAAGGATCTTTCAATCTCCTCCCGATGATGCAGGTAGGTATGATGAAGCG
>DITF01000335.1 GCA_002422125.1 bacterium UBP17_UBA6191
GTCAAGTATTGTTTTGGAGTTTTCGGCATTAGGTTTTGCGAAAGACGATGAAGAAAAACTGACCAAGGTTATTCAGGCCCCCCACGGCATCATTTTAGCTGCCGGTCCTACCGGTTCTGGTAAAACCACCACTCTTTATACGGTCTTAAAAGAAGTGGCCACTGACGATATCAATGTGACCACAATGGAAGATCCGGTGGAATATCGTCTCGATAATATCTCCCAGTGTCAGGTGGAAATTAAAGCCGGTATGACCTTTGCCAACGGACTAAGAGCCATCATGCGTCAGGATCCTGATGTAATTATGGTGGGAGAAATCCGCGATTTGGAAACCGCTGAAATTGCCATTCAGGCATCCCTGACCGGTCACCTTGTTTTATCCACCATTCACACAAACTCTGCTATTGGTACGATTGGCCGTCTGGAAAACATGGGCTGTGATACCTTTTTGGTGGCCGCCACTATTGCCTGTATTATCGCTCAACGCTTGGTTCGCCGTCTTTGCACATCGTGCAAGGCCGAATACATGGCGGCCCCTGACTATTTGGCCAGTATGGGTGTAAAAACCGACAAGCCCTTCAAACTATTTAAGAATGTCGGCTGTGACAAATGTGCCTTTACTGGTTACAAAGGCCGTATGGGAATTCACGAAATTCTCATTCCCGATGATGAATTGCGCGAACTGGTAGGCAAAAAAGTTTCTGAGTTTGAGCTTTTTCGACATGCCAGAAAAAACTGCGGCTTAAAACTTTTGAAGGAATCAGGTATTCGTAAAGTACTTCAGGGCTTAAGCACCTACGATCAGGTAGTCGCGGCTACAATCTAAAGTTCTAGGCCTGAATTTCCCCTTTTGCATCATTGCCCTTAAAGCAGTAGAATCACATTCATGCATTTATCTCTAAAGGAGTCGTGCCATGATCAGATTGTTCCCATTGGTTCTGTTTGGTTTTCTGGGATTTATTATGTCCTCTGAAGCCAGTGTATCTCCCAAGGTTCATAGTGAGCTAAAGCTTGCTGAGGAAGCTGAAGAAAACAAACTGCCAAAAACTGCCATGGAACACCTTGTGGCGGCATTAAGTCACATGAACTGGGCAGATGATAAGGGCATGTACATTAAACTCCTGGCCAAAAAGGTCATTAATCAGGCCGATATTGCCGGCAGTAAACCCGAGGAAAAGGTCAAAGAACTAGAGACTCTGATTCAGAATTCTCCTACAGAATCTGTCCCCTTAATGAAAGCCATTTTAGGGCTCTGGTATTGGCATTATTATCAGCAGAATCAATGGAGAATCAGACAAAGAACCGAATCCTCGGTTGTGCAAAGCGAGGACTTCACCACTTGGGATCTGCCAACTATTTACCAAAAGGCCACCGCCCTACTGGATGAAGCTTTAGAGGGGGATAGTCTAAAAAATATGCCTATTTCCGATTTAAGTAGCCTTGTTGAACAGGGAACTCTACCTCAAAGCCATTGTCAGACAGCATTTGAGCTGATTGCCAGATTAGCAATTGAGATTCACACTCAGGCTGTGGGTTCGATTAAGGCTCCTCGGGAAGCTTTTGAACTGGATGCATTTCAAGACGGGTTTTCCAGCCTTAAAACCTTTCTTGACTGGAATCCAATTACCAAAGATGAAGGCTCCCCCAAACTAAAAGTGGTGCGCCTTTGGCAATCCATCTTAAAAATGGTAGAGCTTCGTGATAAAGATACACTTTTAAGTGTGGATCTGGAGAGATTAAAATCTCTTGGTAGTTTAGCCAATCAAGGGGGGCTTGATGAAACTCTGGCCCAAAGATACGAAGAATTCGTCAAGCTGTATGCCGATGTACCAACGGTAACTCTGGCCTGGCATCTTATTGCCAAAAAAGCCGTCTCTGATCTTGATTTGGTTTCTGCAAAACGCCATTGTGATTTTGCTATTTCACTATTTCCTGGCAGTGACGGGGCCCGCTTGTGCGATCAGTTGAATTCAGAAATCCTCAAACCCGAATTTACGGTTCAGATGGAACATACCATCAACTCTATCAATTCCATCGCCACAATTAGATACAAAAATCTGACCCGCCTATTTGTCCGCATCTATGCCCAAAACTATCAGGACAGTATGAAAGAGGCTTGGGAAACCCCTGGTGACTGGATCAATGAAGATGATGGGGAGCTGCTTTTAAAATCACGACCATTGGAACAGTTTGAGATAGAGCTACCCCCAACTCCCGATTTTAGAGAAACCGAAAAAGAAGTCAAAATTCCGGCTCTAAAACATGGATATTATAGAATTTTTATCTCAGACAAACCCCATTTTAGGAATCAGGATCAAATCAGAGTCAATCAAACGGCATTTTTTGTCACAGACACCCAGATGATTTTACGATCCTTAGGTGATGCCATTGATGGGTACTTGCTTGATGCCAACTCCGGCCAACCGCTGGACAACCTGGAAGTTCTATTTTATTCCCAGAATAACAGTGGCTTTTATTCCCAGACCCGTAGTGCCAAAAGTAATCGGGAAGGGTATTTTAAGCTGGCCAAACAGGGAAACCGCAACCACTCCTTTTTGATTCATGTAAAATCCCCAAAAAATGGCGATATCTGGTTTCGCGATATGCATAGCTTTGGATGGAGACGGGAGCAAGAGTCTTCCACCATCGTAAATCTATACAGCGACCGCTCTATGTACAGACCCGGACAGACCGTGAGATTTAAGGGAATCTGCCTGGCCTTAAACCATGAATCTTTAGACTACAAAACTCAAACATGTCGCAATGTGAGTCTGGATTTTAAGGACGCCAACTGGCAGGTAATTGAATCCATTAAAGTTAGTGCCAATGAGTTCGGCTCATTTTCTGGAAGTTTTGTAATCCCTTCTGATCGATTGACGGGACGATATACCATCCAATCCCAAAACCCCTCTGGAACTCTTTCCATTCAAGTAGAAGAGTACAAAAGGCCTAAATTTGAGGTTGTTTTGGATCCAGTAGCCGGGGAACCCAGGTTAAATCAGAGTGTCGAAATCACCGGTAAAGCTTTGGCTTATTCCGGGGCCTCCATGAGCAACCAAAAAGTCCGCTACCGCATCAAACGGGAAGTTAGAATGCCCTGGTGGTGGCGATTCGGAAACCCCTTTGCCGGGGCAAGAGAAATTGCTGGCGGAGAAAGTATTACCGACTCTGAAGGTAATTTTAAATTCAATTTTATGGCCATTCCCGACAATCGGGTAGATAAGGCCACAGACCCTACCTTCCATTACACGGTGTTTGCCGAGGTTATAGATAGTTCTGGAGAAACCAGAGATAGCGAATCTTCTGTAGCCCTTGGCTATAAAGCCATCACTGCTACGATATCTACAGGCGAATGGTTACGCGATGACTCCGAGATTCCATTAAAGATTCAAATTCAGAACCGCAACTTAAAACCAGTTGCCAATCAGGGCACAATCACAATTTTTTCTCTAAAAGGCCCAGCTAAACCAGTTCGCCAATCCAGCCCCAAACAATGGAGTTGGTGGGATTGGATGCGTCAAAAAGATAATGGTTCTGCTGATCTGGCAAATATTGAAAACTGGGAAACAAATTCAGAAGTCCATTCTTTGCGTTACAATGCTTTAGCAGGTGTAGCATCAGAGAATATAAAACTTCCTGCCGGAGCCTACCGTGCCATTTTAAGTACCCAGGATTCTCAATCTGAGTCCATTAGTACCACTCTCAATTTTGTGGTGCAAAAAAACGCCTCTGAAAAATTTGAACTGCCTCTACCTGCCTTTTTTGCCGTAGAGTCCGAATCCGTAAAACCGGGACAGAATTTACGCGCCTTTTTTGGCACAGGGTATGAAAACCCTGCCGTTCTGGTTACGATTCTGCATAAAAATCGGGTGCTGGATGTGTCCTGGAAAATGGGCAAACGGGGAGTTGAAATTGTTTATCCTGTCTCAGAAAAACTCCGGGGTGGATTTACACTCCAAGTCCTTTTTGTTCGTGACAATCAAATCTATCAATACTCAAAAAAGATTCAAGTGCCATTTTTATCTCAGGAACTCGATCTAAGCTTTGAAACCTTCCGCTCTCGTTTAAGCCCTGGAGAAAGTGAAACCTGGAAAATCAAGGTGAAGGGCAAGGACAGACCCTTGGATCCGGCTGAAATGTTAGCTACACTCTATGATCAGTCCTTAGACGCTTACATGCCTCATTCCTGGAAAGGTTTTGCGGATATGTTCTATGACGACCCCAAAGCCTCGGAATTTGAGGTGAATCTGGTCTTAAAGGATCTATTGCACTGGATTGACCGGCATCAAATCCGTCATGCCAATGTCAATAGACAACACCCTACTCTGCCCTCTCAGATTCGCCAATATTTCTCACAACTCTTTCCGATTGAGCTTCATCGCAGAGGCATGCCTATGCAAAGGCTGATGAGCAAACAGTCTTTAAGTATGGATGGTGAGGCCGAATCCATGATGGCTGTTCAAGCTTTTGCTGGTGCACCAATGCCGGCTTCTGCCCCAGGAATGTCAATGGAGCTTAAAGACGGCCGGGCCAGGGCCGAGGGTGGTTCTGCCGCAGCCAACGGAACCAATAAGCCTAGTCCCCCACCTTCCATAATCCCAAGAACCGATCTCAGAGAAACGGCATTTTTTAAACCCCATCTTAGTATTTCCGAGGATGGCACTGTATCGTTAGAATTTACTATGCCCGATTCACTGACTCGCTGGAAGTTTATGGCTCTGGCCCATAGCCAATCTATGCAATCTGGACTATTGACCACTACAATTGTGACCCAAAAAGATTTGATGGTAGAACCAAATCCGCCACGGTTTCTCAGACAGGGAGATGAAATTTATTTCCCAGGTAAGATTAGTAATCTTACCGAAAGCCCCATGACCGTTGAGGCTAGAATCCGAATTTTTAACGCCATCACTGGGGCTGAAATTACAGGCGATCTATGTCCGGTTTCAACCCAGAGCATCCTTGTACCTGAGAAACGCAGTGAAACCGTCCGTTTTTTAATCAATGTGCCAGATATTACCTACCCCATTAAATGGGAAATAACGGTAAGGTCAAACAATTTAAGTGATGGAGAAGAGCAGCTACTTTCCGTCCTGCCAAGGCGCATTTTTGTGCAGGAATCTATTCCATTGTGGATAAGCGGTTCCGGCCGCAAAACATTTGAATTTGACAAGCTCTTGTATTCTGACTCTTCTTCTACCCTAAACCATGAACGATTGGTATTGCAGATGGCCTCAAACCCAGCCTGGTATGCCTTACAGGCACTGCCTTTTTTAGAAGAACCGGCCAATGAATCCACCGATTCTGCCTTTGCCAGACTTTATGCCAACCTTCTTGGTGCCAAGGTGATTGAAGGTTATCCTCAAATCAAGACAGTACTTGAGCAATGGAAAGGTACCGATGCCCTAAAGTCCCAGCTTTCCAAAAATGAGTCTTTGAAGTCTGTTGGTTTACTGGAAACCCCATGGGTCCAGGATGCTCAGGCTGAGGAAAAAAATAAGGCCAAGCTAGCCAATTTTTTAGATAGGGACAGGTTAAACTCCGAAATTGCTTCAGCAAGCCAAAAACTAAAATCCATGCAGCTTAGCGATGGTTCCTGGCCTTGGTTTCCTGAGGGCCGGGCCAGCTTTTACACTACTCTGCGTATAGCAGCGGGTTTTGGTAGGCTGATTGACATGGGAGCCATGGTAGATAAGGAAATGGTCTTAAAGGCCCTTCCCTGGTTAGATCAAGAGATTCGCAAAATTTACGAATCGATTGTGAAATACAAACAACTGGATCATAACAATTACTCCTACAGCATAGCCCTCTATCTTTATACTCGCTCCTTTTTTCTTAACGATATTGCCATCGCATCAGAAAACAGACTGGCGAATGAGTATTTTTTAGATCAGGCTCGCAAGTACTGGACAAAACTTGGCAACCGTATGAGTGAAGGACATACTGCTTTAGCACTTTTACGCTTTGGGGACACGGAAATTCCTGCTCTGATCCTTAAATCGTTAAAGGAAAGATCCGTGTTTAGTGAAGAGATGGGTCTTTACTGGAAAGACACGGAAATCTCACATTTCTGGTATCGGGCACCAATTGAAACCCAGGCCATGATGATTGAGGTTTTTTCTGCAATGAATGCCTCTTTGGAGGACATTGAGAATTTGAAAATCTGGCTTCTGAAACAAAAACAAACCCGAGACTGGAAAACCACCACTGGCACAACCGATGCAGTTTATGCCCTGTTAAGCCGAGGAAAAGACCTTCTGTCTTCCACGGAAATTACTCGAGTGCTTTTGGGGAATGTGGCTATCAATCCCGACAAGGTAGAAGCTGGGACTGGATTTTTTGAAAAATCCTTTCAAAAGCGTGAAATTGAAGCCTCTTTTGGAAATATAGTGCTGGAAAAACAAGAGGATGGGATCGCCTGGGGTGGTCTGCACTGGCACTACTTTGAAGACATCTCCAAAATTACTCCCCATCACGGTGGTGCCCTTAGTCTGGAGGCCCAATTCTTTGTGAAAAAGGATTCTGATTCTGGCGAGATTCTAATTCCAATCACAGATGTTGAGCCAAAAGTCGGAGATACCATTGTCAGCCGACTGATTCTAAAAACCGATCGTGACCTTGAATTTGTGCACCTGAAACAGTCGCGCGCCTCTGGCACTGAGCCCGGCATTGTATTAAGCGGCTGGCGGTATCGTGATGGGCTGGCTTACTTTGAGTCTACTAAGGATACGGCCACCCATTACTACATTGAATACATGCCTGTTGGAACCTATGTTTTTGAAGCTCCGGTCAAGGTGTTTCATAAAGGGGCTTTTGAAACTGGCCTCAGTGAAATCCGTTCCTTGTATGCCCCAGAGTTTGCGGCTCATTCCCAGAGTTTCTTACTTAAGGTTAATGAATAAGAACCTGTTCAGGCTCTAAAGGATTGCCTTAAGCGTTCTTTGTAGCCGCTTACGAATTTCGGGATCTTCTTCAAGGGCCATAGCCTTTCGAAGATGATCCCGGGTTCTTGGCCCGGGAAAAATCTGCAAGACTGCGGCTACATCATATCTTCGTTGCGGATCCTGATCTTCTAGGGCTCTGAATAGGTATTCTTGAGCCTGGGGTAATCTAGTATTAGCCATGGCAAAAACCGACACCGAGCTGTGGGCAAATTCTGGCAACTCACATACAGCTTCCAAAACAGAAAACCAGCGTTCATCCGCACCTTCAACATCACGGCAGATCTTTTGAATCTGGGTCCCAAAGGCTAACAGGGCAGAATTTTTTACTTCTTCGGGAGCATCCTCTCCCAATCCACGACGAGTCAGGTTATGAAGTTCATCCAAGGCTTCTTCCGTCAAATCATCACAAAACCCCAGCATGACCAAGGCTCGCACCCTAAGCCTCCATTCTGTGGCCCCGGAATAGACAATCCCAAACAAAACCTCGCCGGCGAACTGTCCGCCTACTTTTGCCAGTGCCTGAACATAAAACATCTTGGTAGTCAAAGATACCTGAGGGCTAGCGACCACTGAAGTAGCAGAATGCATCTTAAATGGGTCTGTTTCAAACTCTTTGACCAAATGCTGTATCTCCAGAATTTCCCAATCAAAAATATGAAATGCACCTAGCCAATAATTCTCAGGATCCTTTAATTTCTGATCCAGAGTCACCATGTCCTTCCAAAACAGGAAGGGAATCAAAAACAGAACCAGAGCCCACAAAGGTGAAAAATCAGCCATTGACACGAGACTTCTGCAAATAGTTATGGATGGATTCTTTGGTTTTCATCCATAGTTGAAGTGCCGGGATCATAATATTCTGATCCAGAATTTTAGCTTTGATGATACTTTTCTCAAACTCGTCAAATTCATTCATGGAGCGAAACACAATCGACATAATCACCTGATTCATGCGATCAGCCTCTCGCTTGTGCTTTTTTACCAGCAGGCTTGAAGATAACCACTGAAGGCTAACTAGCTCTAAAACCATTGCTAGTCGTGCGGACTGGGAAGACTCAAACTCAGGAAAAATTTTCAATATACACTCGGTCTCCATTTTGAGAACTTCAGCTTCAATATCTTTCTTGCACATTTTTATCTCATCTCCCAATCACGCATTTAATTTCATTTTGCACCGAATGAACCTGAAAATACCACTCAGGAATAGACTTCAGATACCCATCAGAGAACAAACGCACAAATTCTGTACGCCCCCCCTGAAAGTGTAGATCCTTACCCCCATCCCGCTGGTAATTTTGTAAAGCCAATCGAATTCTCTCCACCCCGTTTTCGCAAGTGTCCAAAACTCTGTGAGAGGATTCAAGTCGCAATATTTTTGCCTCCAGTGATTTTATCAACTCCTGAAGCATTTGCATTTGATGCAGTAAATCAACACAATTGCCATCTGGGAATCCCGGCTCTGGATGAGGGATTCCTGGGTAACCGTCTGAGACCCCCGGTTCATCATCGGATCCCGATGGAGGATTCCACGGCTCAGTGGCTGGTCTGGGATAGGCGGGGTCAAATCCCGGAAGTCCTGCCCCCGAGGCATTTAAACCACTAAAAAGAACAAAGAAGAAAATCCAATTTTTCATAGGCTTATTATATCACCTCCAGCCCTGTGATAAGATGCCCAAGAAATTTTTGTCTGACATAAGGATTACTGATCATGGCATACCGACCGGAAGAAATTGAACCCAAGTGGCAAAACTACTGGGAGAAAAATCATACTTTTAAAACCCCCACAGACTATACAAAACCCAAGTATTATATTCTGGATATGTTCCCCTACCCTAGTGGCTCAGGGCTTCATGTCGGGCATCCTGAGGGTTACACAGCCACAGATATTCTGGCCCGCACAAAACGCATGCAGGGGTTTAATGTCCTTCATCCAATGGGCTGGGATGCTTTTGGCCTTCCGGCTGAAAAACATGCCTTAAAAACCAAGACACACCCTGAGGCCAGTAACAGAAAAAATATCGACAATTTTCGCAAACAGTTAAAAATGCTGGGCTTTTCTTACGATTGGGAACGGGAAATCAACACAACCGATCCGTCCTATTACCGCTGGACCCAATGGATATTTTTGCAATTATACAAAAAGGGTCTGGCCTATCCATCCAACGCCCCCGTCAACTGGTGTGAAGAGCTAAAAACTGTGTTGGCCAATGAAGAAGTTCAGGAGCATGTTGATCAGGGATATACCGTGATCAAACGCCCTATGCGGCAGTGGATGTTAAAAATCACAGCCTATGCTCAAAAACTTCTGGATGGACTCAATGATTTGGACTGGCCAATCCATCTTAAGGAGATGCAAAGAAACTGGATTGGTAGATCAGAAGGCTGTACCGCCTGGTTTGAACTTGATGGTTTGGCGGAAAAACTGGAAATCTATACTACAAGACCAGATACCATGTTTGGAGCGACTTTTATGGTAATTGCTCCAGAACATCCTTTGGTGGACAAACTGACACAACCCGCCAATAAGGCTGAAGTTGATCAATATCGCTATCAGGCTGCCTTAAAATCCGATCTGGAAAGGACCGAATTACAAAAGGAAAAATCCGGGGTGTTCACGGGTGGGTATGCCATCAATCCTCTCACGGGCCAAAAAGTCCCTGTTTGGATTTCAGACTATGTTTTGATTAGCTACGGTTCCGGGGCAATTATGGCTGTCCCTGCCAATGATGACCGAGATTTTGAATTCGCCCAAAAATTTGGGCTTCAAGTTACAGAAATTCTGGATGGGGGAGAGCTGCCTAAAGGTGCCATCGTGCAGCGAATTGGTGGCACAATTATCAATTCCGCCAATGCTGAACTGAATCTGAACGGTCTTTGTGTCAGCGAAGCCATTGAAAATACCATTGTCTGGCTGGAAAAAACTGGTAAGGGCAAGCGCACCGTTCAATACAAACTAAGGGACTGGCTGTTTTCCAGGCAGCGGTATTGGGGCGAACCTATTCCAATATTTTACAGCGATAGTGGTGAAGAAATTGCCATCGATGAGGCAGATTTACCTCTAGTACTTCCCGATGTCAAAAGTTACGAACCTTCCGGTACTGGAGAAAGCCCACTGGCCACCATTGATTCCTGGGTGAATTATACATATAAAGGTATCAAGGGCCGTTTGGAAACCAACACTATGCCCCAATGGGCTGGATCCTGCTGGTACTATTTGCGCTTTATATCACCTGATTGTGATAGCAGGTTTGTGGATGCTGAAGCTGAAAAGTACTGGATGAATGTAGACTTGTACTTAGGGGGAGCTGAACACGCGGTCTTGCATCTGATTTATGCCAGATTCTGGCATAAGGTTTTATATGATCTTGGTCTCGTCAGTACCAGTGAACCGTTTAAAAAACTATTTAATCAAGGCATGATTCTGGGAGAAGATGGACAGAAAATGTCAAAATCTTTGGGCAATGTAGTAAATCCAGATGATATTGTAGCGCGTTTTGGAGCCGATGCTTTCCGCCTTTACGAGATGTTTATGGGACCACTGGATCGGGTAAAGAATTGGAATACAGACAATATTACCGGTCTTAGTAAATTTCTACGACGCATTTACTCTCTAGTTGAAGACGATCATGGAAAGCCAGTAGAATTTTGTTTAGAGGACAAACCGGAAACACTTCGGGTTCTTCATCGTACCATCCGCGATGTCACCATTGATATAGACCGGCTCTACTTTAATACGGCCATTGCCAAAATGATGGAATGTCTCAACGAGTTTAAGAAACATGACACAATCTCCCGTTCATCTGTGGAAACACTCTTAATCCTATTGTCTGGGTTTGCGCCGCATATCTGTGAAGAACTATGGCAGAAACTTGGAAATCAGGATTCCATTAGTCAATGTACCTGGCCTGTAGCCAAGGACGAATACCTTGTAGAAGATACGGTCTTGTTAGTGGTTCAAATCAATGGAAAGCTAAGAGATCAGCTCCAGATCCCTAAAGGTCTTGGTCAGGAGGAATGTCTAAACTTGGCCAAGGCCTCAGAAAAGGTACAAAAATACCTGGAGGGAAAAGAACCTTTTAAAGTGATTCTGGTGCCTGACAAACTTCTCAATCTTGTCATAAAGTGAGACAATATCAGGCATGGTAAGCCTGCTAGTCATTGCTTTGTTGTTTTTAGATACTGCTGTTGCCAACTCAAAACCAGCCGCAGCAGTGTTTCAAACCGTAGACACGCCTTTAGAAATTCTGTCTGGACGAGTGTACGGTGGCGAAGAAAAGAAGCTTTTTGCCTTTGCCTTACAACCTAATACAATCAACTCAAGACGATACTTTGGCTTGCTTGCTCCCAACTATCAAACCCCGGTACTAGATGGCAAGTTCGAATTTGCCTTTATTGCCCGTGGTCACTGGGTAGTGGGAATTTATGAGGATAAAAACCAGAATGGCTTAGTTGATTTGCCGATGGAGCCTGTTTGGCTTCATCCAGCCAGTCCCGTCAGTCATCCCCATGATGGTGGTCGAATACAATTTGATTTGGATTCGTTGCCTGGATATTTTGTGGATGTGAAAAATGTGCCCGCCAATGAAAAGCTTGGTGTTTTGTTAGTAAACCGCGCTGGTCAGGGTTTATTCAGTCTGCCTCTCCCCCCTAATGGTTCTTTGATTTTACCCGTAATGGAAGAGGAATCCGGCTTTGTGATTCTGGAGGACAAAGAACACAACGGGATTCTTGAGCCGCCCTCGCCTATGTCCATAATGTATATGGGCCAGTTTGCTCCCAAGACAGAAATTTTGGTTGATTATTTGGTACCGTTTCGCCCGTTTTCTCTGGAAATGAAATATAAGCCCGATCGGCTCGAAGTTTGTATATACAAAGATTTCGGCGAGATCCCCAGAGCCTGTTCCAGCAAGGATTTACTCAAGCTGCATGATCTGGAACCTGGAAACTGGCTGATTCAATTCAGCTATCCCTTTTCGGATGATGTGCTTTTGTTTACCCTTGATGAAGTAAACCATGTTAACAGCACCCAGATTACGCATACATTCAATGAGCATATTAAGGTCAAATTAAAGAATCAGCCTGCTCAGCAGTGGTTAGATATTCGTGTTCGTAACCAGATTCTGGCCCGTATCACCCCTGATAAAATTCAGGACTTTCCCTTTTTGCTCAAGGAGTATTACGATCTTGTTTTTTATGATACTGACAATGTCTGGTCCGATTCACCGTTTGCCAAAAGCTCAATCCAATCTATACGGCTTGATTTACGCGAGGACTACAGTAGCTGGGACTTGCAGCTCCCCAATAATCCCAAATCTAATATACAGGGCGTAATCCATACCCACTCTACTGCTACCACCGGAAAAGTTATTCTATTTCAAAATACCAACTTCCCAAACATTGAGAATGTTTTAGGCTCATTTCCACTTAGCCGCGCTTCCACGGATGGGGCGGTTCCATTTCAAATGAGTTGGCAAAAACCAGACCCCATTTTAGTTTGCCCTGATTACGATGAGGACGAAAACCTCAGTTTTTCGGAACGAGAGTTATGCACCTCGTTTGACCCGCAAAAAATGCCTAGGATCAACGCCTATCTGGAGTTGTCCCTTTGCAATAAAGGCAGATTGAATATCGCTACTGAAACTGAGGGGACCTTCTACATTCAAATTCTGAACCCACCTAAGGAAGAATTAATCAAGGCCGACTTTCTAACATCCCAACAGATAACATTTTATGACCTGCCGGTAGGTCGCTCGTTAAAAGTAGTCATTTTACACGACATAAACGAGAACGGAATGCTAGATCCAGAGGACAAGCACCTGCCCCCGTTATCCGTGGAAATTCCTATACCTTTACCCTCAGGTAGCTGGGCCGATGCCCAAGCTACTCTGAAATTTTAATCTACAAGCCTGCTCTAATGAGCACCTTTATCTTTGGGAATCATGACCTTATGCACATGGTCATGGGTGGCGTTACGAAACACCAGAGTCAGCTTAACCGCCTCGGTTGTGGTGGTGAACAACAAACACACAAGCACAAAAAACCCTGAGGCCAGTAGGCCTCGACTCTGAGAACCCGATATATTAATCAGAGCAAATGCCACAGAGCCAATTCCTAAAATACTAAGAATACTAAGCCCTAAAGACCAGGTGGCATCGGGAAGGGCAAATGCTGTAACCAGACTTAGAAATGGCAAACTCAAACCAAAGCCCCAAGCAAAACATTCTCCGAGTTTGCCCAAGCATTCACAGTCTTTATCATCACGAAACATGATCATAAATCCGGCTCCGGTCAGAGCCAAACCCATACAGATAAAGCCAAACCACTGAGCCCACATACTGACACTCAAAAGTAGAGTAATAATCGTAAAGCTCTCCCATTTCTCAGGATGGAATACTACATCCATACAAGCAAAAGCAAACAGAGAGGCCAGCATCAGACCTACAATACCAAATGAACCATGCAAACCCTGAGTTTGGGCATGGGCATCACGGTGATGAGCAACCTCAGAAGCCATGGCCTTACCAGCAGGAGTGGTAATGTTTAAATGTTCAAGCACACGGATTGAATGAACTTCCTGCTCCACATCATAGATATAACAATTCAGAAAATAGGTACTTAGCATAGCTACTAGGAAAGTCACCATAAGAGCCACACCAATAAGGCTCTCTGTCCCATAAAGGGTCTGGGCATAAATCATCGCCAGACTTAAAATTGGCACACTGGTATACAAAAAATTCAAGCCGCTGCTTAACTGCATTTTGGACAGAATCTTATGGGCTGCCAACATGTATTTATGATCTCCTGACTGTCGTCCAAGGCATCCAAACACAAAGGCCACGGAAGCAGAGCCGATGATCACTCCAAGACCTGGCAAAAACACAATCAATGTGACTGCTTTCAAAATGTCCAGAAGCAATACTAAATCCTCACTTGGCTGCAGAATCAATGAACTTGCCATGACTAAGAACTCCTTAAACCATCAGTCGATGAGCGACCAGGGTAACCATTATCATCAATGCGTAAAAATTTATTTGCATAAACGCTTTTTTGTAATTAACAACAGCCGTCGGCCTGACCAGCACTGAATGCTTTTGAATGAGCCACATTCCTAAACCAGAAATAATCAGGCATAAAACCAGTGAAAATTCGCCACTAGCACCCAATATCAGAAACGGGGACATAACCGTAGCTACACTCCAACTATAAATTATGCGTCGCATCTGGGCTTCAGAAAACAGATTACTGATACAGGGAAAGCCCCCCTTCTCATAGTCCTGTCCTAAAAACATGGATAAGAGCCAGAAATGGGGCACCTGCCATAAAAATATAAAAAAGGCAAAAGCCAAAATCTCAAGATCGAGTACACCACCACCGGCCGCCACCCAGCCCACCATAGGAGGAATCGAACCAATTAATCCACCGGGCACAACAGCATAAGCCGAAACCTTCTTGAGTGGAGTATAAAAACCGTTATACCAGATCATGGCCAGAATGGATAATAGACTGGCTGTCAAACCAGACTGAAAATACAACACCATTGAGCCTGTTACCACTAACAAAAAGGCAAAAGCCAATGCCTTAGCTGGCGAAATTCTACCCGAAGGTATTGGCCGGGCTCTGGTTCTATCCATTCTGGCATCTGTGTCTCTTTCCTGCCAGTGATTTAAGGCAGCCGATCCACATGCGACTAGAAACAGAGCAAATGTAGGTACCAAAACTCCCGCATCAATTCTACCCGCTGCCAAAGCATATCCAGCCACAGTGGTAATGGTCACTGCCACGGTAATTTTGAGCTTACACAGCTCCACCAAGGAGGCCAAAATCGATTTAGGAGTTAATAAAACCGCATCACTCATTGAAGACTCTTAAAGTAAGTAATCAGATGCTGAATTTCCTCATCACCGAGTGTATTGGCTAACATAGCGTTAGGATAACCATCCACCACTTCCGCATTAGGTTGTTTGATGGAACGCACCAAATAGGCTTCATCAGCCACATAATCAACCTTTTTGCCCCCAACCACAATCTGACCCTTGCGACCCCATAGACCTTTAAATGAGGGACCAACCATGCGAGATCCATCGGTGCTGTGGCAACCCATACAACCATTGGCAACAGCAATCTGATGGCCAGCTTCTGGGCCCTCAAGTTTCGCTGGGGCATCATCCCCATACCAGTCTTTAAACTCAGCCGCTGAAACAACCTTTAGCTTCCCGATCATTTTTGAATGACTAAGTCCACAATATTCAGCGCAGAATACATTGTATTCCCCGGTTGCTTTAGGCACAAACCAGAGCACCGTAGTCTGATTGGGAATCACATCCCGTTTAATACGAAATGCTGGAATATAAAAGCTGTGCAGTACATCATTTTTGGGTGCTGTCATTTCCAGTTTTACAGCTCGCCCAATAGGCAGGATCAATTCTGATCCAATTTTGCCGTTGGCATATTCGTAGGTCCAAGACCACATTCTTCCAGTAACTTTCACCACCATTGCATCATCTGGTACATCAGATTCCTTTTGAAACCCCATACCGATGTAAAACAGTCCCATTACCAGGATTGTCGGAACAATTGTCCAGAACATTTCCAACCCAAAGTGACCTTCCATCTGTGTTGGCACTGGATTTCGCTTGCGACTGTAGCGCCAGCAGAAATAGATCATGATCGCTGTGTTCAGTACCAAAAAAAAGATGCACAGTGAAAAAATGACCAAAAATGCCAGGTCTGCATTTTTGACTGTATCTGCGACATCAGAAAACATAATTAACTCCCCTACTCAGGCTTGAACGGCCTGAATCAGCGATGCAAGTAATCGATAAATACAGCTCCATAAGGCAAAAACAAAGCCAATAAAGCTATCACGAACAAAAACTGAATCAGTTTATGTTCATATTTCATGTGCATAAAATACAAAATCACAAGGGCAGCCTTAAATGTAGCTACCAGCATCGCAACCCACAGATTTAATTCGCCCAGATTGACCCGCGCGACGGCCACAGTCAACCCGGTAAGCAGTAACAAACCAAAATAGATTACAAGGTGAGTCCCATATCCAATGATATGGTGATCGTCATGGTCATGAGATTGTTCATGAGAACCCATTGCTACTCCTTAAGCCACCAGATAAAGCAGTGGAAACAGATAGATCCAGATTAAGTCTACTAAGTGCCAATAAAGGCCCACATTCTCAAGGTATGCATAGTCACCAGCATGAATTTTGTCCTGCCAGACCAACACAAACATCCAGCTCAAAGCTATTAGCCCCAAAACAACATGCAAACCATGGGTCCCTGTCATTACAAAATACAGACCATAAAAAATAACTACCCCATCAGAATGCTGAGTCTGCAAAATTTCAGAGCCGGGATATAAGCCATAACTAAACTTGGCTCCCCACTCAAAATATTTGACCACCATAAAGGCTAAGGCAAACAAAATAGTTAAGCCTAGATAAAACAAACTTAAGCCTTTTTGTTTTCTCTGCAGGGCAGTTAAAGACATAACCATAGTCAATGAACTGGTCAAAAGGACTACAGTGTTTCCTGCACCCATAAAAACATTTAAATGCGAACCAGCCTCATGGAATGCCTCTTTGTACTTCATGTGATAAAAGAAGTAGCCAAGAAACAGCCCACCAAACAACACAAGTTCCGTATATAGAAAGAACCAGAAACCAACCTTGTCCCCGATATAATCCGCATGTGGATTATTCGAGTGAGCGTCCTGGGGATGAGATGCTGCGTGTGAACTCATTTTACCCATTCTCCTTCATAATCATAAGGTCCATGTACCATTTTGGGCTGCTTGTCAAAATTGTGAAGTATAGGAGGTGACTGGGTTTCCCATTCCATGGATTTGGCATTCCAGGGATTAGGCCCAGCCTTTTCTCCATACAAAAGGCCCTTAAACAGATTAGCAAACATATACAACATCCCAAACACCATAATCCAGGATCCTACCGTTGCTACTGAATTTAACAAATCATACTGAGGCAGATAATCATGGTAGCGCCTAGGCATGCCCATAATTCCCAGAATCAACATTGGGAAGTAGAGCATGTTAAAGCCAACAAAAAAGAAAAACCACGAAACCTTGGCATGAAAAAAGTTGTACATGCGCCCTGTAATTTTTGGAAACCAGTGGTGTAGTGCGGCAAACATACCAACTCCGCCCCCACCAAACATTACATAATGGAAGTGTCCAACTACATAATAAGTGTCGTGCAGGTGAATATCTGTAACAACTGCCCCTAAGGCCAACCCTGTCAATCCGCCAATA
>DITF01000113.1 GCA_002422125.1 bacterium UBP17_UBA6191
AACTCACGATTCCGCTACTGGTTATAAAGAACTACAGATATTAGCCTGATCGTTTACAATCATTGCTTGCTTTGCCCCAAAATATCAGCTATTGTCAGTGACAATCATGCGACCTATCTTCCTGCATTTTGTGACTTTTCGATTTGTTTTGTATTACCTGATTGCCTATTTTTTGTCCTCCATGCTAAGCAATATGGTCCTGGATCTGGATAGAAGTATTTCCATGGATGCCACAGCGATTAGAGAAAACCTGATGCATGAGATTGAGCGGGTCAAACAGGTGGCTATTGACATCGAGTTCAATCATGATTATGCCCTTGGGTCCAGTTTGGTTCCACAAACACAGAATAAATCTCAGAATCGTGATTTGATTTTGGATGTGGCGATTCAAAATGCGGTCGAGGGTTCACAATATGTTGCTGGAATCAGCCGAAAACAATGGTTGCTGGATAATGTCGCTTGGTTCGGTTACCTGATTTATCTGATGCCCTGGGCATTGGTCATTCACATGTTATGGTATGGCTGGCCTGCCAGTAAGGTATATCATCAATTTTTAATTGGAGATCCTTCCAGCCCTGAACTTCGACACTTGGCCAGACAAAGAATTTTGGGACTTTCCAAAATTGGCATGATTCATGGCTGTATTTTATCCCTTGTTCTTGGTAGTGCCCAATGGATCTGTGAATTTCATTTTCTGCCATATTCTCAAGACCGCTGGTTTTTGATTCCATTGTCGGCTATATCCTTTGCTCTGGCTTTTGGAGCATTGATTATGGGGCTGTTTGATCCCTTGATTTTATCCCTAGTTCCCAAGTTATGTCAGGACGATGAATTGTATCAGAGCAGGAGTGAGAGCTGGTTTCCCGGAATTGCTTTTCGAATTCGGCTAATGATAGCCAGTGGGATAGTGCTTCCATTTCTTATTCTGTTTTTAAGCCAACTGATCTACAGCCCCACAATTCGTTCCTTTGTGGCCTGGCTGGTCCGTGGAGATTTTGATCCGATTTCTTTGAGTCATATGATTCCGGAAATTTTACATGCTGGTCTGGGTTTTTTTGTGCTGATGATATCCCTGATTATTGGTGTTGTTTTGGGAAGGGGAATTCTTCGTTCCTTGGCCGCACCGCTTCAGAGTCTGGCCGAAAGAATGGACAGGGTGCGCTCTGGAGATTTTTCGCAAAGAACTTCCGTGTTGGCCAATGATGAGATCGGAAGGACAAAATCACATTTTAATTCCATGGTTACAGGGCTACGCCAAAGAAATTTTTTGGAAGATTCGATCAGCCGCTATGTTGGGCCAGAAGTTACCAGTCATTTGCTAGATACTGGTCATCTAAAGCTTGGGGGCAAAGAAACAGAAGTTGCCATTTTGATTTCTGATATTCGAAATTTCACAAGACTCTCTGAGAAGATGGAGCCATCTGAATTAATGAATCTGTTAAACGAATATTTTGCCGTTATCGTTACAGAAATTCAGGCTCAGGGCGGAGTGGTAAATAAGTACATTGGAGATTCAGTGCTGGCAATTTTTGGGGCTCCCTTGCCTCAGCTTCATTCAGCCGATCGGGCCGTTAGAGCAGCCCTTGCCATGCAAATGAAGCTAAACGAATGGAATCTCAAACGCAAACAAAATGGGTTATTGACAATTCAGACCGGAATTGGGGTTCATTATGGCCCGGTAGTGGTGGGAAACATTGGTTCCCGCAATCGGTTGGAATATACGGTTATTGGTGACACGGTAAATGTGGCCTCACGAATTGAATCCATGACCAAGGTTCTTGGAGCTAACATAGTAATTAGTGATGTGGTGGAAAAGCTCACTACAGAGGAAGTCAGATCCAGTGTGCGCTTGAAGGCTTTTCATAATTTGAAAATGAAAGGCAAATCTTCTTTGACTAAGCTTTGGGGGATATATCCGCGAAAAAATTAATTTCCCTGACAGAAGCTTGACATTTTCTGGGCCAAGATTAGAATTGGATCAGGGGAAAGGATGTTTATGCGCATAGCTTGGCGAGGCCTGAGCTTATTGGTTCTATTGGCGTTTGCGTTTTTGCATCCCGTTTTTTCACAACCACAATTATACAGAACGGTCTATTCTGGCCGTGATGGATTGTACAATCTACTTAAAGATTCGGCCAAAGATCCAGAGTTGTCAAGACTTATGGCCTCTCAAGGCAGGCTTCTTCAGGCGGCCAGAATATTCAAAATGTCTTCTATTCCCGCTTCACTGGCCAAACTTCTGGCCAAGCGCGGAATCACAGTGGACATGAAGCGGACGGAGGCAGAGATTCTGGCAGCTCCAGTCGCCTCAAAATTGGCTTCGGCAGGACCAATAGCAGCAGTGCCACAAGTTGCGCCTCCAACCGCGTTATCTATGCCGGCGGCATCAAAAACGGCTCAGGAAAGTACCCAAGTGGCCACGGAATCCAAAGATCTGACTCCTCAGGAGAGAACAGATGTAGAAAAAGGCTTGGTGACGGAGGACGGAAAGCCTATTGGTTCCGGCAAATATGTCCTTCCCGAGGGCAAGGATTTAGATGACGATGAGGAGTCTAAAGACAAAGGATTTTCCATCGGCGGGGCTGGCAGTACACAGCTTATAGTGAAAGCCAAATATACACAGTCGGCTCAGACCTTTAGCTCCTTTTCTGGCTTTCAAGCCATAGGCGGATATAGTTTTGGGAGTTTAAATCCCAAGCCATCTAATCGGGATCCTTATTTTGGTACCTCTGGGGGAGCCATAGTATCTGGTGGTTCCGGTAGTGGTTCAGGCTCTGGCAGTGGTAGTGGCTCAGGTTCAGGTAGTGGATCTGGTTCAGGCTCTGGTAGTGGAAGTGGATCCGGTAGCGGCTCCGGTGATGGTTCAGGGTCCGGCGGTGGTTCTGGTAGTGGTTCCGGCTCTGGTGACGGAGGCGGTCAGGGAAGTGGCGATGGAACTGGCACTGGTGATGGCGGCGGTCAGGGAAGCGGCGATGGAACTGGCACTGGTGATGGTGGTGGTCAGGGAAGCGGTGATGGAACTGGCACTGGTGATGGCGGCGGTCAAGGAAGCGGCGATGGCACTGGCACTGGTGATGGCGGCGGTCAGGGAAGCGGTGATGGAACTGGTACTGGTGATGGTGGCGGTCAAGGTATGGCCAATGTTGGCAGTCCTGTTACCTTTGATTTGCCGATTGAAGGAATATATTTCCGACATTTTGGAAGTAGCAAGCAGCAGGTATTGCTGAATCAGAAAATTGGTTCGGGAAATGAAGCCGAGTTTTTGGCCTTGGCTCAGACTTCAAATCGCCGTTTAAAAGTAATTTATGAGGGATTGAAGAACAACAAGGACAATATCCGCTTGATTTTAAATCAAATTCTGGCTATCAAAGGTTCTGTCATGCCTAAGATCATCCTTGGGGATGAAAATGATGTTGAACCAACAGGAATCACGGCCAATTATAGCTACAACGACAACGAAGTATTTTTGGGCAATCGTGACTTTGAGGGTTACACAGAAGATGCTATTTTGGCTATTGTAGTGCACGAGGTGGCACATTCCCAGCAAGAGGGCAGTGTTGGATTAACCGCCGCTCAGCTCTATGGACCAGATGAGAGTCATTTTGCTTATGAGGTAACCAATTTGCGCAATGGTTATGTGGAAGGGGTGGCTGAGTTTTTTCAGGTTTATTATGCTCCTCAGGATTGGAATGGAGTGCAGTTGCATATGGCGGCCTGTGGTTTTGTCAGAGAGGACCAAAACTCCACTCCGGCCGCGCCAAGGTACAACGGAAAGGCTGGGGGAAGTCTGTCTTGTTCTGGCGGAGTCCAGGATTATATTGCTTATCAGGATTTGGATAAGGATGAATACCTCAAGGTCGAGGGAGTGGTAGCCAATATACTTCTTGAGTATGCCTTTCGTGTGCCAGATGGTTATTCTCATATCCTTGAAGCTTTAAAACATTATAGAACTACCAATACTACCTCATTATCTCTGATTCAGAAGCTTGCAAGTATTGCTCCTCAGGAAGCTGCGGCCAAGTTAGGTATTATTATTGATGTGATGACGGCCTTTAAGTTTTCCGTTCAGGAGATGCAGTCCACCTTTGGAATTTCCGCTGAGGCCTTGGCTCAGTATACCCAACCGCATCCAACCTTTGGCATTGTGCCCAGAGATGCCATGAGAGATGAATCATTGAAGGCAGTTACTGTCCCTGTCGGAAATGTATCTTACGCTTATCGTTACAATGGTTTTCACGCCTTGGATGGGATCCTGGGCCAGACTGGAATTCCTCGGCTTCCCGGTACATCGGCCCTGAACAAAGGGGTTGTTAAGGCAGCGGATGCCTCGCATTATCACACATACAAAGATACTCCGGCTGTTTCCACCATGGTTCGGGCTTTGTCGATTCCAGAACCAGTACTAGCGATTCCGGCCGCAGCCAGAACATCACAAACACCAGGAGTTGGTGGTTCTATCCGCTTTTAGGGGAGTATTTTTGCATCTGGTAAGTCAGTGTGCAGATACTGATTATCAGAAGTAGCCGTAGGGGTGGGAAGAGTAGGGCAACACCAATCAATGCCCCAAAAACCCCACCAATAACCTGAATAAAAACCAGTTCTGCGACTACATCTCCCGTCAGCATCTTCTCCAATTCCTGCTCATCCATTTTGGCAAGCTGTTGTTTGACAATGGCTCGAATGTCCAAATTTCTTAGTCCTTCTACCACGGCCCGACTGACAAATGCTTCCAGATTCTGGCCTTCAAGCTCAAGTTTTTTTTGCAGAGTATCCAAAAGCGGATCCAGTTGATTTAAGATCCCGTCCATTGCCTGTGGTAATTCAGGCAGAATTTTTAAAACCTGTACCTTAAGTTTAGGCCCCCACCAACCTTTTAACATCGTGGCCAAAATTTCTCCCATATCCCGCGATCCGGTGAAGGCCTGAACTTTGGCTTCCACTAACCGTGAGACTTCTTCGCGGCTTAAATCAGTATTGACTAGATCTTGAAAGATTTTAACGATCATGGATTTGAATTCGGTCTTAAAATCGTCGCGGCTGATAATTGAGCGGGTCGCATTGCCAAGGTGTTGAATGAACTTTTCAATGATGCCACTTTGGTGTAGATAAGTCTTGACGATTTCCGGAGAGATTAGGCGAGTTAAGATTCCATCGGAAATACTTTCGATCAGTTCCTCCCGTTTGGCTGGAATCAGGCCCTGCCAGATTGGGTTTGGGTGGCGGGGGTGAAATAGCATTTTAATGGCCAGCCAGTTTGTACCGTATCCCACCGCCATTGGTGCCAGAATAAGCCCCAAGGCATTTGTGGCCGGATCTGAATAATATTGCAAGGTGTAAAGGCCGGGAAACATTAAGGACAAACCAAAAAGCATAGAGTGAAGCACCAGCCATAACAAAAAAAATGCACTGAGATAAAACATAGGTCTTTCTAAGTGGTTGATGTATTGGGCAACCCTTAAGGACAAGGCAAGATTTTGTTTGGTTTTCTCCTTTGTGCTTAGATTTTCCAATTTGCGATTGCCAAGAATCAGCCTCACACTCAGTCTGGTGCTCCAGCGCGAGAAAAAGGCTGAGATACTTAGTCCAGAATTCACTGATGCTTCAGCCTTAGTTACTTTTGAATCCTCAATTACCTCAATTTCAGGCTGTGGGCTACCCTCAACCTGAGAATTTGGTCGTTCTTGACTTTTCGGGCCAAGAAACTGTTTTCTAATCCAGGCTGATTGGGATGCGGTATGTGATAACCATCGAATGAAACTCATGTCGTTTGAATCGCTATCACTTTTAGATGGGCTGGAAATTCTCTTGAGGCAGGGTAATCTTTGGCCTGACCAGGCATGGGTAGGATTGAGGCAGTTCTTTGTAAGACTTTGGGAGTAAGCACCATTTTTTCAAAATCCTTTTGAGAGATTTTTTCCGTATTCACCGAGAAGAACAAAATTCCGCCAGGATTTATTAGCTCCATGACATGTTCGGTCATAGGCCCGGCATGGCTTTTGACACTGAATCCAAGTTTTCCCTTTTTGTTTCGGGCCATAGTAGGAGGGTCAAGAATAATCATGTCATACCTTCGTCCCTGTTTTTGAAAAAGCCTCACTGTGTCCAAAAAATCTCCCGCAATCAGAACATGATCTTTGTCATTCATTTGGTTTAATTTAAAGTTTTCCTGGGATCGTTTGATAGATCGATTGGATAAATCTACCGACACACTTTGAAGCTCTGGTATCACTAGACTAATGGCCACTGTGAATAAAGAAGTGTAAGAGAACCCATTTAAAAGCGATTTGATTTTTCGAGCTTCAGCCAAGCGCATGAGTGAAAGGCGATTCTCTCGTTGGTCCATAAAAATACCCGTACTAATCCCATCCCCCAGCGACACCAAAGCCTTGATTTGGCCTTCCTGTACCAAATGCGGCTCCTCAGCCTTTAACCCGTAGACCGGAGCATCGGACTGTTCCCCATAAGTTCCGTGTTCCTTCAAACTCCTATCCTTACAATAGACTCCCAAAATATCAAATCCAAACTTAGATAAATGTTTTGCGATATCCGGTACCCACGATTTCACAGAACCCTGATATTGATTGATTACCAGATATCTGTTGTAGTAGTCCATAGTTATACCGGGGCAATGATCGGCGGCTCCATGAACTAATCTGAAGGCTGTAGTTTGTTTATCAGAGCACTCCGTAAGCAAAGGAATTCT
>DITF01000018.1 GCA_002422125.1 bacterium UBP17_UBA6191
TCCATAAAATCTACTCCATAAACATCCTCTATTTTGACCCCGGTATAGTAACCGTCTCAGAGACGAAGCCAGCCGCGCCGACACCCAAGCTTTCCTACGAGAAGAGGCACAAGAGAAGGAAAAATTATGGCCTGGATTGAGCTTTATTGGGAGGGAGTCCTCGATAAAAAAACCACCGAAAATAAAATCAAAGCTTTTTTAGGAAATGGTTTTGATGATCTGTGTATGACTACTTGTCCAATTTGTAGTGAGTTTGAACTAGTGCTCAGGGCACAACATTCATACGCCTCATTTCCTTCAGCTTTTTCAAAGCAAATTTACCTCTTTCAGATACGGAGCTAGAAGAGTCTGCTGCAAACTTATCAGCGTACACTTTGGACAGATCTCCAAGACTGTCAAGCTCTTGAATTAAAAACTCTGCTGAAACCCTCCTCACTATTGAAGAGCGATCTATAGCTGATCTTTCTAGCAACTTCAGAAAAGGAATTTGAATCTCCAAACTTCGCTCAGAAACAATAGATTTTAATCTTCCCTTACAGTAACGGATATCTGTCCATTCCCATCTTTTGCCCTCGACCCAAACTATTCTTCGCTCGAATAGAATGCGATATGCTCTTGCCCTAACCCACGGCTGTAGGGCACTGGCTGAAATTTGTTCAAGATGCTTATCGAGAATTGCCGTACGACCTAGTTGAGATAACAGTAATAGCAGTGGTCCAGATGAAGACGAGATTAATTTATGTTTGAGTAGCTCAATTACTGCATCTTGACTTGCAATCTGCAAAAGAATTTTTTTATCTGCTTCTTCAATTCGACCCCAAGAGTTCCAGTTTGAAAGCACAATACAGAGTACTTCTACAACATGTTCTGGATTGGACTCACTGGCAATTTTGGGAATCCTTTCTCTAGCGGCTTTGCGTACCTGTGGAACCCAGTCATTTAATCTACGAATAATCATTGAAAAGAAGAATACATTTGGAGCGGCACCATTCATGGTTAGTAAAGTCTTCTCGCGCATATATCCATCACAACTTATCAAATCTAACCAAGATAATGATTGATTGAGTTTTGACCAACATCCCCATTTGGGTCGAATGGAGCTCCTAAGGGACTGCATCAGTTCAAACCGAATCAAATTTTCCCAATAATCCAAATTGACTAATGGTAACTGTGAAGTAGTAGCAACAAAGGCAGACATAGCTGCTTCAACTTTGTCTCCCGAATAGACAGAACGAGCGAGGTCTCTTACCGCGTATACCACATGATCTGTCAAAACTTGGCATTTTTGCACCTACTGTCCACCTCCAACCATAGCTTAATGTAGCATAAGGCAAACTACAAAACTAAATCTCTCTCTATCTTGACTACGGCCATCAGTTCCAGAGTGTATATTGAGGTGGTTTAATAATCCGTGTTTTTAATCAACAAATCCCCGCCCTGTCTAAAGGACAGAACGGGGATAAATGGAACTGATAGCTTTTTCGAGCTATACTCTTTACTCAGCCTTGGGCAGCAGGTGTAACACGGGGCGGAAGGCCTCGCTGTTGCCTGTTGCTTCCATTACAGATAGGGCTTCTTGAGTATCCAGTTTTAAGTGTTTTGCCTGAAGAGCCAGTAATTCCCAGGAGTCCTGAGACTGTGTGTGGGCTTTTTGCAATCGAGTCAGGTAGGAGCGGGTTTCAGACAAACCTGAGTTTAGAAGAGCACTCATGACGGCTTTTCTGGACTCGGCAGTATTGATACCCTCAAATCCAAAGCCAAGCNNATGAGTCCCCGTAGGTGAACAAAACATCAGCACCATTGGATGCTACAACATCAGGATACTTCTGATTGTTGGCACTTTCAGATCCATCCAGTACAAAACTAAGTCCTGATCCACTGACATTTTTGCTGGATGCCGTATCTTTAAGATATTTGGCCCCAACAACATCGGTGTAAAAAGATTTCTGCTTTAAGGCATAACCAATGTCCTGACCTGATAAAACCAGATGGCCACCACTTTTGACATATTCAGTGAGGGTTTCCATTTCCTGATCATTTAAAACATCACTGGAAACCGCGCCAGTGAACCAAACAATCGTCTTGTAACCCAAGGCATCATCCAAGGATACAGACTTTTCCACCATGTCAAATTCCAAGTTTAGGGACTGTAGTGCTTCCTGATAATACTTCTCTTGAGCCAGAGGTTCATCGTCAACTAACAAGACTGCGGGTAAATCCTGCATGGAGTAGGAGAACTCAGAATTCTCAGTTACAGTCAAGGATTCCACACGGCTTCGATAACCACGGGAATATACTCTGACCGAATAAATGCCACCGGGAATATTTGCCTCAGTACCATCCATACCTACACTGATTGGAGACAAAGGGGCATCCAAAAAGGTAATTGTTCCGGCTAAGTTTACGGCATTACTGTCCTTTAGCAAAAACTTGGCGGCAAAAGAAGGCGATGCCTGAAATTTAAGTTTCATATCTACAGTTTCTTTGGCTTTGATACTGACTTCACCGGAGATCGGCAAGTACCCAAAGGCCGAAGCTGTGAAGGTATACTTACCTTCAGCTAAGGATGCTTTTAGGATACCATCTTTGGATTTTGCAACCACATTACCAGGCTCAAATCGCATGGTAACAACCTGATCCTGTCCTCCTGAGAAACCCACATTAGCCAATAGATTGCCACCTTTTAAGGCAATTTCCACAGCTCTGTAAGCGTCCATGCGGCCTTCACCAAACACATTGTCTTTGCCAGCCGCTCCCAGATCAAGACTGGTTTCTGTCAGAATGGATTCGATCCTATCTACAGTCAAGTCAGGATTGGCCTGAAGCATAAGAGCCACAACCCCAGCCACATGCGGGGTAGCCATGGAAGTCCCACTCATAGCTGTGTAACCACCAGTGTGTTTGGCAGAATAGACATCCACCCCAGGGGCACTGATGTCTGGCTTAATCAAAGAGCCAAAACCTTCCCACTTAATTGGGCCACGGGAAGAAAAACTGGCAATGCCATCATCTTTGTTGGTGGCACCAATGGCAAAGGAATGGGGATATCCACCAGGAACCGACATAGTCCCCTGTGATGGGCCTGAGTTTCCAGCAGCAAAGACAGGGACAATACCCAAATCTCTCCAGGTCTGAACTGCAGTCCAACGAGGTTTTTCACTCTGAACTGTGCCTTGTCCGCCACCCCAGGAATTGGAAACAACTCTTGGAGCATCATCAGTGGCAGGGTTTGAATCGGGATCGGCTATCCACTGCATGGCATTCAGGATGGCACTCATGGTAGTAGAGCCACTATCGTTAAAAATTTTTCCGATTACAAAACTGGCCTCAGGAGCCACACCAATGGCTCGACCAGAAGTGTTTGAGCCACCAATGGTTCCGGCACAGTGAGTACCATGCCCTTGACCATCGTTGGAGGCGTTATCAGCATAACTTGAAATAAAGTCCTTGGTCAGAAGAACCCTGTCCCCAAAATCGGGATGGGTTTTGAAAATCCCGGTATCCAGGACTCCAACCTTCACTCCCTTACCGGTAATGCCATATTTACTCCATACTTCTGGGGCACCAATCTTTTTTAAGCCATAGGTATGGGTACTGGTATCTCCACTGGAAGTTTTAGCCTCGGGCATGGGGGGAAGTGAAAAGCTCTGATCCAGTTCCAGATGAACCAAATCATTGCGGTTGATCAGTTTTTCAAACCAATGAGCCGGAGCGCGAATAATTACCAGATTACTGATCCAAAGGCCATTGGCATCAATCACATTTTTAGCCACATCAGCTTCAATTTCCTGCATCAATTCAGCCTGAGAGACCGTGGCTCGGTTCGCATACCATTTCTGAATGGCTTCCCGCCCAGTGGTTGGCTTACTTTGTATAGACACAGAATCTTTTACCTGAGCCAAAACCGTAACCACTTCATCACTTTTTTGACGAATCAGATTCATCAGCCCATCATTTACAGTCGGGGCAGCCTGAAGCATTGAAGATGCCAATAAAGCATTTCCCAGTAATATTTTTCTCATCATTCACTTCCTTTTAAACAAAGATCACAATTGTACTTACAATTTTGTGATTGACAAGGGTAATCAGGAAGTTTTTAAAACTATTGTCGGCTACCTCGCAAAGATGAATCTACTTGTAGGCTCAAGTTTTGACCCCGCTGTCGGTAGACCTCATACAGAATCACTGAGGTAGCAACCGAGATATTATAACTTTCCACCATTCCCACCATAGGAATAAAAACATACTGATCCATGATCTCGCGAAGCTCAGGACTAATGCCCTTAGATTCTGAGCCCATGACTATCAGGCATTTAGGCGGAATCACACATTGAGTTAAGTTTATGGCTTGAGGTTGAAAATCTGCACCCCATATTTGGTAACCCTCGGCTTTTTTATCCGCAAAAAAACTCAGATCACGGGCTCTTTCAAATCGCATCCAGCGATTGGCAGAAGACGAGGAGGAAGAACCGGTCTGTCGCATATTGGGGCATTTGTTATAGGTGTAATACAGATAAATTGTCTCAATCCCAAACCCGTCGGCAGAACGGGACACTGCGGCTACATTGTGTGGATCCCATACATTATCCAAAACCAGAGACACACCCTGAATTTTGTTCTGATAATACTTTTCAATCAATTGCTGTCTTCGTTCATTCATATCAACGACTCATCCTGTATAATTCCCTGATAAAAACCACTAAAAAGTCCCAAAACTCCTTTTCCCCACTAAAGCTCATGTGCCGCCTGTCAGAAGTGAGTACCTCAAAGTCGGCCCCAGAAAACAAAATGTTCAAGCGCCGCCTCTCTTCCCGACCGATATGAACCTGCCTGGGAAGTAATGGGTCGGCAGAATAATCGTTAAAGGTCTCAATGTTCAAGATTCTCTTTTCGATGAGTGGGGCAAAAAAGGCCTGAGCAACCTTTAGCATATCCGAATCCTGATCCTGAGATTGAAGTTTAAGATGAAATTGAAAACGATATCCCGGGCTTAGGGCTATCAACTCCAACAGGGCCCAGTACATACAGGCAAACCAGAAAAATGGCTGTCTCTTATGAGCCGCTTTAAGTCCCGGCCAAGGTCGCATGGCATGTAAAAACAGACTTAAGGGGATGACCTCATCTTCGGTGGTCTGATCATCTCTTTCATAATATAAAAGCTCATGTTCCAGATAGCGAACATCAAAAAGATCAAGTCCCTCAGATACTTCTTCATCCATAAACATAAGCTCAGAAGGCACGAGACTTTCCAAATGCCCTTTGGCAGAAACCCCTGTGATGCCCCCTACTGGATAGGTACCAATGGACTTCTGTTCGTCTAAAAACAGGCTAGATAACTCCTGCCTTAAGCGGCGGCGCCGATCAATCTGCTGTCTGGAAATGAAATTTAAGTGAGAACGGCAGGATTTGGCGGCATAGCGCAAAGCATCGTCAGGCAACTGGTTTAATTCAGCTAACTCCCAAAGATCCTCTTCCTGAATCATGGGCTTTAACTCCAGATAGGCCTGAACTACTGGGGCAGGATTGAGATAGGACATCCACCTGGGATCAGATAAGACAACATCGGTCCCGTTCTCATGATCAAGCTCGGTTTTAATCAAATCACGAAGCTGCGCGGGGTTTAAGCCCAACTCCCACCGACCCTGCATGCGTTCAAAAAATAATTGTAAAAATCTTTGGCAAAACAAGATCTCTCGTTCGGGATGTCGTTTTAGCGTAAAAGCCAGTTCCTGAACCCGTTTACATTCTTCGCTAAAGCGAAAATCCAAAAGCAGATGTTCGCGGTAGGACAAAAACATGGCCAGATCTTTGTGAACCTGAGGGCTTGGGGGCCATTTGAGTACAATGCCTAACAGATCAAGACAAATACCTGGCATAGGCAGGGGAAATCCCTTGTACACTGATTTTAACCAAGCATCAAGATGTTCTGACAGATTAGCCGGAAGCTGAAACTGGCACAGACCCAAGCTGGCACATAAAAGAACTTCCGATTGCTCAATTTCCAATTCCATAAATTAACTAATCCAAAAGCTCTGGGATTTTGACCTTTAAAAACTCCAGCTCCTCAGGCAGATTGCCCGCGTAACATAGAAGTTTTAAGTCTTCTCGTTCCACCCCTCCACCCCTTCGCAATAAAGCTCTGGCTCGAATCAGCTTATAAAATTTAATGAGTTTACGATCACTTAGTTCTACCGAATAATCCTGCATCATGGATCGAATCAATCGTTTAAACTCCATATATAAACCTGGGGGAAAAAATGGGTCGTTACCCGTCTCCGCCAGTTCCCGTAATGTTTCCATAAAATATTCATGTAAGGATTCAAGTTCCTGCAAATCCAAAACAGAATTATAAACCTGTGAAGTAGCCCGGTCCTGACGAAATCCTGCTTGTAAAAGATCTTCCCATCGATCCTGAGACACTCTTTCCACAGGAACTTTTAAGACAAATCTGTCCTTTAAGGCATCTAGATCGGAGACGGCCGGTATTTCATTGGTGGCTGCCAATAAAATCTTGAGAGGCACGGGTACTGGATGACCATCCTGATAAAACTTCCTTTCATTTAGAATGGTCAGAAGTGAATTCAGAATCGCAGAATTGGATTTAAATACCTCATCCAAAAAAACTACTTTGGCCTCAGGCAGTTTACCCGCCGTTTTGCGATGGTATTCGCCGGACTTCATTCTTCTCAAATCCAATGGTCCCAGAATCTCAGATGGTTCGGTGAACTTGGTTAACATGTATTCAAAATACTCGGAATCCATAATACCCAGAAGCTGTCTGAATCTGACAATAAGCTGAGATTTTCCGGTTCCTGGGGGACCAACAAGCAACAATGGTTCCTGGGCAATGGCCGAAATGAGAATGGCCTCTACTTCCTTCTCCCTGCCTACAAATTGACCACTCAAAATGGTTTCAAAGTTTCGCAGTCGATTGAGAACCTCATTCAGATTAATCCCCTGCATTAATGCTCCTCTCGGGTTTTAAGATATTCATATTGTTCATTGGCCTTTTGTTTCCATAGGGATTCAAGCTGAAGATGAACCAGTTTTAATTCAGAAGATATCTCACCTTCTTTGAGATCTGTACCGTCGGTTCTCAGACCGGGAATAGCCAGATACTCCATAGCCAATACCTTGGATAGGACCATAAAGGAATTGGTAGACATTGTATCTGTGAAATCATCAAATCGTTTCAGAATCTGATCACGAATAAAGAGACGGGTTGGCACACTACAGTCTCTGGTACCTCTTAGAATAAACAGACAGGATTTTAGCTTTTCTGAATTGGGAGCGGTATTAGCTGCAAAAAACAGGTTCAGGGCCAACATCAGATGTTTTTGACAAATTTCTGGTTCCCCGGTTTTATCTCTTAAAACACCTACTAAAACCCAAGCTCTAGAAGCAGATAAATCCTGGCCACGAATTCTGGATTCCATAATTTCCAGTGCCCTCTTGAGTTCCTCCGGATCCAATAGCTGGGAAAACCGATTTAACATCGGTACCAGTACTTTTTCCAAAACCCAGATTTTATCCGGCTCGATTCTTTGCAGAACATCAAAAAAATCATGGGATAAATCGGCCTTTAGATCCTCTTGCTGAAACAGACTGGCCACAGCCACCATACGGCCCAGTACATTGGCCCTATGCTCCAAAGCCTTTAACTCATCAATGGACTGCTGGATCTGCTTCATGACCTTAAGCGAAAAATCCTGACCCGTTCTTGGTAACACCTCAAGAATCATGGACCAAAGATTGGCTCTGCGGTAACTGGCCGTTTCCTGATCCCAGGTATCTCCCGACACCACCTTGGATAGTTCCAACGGAATTCTGGTGATCAGTTCTTCTGGTCCGAGCTTTTTTAAAATTCTATGCTTATGATTCCATTCATCCTCGTTAGGTACCAAGGCCATGGAAGGTTCAAAAATCAAAGAAACCCGTAGAAAACGATCCAATCGATATGCATCCTGGCTGGATAACTCCTTAAGATACATATCCCTGATTTCAGGTTTTATAGGCTCCTGAGCCAAAATTTGTCTGGCCCGTTGATTGTACATTCGATACAAGACTTCTCTGATGCCACCCCGGGCTGGCAAGTTTTGTTCAGCTCCAGATAAGGCCTGCTCCATAAAGTTGGCATCTCTTTTGACGGCATATAAGCAGGCTAGATTCAGGTGGCATAACAACAATTCCGTGCTTTTGGACGGAAGGCGTTTTTTCAAATCGGCAAAAGCCTCCTGCATACCCTGGTAAAACTGAGACTCCAAATCTTCATCTTTTAATAAAAATTCAGGAACCTCGACCCGATGGGCCAGACCTCGGTCAAAAATGCGAGCCAGGATCAAGTCCCTTAGCTTCAAAAGACGAAACAAATCAGTGCCAAAAGTCTTCTGCTGGGCAAATAGAAACACTAAGACCTTAACCAGTGGCATATCCTTGGCATAAACCATTAGGGAGTCAGCCAACCGTTCACTCATCCAACGAGCTTCAGAGCGATCAAGACTACCGCCCTTATCCATGATGTAATAGGTTAGATAACTAAGATCTCTTTCGCCCAGTGAGTTGGTGGTTTCGCGAAAAATTGCCGGTAAGGTCAAAGATTCTGGTCTCCCCGTCATCTCCTGCCACCACAAAAAGAGACTCTGTCCCAAAGGGCCTAAATCCTGGGGATAGGTAAAAAATGCTGCCAGATCCCCATGTGCTACGGCATTGGCATAATCACCCAAAGCCCCGTAACATTGAGCCATGCGGGCCAGTTTTTTACCGGTGCCATCCCCGATCTGATTTCGTAGCTCCTTTTGCAATTCCTGAATTTCCCGATGCAAAAGCTGGGTATCCTGGGGTAACTCATCCACAGATGCTTCCACCTCATCAGGTAAAATCAGTTCTTCGGGCTCCAAATCCTGTCCTAGGATTTCGGCAACTCTGTCCCCAGCCTGCTGAGCTGAGAGTCCAGTCTGAGTGATCTGGCTACCAAACTGTTTCTGAAAAGCGTCTGTCTCCTGCTTCAGAATTTCAATCTCCTCCAAATCATAAATTTCAATTTGAGGATCATCGAGCCGAAAACCACTAACAAGCTCCAAAAATCGATCTCTATCGATCTGAAATTTGTAGCGAACTAGTTCTTCTAAAGGTTTAAAATCCAGAATGCTTAAATGGCTTACCTTAAGCGAAAAATCCTGGCCAGAATCCAGAAGAATACAGCTTCCTGTAACTGGCTGAAACACCTTTAACAATTCTGTGGCAGGCAATGGTGGCCGAAGCCTCAGGTCGTCGCGAATCAAAACATGATTTGAGCCTCCATATTCCACATAACTTTCGCGAAACGATTCTGGGGCCTGCACCATCGGTACTCTGGATTTAATATAAATTGTCCCATCCTGTAACATCAGAACATAAAATTTATCTCGGTCGGAAACGGGTAAATCTTCTATCCAGGATAAAAGATAAGCTAATTTACTGGCCTCATACACCCACAATACCCTTAAGCGATTATCTGCTTTGATAGCCTGCATTTTTAGAGGGATCGTCACTTCACGAGCCCCAGCCTGAGCCGAAATATGACTAACTTCAAAGTCTCCCTGCCAGCGAATGTTTGCGTAAACGGAAACAAACTCCGCATCCTCCAATAACACCTTTCCCGCCTTCGATAAAAGTAATAGACTTCCAGGTTTATTACCTAGGCGATTGAGATGTTCATATTCCCAGGGAAATGGATGAAAGACATCCACGGCATCGCGAGAAAAGACCTCGGCCCCAAACTTCTCAACCGCAAGTTGAGCCAGATAAGAACCAGCCCCATGTACCTTATAAAATCGATATCCACTCCAGGAAACCATCTGAATTTCAAAAAGAGAAATTCTTAAGCACTCACAAAGAAAGTCCGTTTGGTCCTTTTCTGAAATCAGAAAATAAAGACTAGGTACTGGCCCAGATATCTCGCGTCTGGGAAGAAGTTCAAACAGGCGACACTCCAAAGCCTTGTCCGCCAGAGAATTGTCTTCAAGACTAACTGAGGCTCCAAGAGAAATTGCTTCATTGGGAATTTTTGCCAACAGTCTTTCGGTTAGAATTAGCCAGTTCTGCGTGGGCGTGCATACCCATAGCACCCTAAAACCAAGGCAATCCGGGGCAATTGCCGCCAAGGCCAGTACAGTCTTTCTTAGGGCTGCCTCAGAAGAGAATCGTTTACAGATCATGACTGAGGTAACCTCTGTTTCTCCTTGCTGTCCTGTGATTGAGACACTTGCTCCAAAGTCTCACTTACCGGGTCACGGCTGATATCCTGCTGTGATAAATCTGAGCCTAACAATTTTTTTAACAAAGCCTTGTGATCTTCTTCGTGCTCAAAGGCCATGGCATCAGGATCGGATTGATAATCTACTACTAGATCAAAAGAACCATCCTGCTGATTTTTTTTTAATTTTAAGGTTAATAGTGGCATTATTCCTCACCCAGAAGTTTTATAATCTCATTTCTTTGCATGACCTTTTTCACAATCAAAGCTTCCCCTAATAGTTTTAAATGATCCCTTCTCGCCTGTAGAATTTTTTTGGCATGGGCTCTGGATTGAGCTAGCATGGTTTCAATGGCTTCATCCCGCTTCTGAGCCAAAGGTTCAGAAACATCATCGTCGTCTTCTATTACCCTGACCCCAAAACCCTCAGACATACCCCAGCGACAAACCATATCCCGAGCCAGCCTGCTGGCTCTAAGCACATCATTTTCCGAGCCCGAGGAGATATCTTCAAAAACCAAAAGTTCGGCCTCTCTACCGCCCATGAGTATCACGAGTTCAGCCAGCATCTGTTTTTTGGTAATCACATGTTTGTGTTCTCTTTCGGCATGCTGTACATATCCTAGGTAGTCCGTATAATCCGAATCCACCGAAATTCTTTCTACCGGTAAAGCATCCCGAAGCGACAAGGCAACTAATGCATGACCTGCCTCATGATATGCAACCACTTGCCTTTCATGATCGGTAAGCCCCTGTTTTGTTTGCCCACCGCGAATGGCTAAAAGTAATTCCTCTCGCGTAAACGCGAGTTTTCCTTCCCGAATAGACCAGCGTTTCAGATAACGGCAGACTGCGTTTAAGTGATCGCCACTAAATTTTGTGCCGGTGCTGATATCGCGCATTTCCCCGGTTTTCTGAGCTACCCAAATCAAGTCCTCGTTGGATAGATTGAGGGACATTTTTTGGTTATAAAGATTTAAAATGGCAAAACGATCGGCCTCATCAGGCCAAGGGATTTCCATTTTTAACTCAAACCTTCCGGGTCGTAACAGGGCCGGATCCAAGGATTCTGCAAAATTGGTGGTACCAATTACAAATACTAACTCCTCTTTGCGAAACCCATCCATCTCCGTCAATAGCTGATTTACCATGGAATGCTGCACCTGATTCGATCCTTGGTTGGATCTTGCCGAGGCAAAGGAGTCAAGCTCGTCAAATACAATTATGGAGGGAGCAGATTGGCGGGCTTTAAAAAAAATTTTGCGGATGTTTTCCTCGGACTGTCCCACCCACATGGACTTTAATTCTGGTCCCGACACAATCTGAATTGTGGCGTTTAAGGCAGTGGCCATCGCTTTGGCAAACAAAGTCTTGCCCGTCCCGGGAGGGCCAAAAAAAATCATACCCTTGGGTAGAAGATTCTCCAGTCGTTTGGATTCTTTTTCGTCCGTAAGGGTTTCTTTATATTTCAAAAGGCTCAACACTTCTGAATTTAACTTTTGCTTCACAAGGGCATAACCGGCTAAATCAGCATCCAAATCCACATTAGGAAGCTCCATGCCATCCTGAATGGTTAATTCCCTGAGTTGCCTGATAACCTCTTCTTCTGAGGGCGGAAAGTCGACCCCTTCCAAACGACTTAGAATCTGTCTGATCCGTAATGCATTACAGCCAGATAGATACTGATAGAGTCTTAGCACAGGAAAAGTACTGGGAAACTTTCTGGCCTCGGCTCTGGTGATTAAAGAAGGCAGCACACGGCGATCAATGCCTAAAATTTTCTTTTTAGCTACAAACAGGTTTTCAATGGCCTTGAATATCTGAAAATTTGGATCCTTAAAGGTCAAAAATACAACCTTGGGATTTTCATAAAGAAGGGGCAAAATTTCTCTGGCCTCGGTGGTCAAAGATTCGGTTGCCGCCGAGGTCAACAAATCAAGATGGGGTAAGACCAAAACCTTATCTTCGGTTGTATTGCGTACATGCCAGGTAATTTGCTGAATCATAATGCGTAAAACACTGGCACTACGATTTTCCTGATCTCCTTCGGGGGGACGGCGACCATCAAGATATTCCATGGTGATATTTTTTTGCTTCAGCCTGGCCCTAAGATGCATGTAAAGCCACGGAATCATTTGTTTTTCACACTCAATCATGACAGAAATTCGGCCCAAAAGCTTTCTTTGGCACCAGGCTAATTCTTCCGAATAGGCCAGTTCAACCACTTCTCGCTCTTCGAGACTCTCCGCAAACTGTTGTAAATCCATCTTACACCTTCACTCTGATGACCAAATCCCCGTTATCTTCCACTTCCGAAACGACTTCGCCTAAACCAGATGCCTTTTGCCTTAAGGCTTCCTGATGAGTGCTCAACAAGGCATCCTCCAAAAGTTCTTCTACTTTTTTATGCACTTCTGGCATCTGTTCTTTCCACTGGTCTTGTAAAGCCCTTTGTTTTTTTTGCTGGTAACTACGGATTTCACCGCGTAAATTAGACTTTGCCACATCCGAAGCTATACTATTGGCCCGCGCTTCGTCATAATTTCCGTCATAAACATCAATCAACCCATCAACTTCTCGAACGACTTCCTCGACTTGAATCAGGACAATGTCCAAGGTCTGGGTTTTGGGATTAAACTTCAATTCAAACCCGTCTAAAACTGTGGTAACACAGTCTTCATCCTGTGCCCAGCCCTTTTGCAATAATTTATTGCCCAGCATCTGGCCCATTTGTTCAGCGGGCATCAAAGGTAGCATGTTGATTTTTCGTTTCGATTTTAATTCATTCTGAATCGTTTCCGTCACCGACTCTTTGACTTTTACTCGATATGACTGGCTCATACATTCCTTTCAGATCCCGAAGAAAACTCTCCACAAATGGGTCAAAATATTTAGTAAAAAGTGGCAGCCACAATTGGGCTTCGGCAAAATCCTCATCTACAAACGACACGGTTCTTAAATGATTTCGTACTCGATTCAGACCCTGATAAATAAACTCATAACCTTCCCCAATCCCAATATAATACGATTCATCATCATCGCTAGGAACTGCTTCATAGAGCACAGAGGTGTTTCTGTAAACCTCATAGCGACTTCTCCATACCACATTCCATTTCTGAAACTGGGCAAACAGGGGCAACAACACATTTAGCCAGATCCTTTGCCCCGATTCCACCTGCTGGATCATCCAATGATATCTCGCAAATAAGGACCGCATAAGACTGGAAATGTCACTGCGACTTCGTTTGGAAAGATTTTGAATCGTCTCAATAAAACCATTTAAAAACGGTTGTGGACAAGCACAAAAAAAATAAATTTCTGTAAATGTAAGCTCATGCCTGCAAACAGAATCGTCGCGCTCATCCAGCCAGGGATGAAGACTTAACCAAAAACCACGAAACTGAATAAGGTGAGAAAATGCCCCCCTTAAAATATGTTGTTGCATGGTCGGGTTTAGCTCACGGATTAACATGGACAAAAAGATTCGATTTCCACTATGTCCTGGGCCGGATATCCCCTCATCAAAGGATTCATGGTACAAGCTAGTAGGGCGGGATAACTGTGCAAATGCCAAAAACAGACCATAACCCATTTTCAAACATATTCCCTTAATATCAAAAAGATGCACGGGAACCATTGGATCCGAGGGCTTTAAATAAAGTGGCCTTAAAACAGCCCCCCCCTGAAACATCAAATGTTCCAAAAGCATGGTCTGGGTAATTCTGTTAAAGGCTTTATGAAAGGTTGAACTGAGCCTGGTTGGTAGATCTCGATAGAATGGCGCAAGATAATCCGTGAAAAAATAACGGTGAATTCGGCGCCTTAACCGCAAAAGTTGTTTTAAAACCTGGGCCTCGTTCTCGGGCACATAGTACTTGTTGCCTGTAATCATGGAATCGGATAACCAAGAATTCTAAACTCGCGTTTGTTTAAACGAAATTCGGTAAAATTTGAGCCCCCAAAGTCCTTAGCCATATAGCGATCTGTCAATAACCAAAGCTTTTGGTTATCGGAACCAATATATCTGCGGCGGGAAGATTTTAATGCCTCTTGATACCTTCCATCAACCAGCACATCGACAAACTCAAGTACGGATGCCTTGTCCTCTTCCCTTTTGATTTCTGCCATGGTGTACCCAGTATACAACATTACCGACAGGTCTGTTTCCTGTCGCAGGCTGGATAAAAATTCACCCAAGGCATGAGCCTGCTCCAGTGGTTCCCCACCCAAAATACTAATGCCCTCAATATCTGATACAGATTTTACCCTCTGTAAAATCTCAGAAACACTGATTAATTGTTGTGTTTTTTTTGTAAAAAGATGGGGATTACAACAACCAGAACAGCGAAGACTGCAACCAGCTGGAAACAGAGCGGCTCTTTGGCCAGGACCCTCAAGATCGGTTCTTGGAATCCAGTCTCCAAGATATAACGATGGCGCTATTTCCATCTCATTTTAAGAAACTAGGCAGTCAATCCAGAATTGTAGATCAAATTGTAGACCCCACGAGCTAAGGGGGCATAGGAGGCCACCGATAGGCATACAAAGGACAGAAAAAACAATATGATGCTAATCCACTTCAGGACCGCATCAAGTCTGTCATTGTCCTCAGGGATTGGTGTCTGCTGTTTTGCCATTCTACCCTGCGCACTCCCTCAATATTGTGTCCATCAGCTGTAATCCTGATACGCCCGCCTGCTCCCATAACCAGGGAAACATGGAAATGCCAGTCATGCCAGGAATTGTGTTTACTTCGTTCACGAACAATTCTCCCTGATCAGATAAAAAGAAGTCAACTCTGGCAAAACCACTTCCCTCAAGAACCGTCACAACTTCTATTGCCATAGAACGAATTCTGTTGATAGTGTCTTCAGATAAATCCCTGACCAGTCCCGTACTTGTTTTGGTGGTAGACAGATATTTCTCCGAAAAACTGTACCATGTACTTTTAGAAATTTCCCCCACGGGACTTGCCTGCCAACCTGTTTTGGTTTTTAACACAGCTACTTCAAGCTCACGACCTAAAATTTCTGGTTCCACCAAAACCTTGTGATCAAACTTAAAAGCCTCATCCAGGGCCTGATTAAAATCATCAGATTCAGATACTCTTAAGACACCTACCGAAGAACCTTCACGAGCAGGCTTCACAAATACTGGACCAGAAAACGGCCGTTTTAAGTTCTGTTCGTGCGCCAGATACCAACGATACGGAACCACTGGGATACCTTTAGAGCTAAGAATCAGCTTAGTCAGAACCTTGTCAAAACATACCATGGAAGATTGGGCAGAAAATCCGGTTACCGGCCAGCCAAAAACTTTCATTCGATCTACAATGCTGCCGTCTTCACCTAGATGTCCGTGGATAGCCTGAAACACTATGATCTTAGATGATACCTCAATAGAAAATTGCTTTAAAAGTTCAGGCAGACGATGCAGTGGAAAAACTGGAATGTCCTCATGCAACCTGGCCAGGTTTCCATCTACCGTGCAAAAGGAAAAGTCCTCAAAAAGACAAACCTCTTCCTGTTGGTTAAACACTAAAAACAAGGGGCGGACCCAACTGGGCATATTTTTGAAGGCGTATCCTGCCGAAACCAAAGAAACCACAGATTCGTGACCAGGCCCCCCGGTGGCTATCAGACATGTAGTTTTTGGTTGCAGCATCAATGAATTCCCAAACCTTCTGTGGCGAGAAATGAGGCTTGAGTATATCATACCCCACATGTTGGAACCATTTTTTAATATTGGTCATCGTGGATCGCCTTTAAGAGCTCCTGAGAACACAATTGCCGCCTTTCTTCAAGCACAACTTGATGGGGCCAATTGGGTTGAATTTGATGTCCGCCTCAGTGCAGACAAGGAGCTAGTGGTCATTCATGACTCTAAGTTAAACCGCACGGCCCAAAAGTCTGGTGTTGTCAAAAATATGACCCTGAAGCAGTTAAAACTTCACGAAGTTGGTTCCTGGTTTCATGAGGACTATGCTGATGAAAAAATCCCTACCCTGGAAGAAGTTTTTCAAGCCCTCCCCTATATGGGATTTAATATTGAAATCAAGGCTTCTGGACTGGAAAAGCCACTAGCACTCCTGCTTCAGAAGTATCCACAGCATCAAATCCTAGTTACCTGTTTTATGTTTCAGCCCTTAAGAAATCTAAAAAAACTTATGCCCAACATAAACATGGGAATTTTATTCCAAAGGCGACTAGGCTGGAAACGCAAATTGGATTTAGCCAAAAAATTCGGCTTTTATTCCATACACCCCGAGCAGACCCAAATCACAGATGACATGCTTATGTATGCCCAAAAACTGGATCTGGAAGTGATTCCATGGAACATCCTTCCCTATCACGAAGGCCGTTTAAGACAACTCCTGAGTCTACCCATTCGTGGCTTAATTAACGACATGCCTCTGGCAATTGTTCATCATCAGGAACTTTTGAGGATTTCCAGAAGTTCAACCTGAAAAATAAGGGTAGAATCAGGGGGTATTCCCGGCAAAGTTGCATCCTGATACCCCAGATTAGGTGGGAAAATACACAGAGCTTTTTCGGATTGTCTTAACTGGGGCATCAATAAATTAAAACCGGGAATGACCTTTCCACCTACACGAAAATGAAAGGGAATCCCTCTACCCAGAGAACTATCAAAAATTGTGCCATCTGGATGCCAGCCAACAAAATGCACACTGACCGTATCACCAAAAACAGGGGCTTTTCCTTTAGCCCGGCCTGAGGCTGGTTCTAAAAGCCAGCAGGAGAATTCCTTAAATTTGAGTTCGGTTCTACCTGAGGTGTCGGGGATCTTTTGCGGAATGCCGCTAGATTTTGCTGATATTAACTCCACCTCAAACCTCAGGGATGAATTGGGAGGAATGATGCCCTCAATGCCAGTCTGCCCATAGCCCAAATCGGAGGGAATGTCGGTTTTCCACTTTGAGCCCACTGGCATCATACGAATCAATCTGTCCATGCCAGCAATCACCTGACCATGGCCTAAAATAAATTCAAAGGGTTGATTTTGGCCGTAATTGGAATCAAATTCCTCCCCTGATTCCAAAAAACCTTGATAACGGATAGAAACCCTATCACCTCGAGAGGGAATAGTTCCTACACCCGCCCGAACAATCTGATACCTGATTCCTTCCGATTCCTGCCATTCTGATATTGCTTTAGGCATTGGTACAACCACCTTGCCCAAATCGCCTTGGGTCTGGATTTTTATCCTCTCCCTCTCCTGCATGGTAATTTTAATCCAGATTCCAAGCCCTAAAGATGCAGATAAAAATAAAAACGCCAACCAGTTTCTCATTCCTGCCCCGCATCTGATTGAATCTTGGCCTCAAGTGCCTCAAGCTTGTCTTTCACAGCCGGAGCAATCCCAAGTTTTGGAGCCACTTTACATACCTGCTTAGCTTCCTTTTTGCTACCTAACTTGGCATAACAGGAAGCCAGTTCCAAAAACCAGTTTTCTGAAGGATTGACAAAATATCCGTAGCACAAATGCTCCATGGCAAAGTCATATCGTTTAATTTTTAAATAGATTGAGGATAATACCTGGTGCATAGAGGCATCCGATGGCAAGCCACCGGTTTGAATCATTTTGATGATATTAAGAAACATCGGGGTCTCATAAATCTCTTTAGGCAACTCATTTAAACAAGTTAAAAGCTGCCCATAAGCCCGATGCTTCATTTCCAATAATTGTAACTGATGATGAACAAACTCGCTTTTCCGTCTCAGATTACGATACATGCTTAATAATAGCTCATGACCTAAAACACAATCTGGAGCCCTCTCGGTAATCTGAAGCAAAGCCTCGGCCTCCAGAGGCATTTCCAACTTTTCCATCAGCCAGTAGCGAGTCAAGGTTAAAAACCAGCCGGCATCATCTTCGGCTTTTTTTTCAATCCATTGCATAGCATCCTGATACTTCTCAGATAGAATCAACTGCCGCAGTGGAAGCAAAATTCGAACATTAAATTCCTTTAAAACACTCTCTTCAAGCCTTCTTGACTCAACCTGGGTGTGCCAAAGTTCAATATTGGTCAAAACCTCTTTGGAAATCTGAACAATGGGGCAATCCTGAAGATATCTTTGCACCATACTTAAGGCCAAAAGCGAACACTTCTGATCTTGGGAACTGTCTGATGCCAACTGATCGTATAAATCATCCAAGATATAGGTCACACCCTTCTGAAATAGAATAAATGCCGCTAGAGATTTATTTAGTCCGGTACAGTTTTGGTACTCTCTCTCCAAAAGACGACGGGAACTTTCACTTCTCCAGTTTTGCATGCCCAAAATTACGGCGCGGCGCATGTCCGATGAGTCTTCCGAAAGCAAAGAAAAATATCTCTGTTCATCTTCTTCTTTGGCCAGAATACAATTACTTAAAGTGGCTACAGCCTGGTGAGCCACATTAGGATTGCGAACCTTTTCCTTATGAATCAATTCCAATAAAAAAGGCACCATTGAAGATTCTGCATGCCGCTCCAATAGCTCTAAAGCGAGCTGCTGCAAAGCCGGGATACTGCGTTCACAGGCTTTTAACAATAAGGCCTTCTGAGCCGGTGTGGCAGGGTGCTTTTTTAAAAAATTTACAGCCGCTTTTAAAAGTTCTTCATCCGATTCCGACAATAAAAGCGAACCAATCCACTCTAAAACCCGGGCATCTTCATGAAAACAAAAAGCCCCTTCAATTGCCGCTAGCTTTGCATCCATGGCTTCATCATTTAGAAGCCAGGACAAAATTCTCAGACCCTGGGCTAAAGCATCTCGATCGTGACTATGCTGCCAACGAAATCCGTAAATTCTGGCCACATTCATGGCTAGTCTGTAAAACTTGGATGAGCTGTACTGCTGTAAAAATGCTTCGGGAATCTGTTCGTGCAGCTTCAGTTGAATTAGAGCATCAAAAGCCGCTGAAATAATCATCTCCGGCTGTCTTTGCAAACATTCTGTGAGCTGAGCTAAAGACAACTCAGGATCACCTTTGGCCAAAAGTCTTAGATAGGCGGCCCGAATATCTACGGCTGAATTGTCTTGAAATCTTTGAATTACATCTTTAGTAGTCTGAAAATCCAATTCAAAATCACATTCAAAAAGCACCGTTAGTAAATCAAGCTGTTCTGGCAAGCTCAGATCCATCAGCCGCTGAAATACAAAATAGCGGCCCTCGGTAACACCTAAGCGTACTAAAGCCTCCATGGCAGTCACACGAATTGTGCTGTCCAAATTGGCAAAACGACTCATAAAAAAGGCTGTTACCTCTTCTTTGTTCCCATATTTCCACAACAGGGGAATCAGCTTACTCTGGTTCTTAATGGGAAATTTATCCCAGCTTTTTAAGACAACAGATAGGTAAGCCGCCTTAGGCCGGGCTGACAAAACCTGAAGACAATCATGAAAATACTCGTTATGTACAATCAGACGAATGATCTGGGAGTCAAACCTGTCCTGATGCAACACCGAGGCCAACGCAATCGCGGCCTGAACCAAATCCTTACGGGTTCCTCCCAGAATGGCCGGTAAAAATTCAAGATGAGGTTCCAGGCATTCTTCAAATAATGCCACTAGCTCTTGCTGCGATATTGTGTCTATACTCACCGGTTTTCCTTTGCCTGTTGCAAGACCAAATCACGAAATCTGGCCAGATGTTTGTCAAAAAACAAGGACACACTGCCAATGGGACCATTACGGTTTTTGGCCACAATCACTTCAGCTTTACCTCTATTTTCCTCATTGCCGGGATCATAATATTCCTCTCTATGTAAAAACATTACAATGTCAGCATCCTGTTCAATGGCCCCAGACTCCCGTAAATCTGACAACATAGGGCGTTTGTCCTGCCGCCCTTCTACTTTTCGGGAAAGCTGGGACAGAGCAAG
>DITF01000324.1:0-5131 GCA_002422125.1 bacterium UBP17_UBA6191
GGTATTTACACATTCATCACATTAAACCAGTGAAGGATGGGGGCAAAAATACAGTTGAGAATTTGACCACCCTTTGTTTCTGGCATCATACCTACCTTCATCACAGGGAGGAGATTGAAAGATCCTTGGTTCTCCTTACGCAATTTAGGTTGGAGCATGGCATAAAGAGTTGAATCCTGGATTTTTACGGGCAGTTTTTACATAATCCGGTCATGTGGTTTTTGATTACTTTTTCTTTGCTTCCTTTTCTCATAGAATCAAATCATTGCAAAAGCTGCTTGTAAAAAGAACAAAAAACAAGGTGATTGAACTCATGTTACATCGCCCTCCTATAGCGGCCGCCGACAGCGTATAGGGCGTGGGAGATTTGGCCAAGGGAGCAGACTTTGACACTTTCCATAAGTTCTTCAAAGACATTGCCACCAGAAAGGGCTACAGATTGCAGGCGTTTTAAGGCCTTTTGACTGTGTTGGCTGTTTTGGGCCTGGAATTCCTTGAGGCGGGAAATTTGTTCGTCTTTTTCGGCATAAGAGGCGCGGGTGACGGAAATGCCCTCAGCCGTTTCTCTGTGTTCGGGCAAAAAGGTGTTGACCCCAATAATGGGCAGGGTTCCGTTTGATTTTTGGGTTTCGTATAACATGGATTCTTCCTGAATTTTGGATCGTTGGTATTGAGTTTCCATAGCTCCCAGTACACCACCGCGGCTGGAAATACGATCAAATTCTTTAAGGATAGCTTCTTCCACCCAGTCGGTCAGGTAGTTAATGGCAAAGGAACCTTGGAGGGTATTTTCATTGCGGGCAAGACCGAGTTCACGGGTGATAATGAGCTGTATGGCCATGGCTCGTCGTACGGATTCTTCCGTAGGGGTTGTAATGGCCTCATCGTAGGCATTGGTGTGTAAAGAGTTGCAGTTGTCGCCCAAAGCCATCAGGGCCTGAAGGGTGGTGCGGATATCATTAAAATCGATTTCCTGGGCGTGCAAGGAACGGCCAGAGGTCTGAATATGATATTTGAGCTTTTGCGAGCGGGGATTGGCTCCGTAACGATTGCACATGGCTATGGCCCAGATACGGCGGGCAACTCGGCCAATTACGGAGTATTCTGCATCCATACCATTGGAGAAGAAAAAGCTTAGATTCCCGGCAAAATCGTCAATTTTCATGCCCCGGGCCAGATAGTACTCAACAAAAGTGAAGCCATTGGATAGGGTGAGGGCACACTGGGTGATGGGATTAGCTCCAGCCTCGGCAATGTGATACCCGGATATACTGACAGAATAAAAGTTTTTGATTTTTTTGCGTACAAAATAGTCCTGGATGTCTCCCATCATTTTCAGGGCAAAATCAATCGAGAAAATACAGGTATTCTGGGCCTGATCTTCTTTGAGAATGTCGGCTTGCACTGTTCCTCTAACCTGCTGCAAGACCTCATCTTTTATGGCCTCGTAAGCATTATCAGATTCCGTAAGGCCTCGCTTTTCAAGCTGTTGGTTGATGGCAGTATTTAAAAACATGGCCAAAATGATAGGTGCAGGTCCATTGATGGTCATAGAGACCGAAGTGCTTGGGTGGATCAAATCAAAGCCTGAAAACAAATCGGCCATATCACGCACGGTACAGATGGACACCCCAGACTCGCCAATTTTTCCGTAAATGTCCGGTCTGGTTTGTGGGTCTTCGCCATAAAGTGTTACAGAGTCAAAAGCCGTGCTGAGTCTTTTTGATTCATCGTTTCGGGATAGATAGTGAAAGCGTTTATTGGTGCGACTAGGACCACCTTCACCAGCAAATTGCCTTTTTGGATCTTCATCGCTTCTTTTGAAGGGAAAAACTCCGGCTGTGTAGGGGAAAAACCCAGGCAGATGTTCCGANNAATGGTGTTCCAGAGAGGGTTTCGGTGGTTAAGTCCACCGAGAAGATTTTGTCACGAACGGCATAAGAAAACACCCGTTTTTGAGGGTCATAATCAGAAGCTAATTTTTGGAATTCCAAAAGCAGATTAAAAGCGTGTTCGGGAATTTCCGCCCTGATTTTTTTACATTCGGCCTGTAACTCTGTGGTTGGAAACTCTTTGGAAACGGCCTCAAGCTTTTGGGCTCGGCTGATTTTATCGGCTAACGATTTTGTCTCTAAATGGTAGGCCCTGACCGTTTCGGCAATTTCTGAGAGATAATTCTGTTTTTTGGGAGGGACAATAATATTGTAATAGGCAGGGGCATCTGAATTTTGTTCTGGTAAGCAGAAATCAGTAAGCAATTTTTTGCTGTGCATGTCTTTAACAATTGCATAAAAGAGATTTGTAACCCCTGGATTGGCAAACTGAGAGGCCTGAGTCCCAAAGACCGGGGCCATTTCTGGGGTGTGATGTAAATCTCGGTTACGGGCCACCTGCTTTCTCACATCTCGCAGGGCATCTTCGCCCCCGCGCTTTTCCATCTTGTTGACGGCAATCAGGTCGGCAGTGTCTAGCATTCCGATTTTTTCCAGTTGTGATGAGGCCCCATATTCAGGTGTCATGACATACAACACGCTGTCACAGAAATTCATGAGACCAGTATCGGCCTGACCAATACCGCTCGATTCCACTAGAATCAAGTCAAAATCAACGGACTTGTAGACCTTAACAACATCTAAAATGCTCTGGGAAAGGGCCGAGGCCGAATCACGGGTGGCCATAGAACGCATAAATGTATTTTGCGCATTGAGGGAATTCATGCGGATTCTATCGCCTAAGAGCGCCCCCCCAGTTTTTTTGCGAGTCGGGTCCACACAGACAATACCAATTTTGATGGTAGGGAATACCTGTAAAAAACGCAGGATAATTTCATCGGTCAGTGAGCTTTTGCCACTTCCTCCCGTCCCGGTAATTCCCAGAACCGGAATGTTTTTGGGATTTATTGCCGCAAGCAGTGATTCTTTTGTATCCGGGGAGGCGTTTTCCAACTGGGTCAATAGTGAAGCAATCTCAGATTGATTGCCAAATCTCAGGCTTTGATTCTTTCGTTTGGGCAATTCATAGTCCGATCGTTTTAACAAATCGGAAATAATTCCCTCTAATCCCAAATGCTGTCCATCTTCTGGAGAATAAATTCTTTCAATCCCATGGGCATGTAATGCCTGAATCTCGGATGGCAAAATCACTCCACCGCCGCCTCCAAAAATACGAATATGTCCTGAGCCCCGTTCCGCCAGTAAATCATGGATATACTTAAAATATTCCATATGGCCACCCTGATAAGAAGACAGGGCTATGGCATGGACATCTTCCTGTATGGCCGTTTCCACCACCGTTAAGGCTGGGATATTGTGTCCAAGATGGATGATTTCGGCACCGCCTTTTTGCAGGAGGCGACGCATGATATTAATAGCTGCATCATGTCCATCAAAGAGGCTGGCAGCCGTGACAATTCTAACTTTGTGCATAAGTGTATGATTTTGCATATTTGCATTATACTTGAAAAGAAAAAGGAAGGAGGATTACAAAATGAAAGCCTTGTATCTTTTCTGGTTAGTTTTTGGTTTCACACCTTTATTTAGTGAGCAGCCGACATTTGATTGGGACAAAACACCGATTGGAAAATCCCCTCAGAATCAGAACACAATTCAGAATCAGAATCCGGCTCCAAATGTGATGGATCCTTTTTCAAGATTTGATGCCATGCGCAAGAAGATGGAAGAAATTCAGAAACGATTCTTTTCTGACCCATTTGTGATGCAGAGTCCGTTGGATGATCTGGATTTGTTTCGATGGAGGATGCCAAGTCCAGGAGCGGGTTTAGCCAACCTATCTCAGGTTCAGATCCGTGAAATGCAGGATTTTTTGCTGGTAGAATTTCCCATTCCTGCGGGCGAGGATCCCAAAAGCTATGAATTTCAAGTTCAAGGGTCATTTTTAAGCATCGCTAAAAAAGAGGAAAAGAATCTGGAGGAAAATTCTTCCGGGATGCAGAAAAAAGTGATGTCTTTTTCCCAGTCAAGCTCGGCGATTTCTTTACCTGTGCCAGTAGGGTCAGATTTTACGAGACAGGACCACAAGGACAAAATACTGATTACTTTCAAGAAGCTGTGAATCTTTCATAAAATTGATGGTTCTTGTACTGATTGGAATTTTTTGAGCCTGTGATATGCTGTTTGTCAGGAGGCAAATATGCTGTTCAGGCTCTTGGTTTTAATGACAGTTTTGGATTTTCGGCTCTTGGCTGTGGATGGTCAGGAGCGATGGTTGTACGAACAAAGACCCCTGAGTTTTGGCACTTACAGCGATCATGTCTTTATGGATTCCCGTCTTGGGCCTGGTTGTTGGCAGAAACGCTTTGCTCCCAATCAAAAGGGGAACTGGACAGCAAGAATCACGGGAGTACCTTGTCCCGAAAAATTCACGAGGGTGAATCTGCCCTGCGGGAAGGTGGGTAAGGACTGTGAAGGTGGACCGAGCCGCAGTAATGCTGAGCTTTTGTTGATTCACAGACCGTATCAGATTCTTAAGGATGTCACTCAGGGTAGCATTGATATCATTCGTTCCAAGGGCGAGAAGTGATGGTTGATACAGGTAATCAGCAAAAAAACCTGCTGATTTGGTCCAAAAATCTGGTCTTAAGTGGAGACAAGTTTAATGCCATGGCTTCAGCCATTAACTTTATTCTTGAAAAAGTGGATGGTCTGCAGCAGTGCCATATCCGACTGGCCTATAAGGAAACGGATTTGTTTGGGGAATCATCCTTTAGTCATTTTGAAGTAAAGCCAGGCATGAAGGATGGAGTTCCCTTTGTAGAACTTGGTGGTGAAACTCAGTTGATTAACCATTTTTCGTCTCCGGATGCGCCTGAGATGCATAGAGTGTCGGATGATCTTAAGACACGGTTTCTGATTGAGGATGATACTTTAGAAATCCTGGTTTGTGACTTTCAGGATATTGTGGCCTGGATTCGCTTTGAAAATGCCCGTTTAGGCGATGAAACCAGAGCCAAGATGGATGTCATAGATGACTTTATTCAGCTTTTAGGGATTACCTTACGCAATATTACCAATGATTTTCAGCTTCTTCTGACCAAAAAGCAGATTGAGAAACAGAAGCGCGAACTGGAAAAAAATCAAAAAATCATTGAAAGACAGAACCTGATTTTTCGAGC
>DITF01000324.1:5181-6226 GCA_002422125.1 bacterium UBP17_UBA6191
TTTCCTGAAAATGGTTTTGGCATGATTATTTTGGGAGAGCGCCCTGAGATGATCGATATGGCAGAATTTTTAGGTGTGGACTCCAATTTACAGCAAGAAGTGATTCAAGCAGCTTCTCTGGGTAGGACTCATGACACCCAGTTTCAGTTTTACCCATTGATTGGGGTGAAGCGCGAGGCTTTGGGACAGCTTGTTCTCACAGGAAACAATCCCGCCGAAGATGCCAAAAGCATTATCCGATTGTTTTTGGATCAGGTTGCATCATTTATGGAAAACAAGATTTTGATGCGTGAGCTTGAGAGAATGGCCAGTACGGACGGGTTAACCGGGGCTTTTAACCGCTCCTATTTTGATAGAGAGCTTGAAAAATCGATTGCCAATGCCAAAAAATTCAAGCATCTGCATTACGCCCTGATTGTTCTTGATCTCAACGGGCTTAAACGAGTCAATGATGTTTTTGGACACACCCGCGGTGATGCCATGATTGTGAAATCGGCTGAAATGCTACTATCCATAGGCCGAAAATCTGATGTTGTTTCCCGCTTTGGTGGGGATGAATTCGTAATCCTATGCCCTTCCACCAGCCTTGAACAAAGTAAGGTTTTATTAACCAGAATTCGTGAAAATGAAGAAGCCTTAAACATGCGCCTGCGCCATCCTAATGGCAAGGTAGAAGACATTCCCATTCACTTCTCCATAGGCATTGCCTCAACCTCTGAAGGCATTGACCCAGATGAAATCATGTCCAAAGCCGACGAGCGCATGTATCTGGACAAACACGAATACTATGAAACCAGGGAAAGGTATCGTTAGAACTGACTCAAAATAGAGCTAATGATGCTCAAAATCATAGCAGTCTTAAAGGTGTCTCCCAATGTTTGAATTTCAAAGTCTTCGACTACCTGGTCGGCTATAAAAAGCGCAGCCGTGCTGACCACCAAAGAGAGAATAAAAAATAGAAGGGGAATCAGGATTGTTTGCCCAATAAAGGGAATAAAGCCAGCGATAACAGTGGCCGCAACTGTTAAGGGAGAGGTAAAGACCC
>DITF01000036.1:0-4473 GCA_002422125.1 bacterium UBP17_UBA6191
TGCCAATGCTTGTGGGTAATGAGGCGACATTGGTAGCGGCCTTGGGAATTGGTACTGATTCACAGTCAATTACATCCGATTTAGGTACGGTTACTCTGACAAATACTCAGTCGGGCAGTATCTATCTTAATGAAAAAGATGGATTGACGACCCAACAGATCAGTAGTGCTGGTGGTGTGACTTTAGTGGTTGGAGGTACACTTTCACAAAATGCGGATATTCTGGCAAATGCTGGAAATATTCAGATGACAGCCAATGAATTGAATATGGTAGACGGAAGAATCATCCAGGCTGTAAATGGTGGCAATGCCCAAGTAGAAATTACTGTGGAAAACACAGCCCAGATTTCAAGGATTTTGTCTGAAGACTCCATTGTTTTACAAGTAGGGTCTTTAACAGATCAGTTGACGGGGGACGCTGCTAATCTTGTGGGCCGGTCTATGCGGATTATTTCCAGAAATGGAGTTGGTAGTTCCAATCAGGCATTGATTGTGGATACACAAAGACTGGAAGCAAGAGCAACCCAGTCAGGTAGCCTGACTCTGAGAAACCTGGGTGCAAATTTAGAGCTGACAGCAATGGAATCTCAGAATGGCATTACGGTTGTGGCAAACAATGTTACCCAGTCAGGCAATATTACAAACGCTCAGAATGGCGTCAACATTTCAGCCACTGGATCTCTAAGCATGAATGCTGGAACCAGAACTACGGCACATAACCAGTCCGTTGTGTTAGCGGCTACTGAGAATGTGACCTTAGGTGTTGTCGATGCCTTAAATGGTCAGGTACTTCTAAAGGCTGGGGCCACCTCTGAGATTAGCGATGCAAACTCAGATCACAATGCAAATGTGATTGCGAACTCCTTGGATATTTTAGGGCACGGGGTAATGGGCAAAGGCACTCAATTGAGTGATGCGGGCCTAAGAAATCTGATGAAGGAAGCCATTGAAACCGATGTAAATCGAGTTTATGTGGCAGCCCCGGGCAATCATAACGCTAAATTAGAGGTTTTGGTGGGTCAGGAAACATTAGGCCTATTGATCGAACCGAATCAATGGGCATTGCAGTTTGTAAATGAGGGATTGGCACTACCTATGCTTTCACAGGCCAGTGCACCAGATTTGACGGATACATCAGGCTATACTGGCGTATCGAGTGTTGAGTTTACACAATTTGTGGATTATGGGTTGCTGGAAAACTTCACACAGAAGGAAAATCAGTCCCAGACCATTCCTGATATTGGTTCAAAACCTGTTCCGGTAGCCCCTGCGCCTCAGGCTCAAATTCAAAATCAGGTGACACAAACTGTTTTGCCAAGGTATGTACGAGAGCAGGCCTTGATTAAGGATATTACTGAGTCAATGGCTGTGACTACTTCGCATAATGATTTTGGATTCTCCAGTCTGCACAAGTATTCCATGATGCCAAGTTTTGATTTAAGGCAGATTGATATAGGAATTTGGGATTCAGAAGAGTCCAACACATTTGAATATTGGATTGAGGATATTGTTTTATGATGATTAAGAGATCTGGGACTTTGCTGGCACTGTTGGTTTTGACATCGATTTTGTTTATAGGCTGTGGTGGTGGAGGCGGCGGAGGCGGTGGGTTTGCGGTTCCCGTAGTGACCCCCCCACCAACTCCTGCTCCTACCCCGACCCCTCCTGCCCCAACTCCCCCAACNNATCCGTGGCCAGTGTCATTACTGGAATTGTCTCCGATGGACCAATTTCAAATGCTCGGGTATATCTGGACTTGAATGGCAATGGTAGTTTCGATTCTGGAGAGCCTTTTGATATCACCAATGCAGAAGGTAGATTTACCATCAAACATGTTTTGCGTGGCAATACAGAATATCTTTTGGTGGCAGAGGGTCAAACAGTCCTAGACACAAGGGATGCCCAGGATAATCCAGGAGTAACTTTAAACTTTGTGATGTATACATCCATTCCCATTACTGAATCTGGGGATGTGGTGACAAAACAGTTAAGTAATAAAGATTTGAATCCTACCATATTTAAGCAGTATCTGACCGATCTGGATACGAAACTAGGCGGAGCCCTGCGTGCTGCTGATCCAAAAATTGCCGAAATTGTTAGTTTAACAAACTCTTCTACCCAAGAAATTTTTAATCGTATCAATACTTCAGTTCCTATAGGGCAAAGTCTGACCCCGGAGCAGGAGGCCACCAGCAGTAAAAATGTGTTTTCCAATGTATTAAGCCAGATTGCTGATGCTGCCACCTTTGAAAAGGAAAAGGAAGCCACAGCCAAAACGGCTCAGGTTTTAAATCTGGATTCAGGTAGCACTATGGTTTTTTCCACGGGATCAACCACAGAACTGACCAACCAGATTGCATTTGTGAACAATACAGTACCGGCCAAAGTGGGGGACATTATTGTGTCCAATGTACCAAAACAGGTTTCTTCGACCAGTGCCTATCAGGTGTTTGTAACTCCATACAAAACCATTTTAGATATCCCAGAGTATGGCTCAATCCGCGATCGCGGGTATTCTGTGTATTTGGGCGCGGATGTCATCCTTAAAGAAACCAGTGGTGGGATCACTCAAAAAGTGACCGATTTTAGCCAGCTTAATGATTTGCAAAAGGAAATCATTTGGGGGAATGTCCAGCAGGGCTTGGCCTTAAGTGGATTAGCTGTAACAGACTTGCATTATTTGTCTTGGAGTGGTTCAGGATGGGTAACTCAGGTCACTTCGGTGTCGATAGGCAGTAACCAGATATCCGGCATAACCTCAGGCAGTTTTTTGTATACTCCCATCCTGTTAGTGAAGCCTGATGGTTTGCAGACCCCCAGGGTATTATCAGCTACCCAATATGAGAAGCTAACTAGTACGGTAGTAATTGCTCGGGGGCAATCTCTGGCGCAAGCGCAAGAATCGTCAGTTGGACCAATTTTTCGCGCTGGTAATGAGGCTGTGATTTTGGACGCGGTCTTGATTTCCGGAAGCACTGTAACCTTAAATATTCCCAAGGGTTTTGAACTGAGCGGTGCGGTATTGATGGGAAGTGATTTGGAGCTAGTACTTGGCTCAGGTGTTACCTCTGTAAATGTAGCTATCACAACCGACCCGGCAGAAGTGGGTCAAGGGGCAACTGGCCTTGGGGCGGGTACACCGATTGAGTCCAGTGATCCCAGCAAAGCTAGCACGATTCCCGTGTATTTTGTCAGTGATGCGACTCTCTTGAGTAACTTAAATCAGGGCAATGCTTTGGAGAAATTTCCTGGGATTCATAACATGATTGAAACCAGAGTGGCCAATGAGATGACAGATTTATCAATTCAGGCCACAAGTACAGGCACTCAGGTTCAATTAGCTAATTCGCTCTTGAGTCAGAATTTTAACCAATATTTAAGAACCACAGCCCCTCAGTTTGTTACCGGTGGGGTGACAGATGCTTCATGGAGTGAAAGCCAGAATGGACAAAACTTCAGCTACACTCTGCTCGTGAACAATGTGGATAAAAAACTCAGTCTTTCTGAAACAGTCCAAACGACTCAAGCCACAGTGTCTACAAGGGTCACCGAGTGGACATTTGCCACAGGTTCAGCTACCAAAAGCTTCACTACAAGCTATTTATTGGGTAATCGGGCTGGTTCAACTCAGAAATCAACGGTAGTCTATAGTTCCAGTTCCTCATCTTCTCAGACTATCCCGGTGTATTTAGCCGATTTTATTGATGAACGCAAAGAAGTTAATCTTTCTGCTTCTGGCTATCGCTCAGAATCTGTAGGAAATTACAAGGGCACAGTGTTTTTTGCTACCGGAGTTTCACAGGTTCAAAGTGCAATTGTGACCCAAAGTCTTGAATTAAGTAATACACAAAGTGGGGTTCTGGTTACCGGAAAAAACATGCTAAAGGGATTGTATGAATTGCAGGGTGGAAACCTTAAATTTGAGGGCGAATATACGGCCTATCTGGTAAATTATAGTCACAAACCCTTAGTTCCAATTGAGGGACGGGCCGCAGTTCAACAAGCTACCAGTGCTCGGGGGTTTGATGGAATTTTTTATAACTCCAATTCAATCCAGAAGGCCACATACACGGCCAAATCAAAGCCAGGGGTAGTGACTTCGACAGCTTTGCCACAAGATTTAACGGGAAGCTGGCAGGGGGACATTTTAAGTCAATGCCAAACAGGGAATGGAACCATGGCTCTTTTGTTGAATGTGACTCCATACACTTGGGCGGCTACATTTGGCACGACATACTTAGTAGGTAGCCTTGAACTTGATTTGGATGCTTCCAAAGTGCGATTTTTAGATACGGCTAGAGTATTGTATGCTGAGGCGGACATCAACCCAATGCGTACCGCAATAACATCCCTTCCAGATGCAACCCCCTGTAAGCCAGTGTTTACCCTGACCAAGCAATAAAGTTCTAGGGCACCAGAAATAGAATAATTTTTCAGTTTCTGTGTGCCCTGATTTATATCCCTAAGTTATAGC
>DITF01000036.1:4482-6957 GCA_002422125.1 bacterium UBP17_UBA6191
GGAGGCAAAGGTGTTGGTTCGACTCGGAGTTATTGCATTTATTCTGATTGTTCAGCCGTATGCAAATCAGGTTAGAAAGACAAGATTTGAAAGGTATCACGAGAAGCTGGACTTACTGAGAAAACAAAGAGAAGAAGCCCGGGTCGAAAAAAATACTCCAGTGCCTGAGATAACCAAGTACTCATCCATACTTATTAAAGATACCAACAAACAAGGCCCGGTGGTACTGAGGCTGTGGATTGAGGATCTGGTGAAAGAAGCGGTGCGTAGAAACGCCTCGGTGATTTTTCATAATCTGCAACAAAAAATCGCCAACCAGCAGATAGCCTACGAAAAGGGCCAGTTTGCCACTAACTTTTTTTTGTCCTCAAAGCGAAATATCATTGATCAGCCTAACTCAACCCAAGAGGCATTGACCAGAAGCGGGCAAGCAGAGTTTGAAAGTAGTGCCGGTGAATATGAGATGGGTTTTGGGGGCACTTCCTATCGTGGCATGGAGTGGGGAATCAAAGTGAATTACCAGAAGGAAAACTCCTCAGTGATTGAGCAGATGCGCAATATTCCGATGGAGTACACGGACTCAGTGGATTTGTCTTTAAAAGTCCCAATGCGCAAAAACAAGGGTCGTGACATTACCCAAATCAAAGTCGATTTAGCTAAGGCAGGACACAAGTTGTCTTTAGCTGAGTACCAGCGGGAACTGATGGATGTAATAGGTTTAGTGATTCAAAACTATTGGAAGCTATATGGGGCTCAAAAGCTAAATAGTAGCTGGGAAGAATCGCTAAAACTGGCCGAAAAGCAGCTTGAAGATTTAAAAGTTAGAGTGGAATCAGGAAACGCGGCCTCTACAGACCTCTTATCGCTGGAAAGTGCCATTGCCTTACGCAAAATAGAGATAAGTAGCAATAAAGCCCAGATGGAGCAGATTCAAATCCAGCTTCTCAATGCTCTTAGTATATCTGTGGGTGAACATGGGCCGGTAAAATTAATTGCTTTGGATGAGCCTGAAATCAGCCACCAGGTTCTTCCAGATTTAGAGTCTGGAATTACCCTGGCAAGGCAATATTGGCCAGAATTTCAAATTGTGGAAGAAAAAGTCAGGATGGAAACCGTCAAGGCAAAATATGCGGCTAATCAGGTAGAGCCTCGATTTGATTTTGTGGGTGGGGTCAAAAATAAAAATCTGACGGAGACGAGTCAAAGCGTATTTGGCAAGACATTTTCTGGTGAGCATATGTCCTGGTACATTGGGGCAGAATATTCAATTCCCTTGGGCAATATGGCGGCTAGGGCCAATGAAGTTATTGCCAATGTAAGGCTTGATCAGGCTAGGCTGGAAAGAGATGCCTTAGATCGAACTCTTAGCAATGGGATTTATGAGAAGCTGATCCAGATTGATTCTTTAAAAGAGCAGTTAAAATTGTTTGAGGATGGGATTAAGCTTGAGAGAGAACAGGCCAAGATTCAAAATGAGTTACTTGGATTTGGTAGAATTCCAATTCGCAATGTGTTGGAGCAGCAGGAAAAGCTAATTGATTATGAACGCCGGTTGTCTAATGCCGTGGTCCAGCTTAAACTGGGCGAGGCATCGTTACAAAAAGCGGTTGGTACTTTACTCACAAGATTTGATATTGAACTTGAGGAGCTGTCTGCCATCGCTGTACTACCGAGTGATTCGGTTTCGGAGTTAGAGGATGTTCAGGATTAAAATTTTATTGGTATTTTTATGCCTTATTCTACAGCCATCAGGGGAAGATCAGTTTGCGGGAATTGTAAAACCCTTAATGTCAGTGGAGTTAGCCTTTCCCGTTGATGGCCCGGTTAGGGAGGTTTTGGTCAGCGAAGGTCAAATGGTTTCGATTCAGGATTCGTTGATTCGCCTTGAGGATTCCATTCAAGCCATGGAGACCGAAAGGCGAAAGCTCATTTATGAGGACACAACCAGACTTGATACCAGTCGCAAAGAAGAAGCTCTCTTAAAGGAGTCTTTGGCGTCCAGCCGGGATTTGTTTCAGAAAACCCGATCCATTAGTCAGGATGAATTAAGAAATTTACAAATGAAATATGATATGGCATTTGGTAACTATGCTGCTTCAAAAGAGCTTAAAAAAAGAGAGCTGGTGGAGTACCAGATGGCGGCTACGCTTTTGGAGAAACACAGCTTAAAGAGCCCCATATCTGGAATTGTTACCAAGGTAAAGCTTAAGGCTGGAGAATGGGCCCGATCCGGTGAATCGGTTGTAACAATTGTGGATGCCAGTGTTTGTGATATTGACTTAAATGTGCATAACCAGTTGTTATCCAGGTTTAGTAAAAACCAGGAAGTTTTGGTGAGAACAATGAGTCAGGGTAAAGAAATCACTCGCACCGCAGAGGTTATTTTTGTATCTCCGGTTGCGGATCAGGCCAGCGGACTGGTTTTAGTAAGAGCACGATTTGACAATCAGGATTTTTCCTTCACCCCTGGAGTGG
>DITF01000209.1 GCA_002422125.1 bacterium UBP17_UBA6191
AAAGCGGTTCAGGACCAAAAACAGGTGGCGGTCCTATGTCCTACCACAATTCTGGCCCAACAACATTTTCAGACATTTTCCAGTCGTTTACTGGGAACTGGTGCTAGGGTGGAAGTATTAAACCGTTTTGTGGATGCCAAGCGACAAAAAGAAATTGTTCGAAGTTTAAAACTTGGGGAAGTGGATATTGTAATTGGGACCCACAGGATTTTATCCCAAGATGTCCAGTTTAATGATTTGGGCCTGTTAGTTGTGGACGAGGAACAAAGATTTGGGGTCGGGCACAAGGAAAAGCTCCGGCAACTAAGAAGAGGAGTGGACACTTTAATGATGTCAGCCACTCCCATTCCCAGAACTTTACATATGTCTTTAGGGGGTGCCAGAGCAATTTCTGTCATTCAGACACCGCCAACAGGCCGTTTGCCGGTCAAAACCTTTGTATTGCCATGGCAGGAGAGCACCATCAAGGAGGCGATTGAAAGAGAGCTTCGACGAAAGGGGCAGGTATTTTATGTCTATAATCGGGTTGAGACCATAGCTTCAAAGGCTAACCAGCTTTTAAGGCTGATTCCCAATTTAAAGCTTCGTTGGTTGCATGGACAAATGGAAGCTCAGGAAATCGAAGAAGTCATGACGGGGTTTATGCGTCGTGAGTTTGATGTGCTTTTAGCCACCACCATTATTGAGTCTGGTATGGATATTCCCAATGTAAACACCATTCTTGTAGACGAGGCTGATAACTTTGGACTGGCCCAGTTGTATCAGCTACGGGGAAGAATTGGCAGAAGAGATATTCAAGGGTATGCCTATTTGTTTTATAAACAGGAAAGCTCCCTTACTACCGTGGCCCGAAAACGCTTGTTTGCCTTGGAGGAATTTACGGATTTAGGCGCAGGATTTAAAATTGCCATGCGCGACATGGAGATTCGTGGAGCCGGAAATCTTTTAGGAAAATCTCAGAGTGGTCATGTTCACAGCATTGGTTTTGATTTGTATTCCCGCTTACTTCGCGATGCTATTGAACGATTGCAGGACGAGAATTTCCAAGAAGAAGTAGACATGCCTCAGGTGGAACTGAAGGTCAATGCATTTTTGAATGACAAATACATTCCATCCTATCGCGAACGCATGGATTTTTTTCGCCGTCTGTCCTGGCTTAGAAATCTGGAGTCTTTAGAAGAACTTCAGAAGGAATGTTTTGACAGATATGGTGCCTTACCCCCCGAAATGCGACAGTTGTTTAAGGTAATTACTCTAAGAATTCAGTCCCACTGGTTTGAAGTTCGCCGTTTCTCTCAGCTTAACAATCAGGTGATGATTGATTTTCATAAAACTCTCAATCCAGTCTTGCTTGATCTCGCCAAACGCAAATTCATGCGCATGGTGGAAGCTTCAAGCAATTTCCCCGAACGAATGCTGATTCGGTTTCCGGTCATAGACAGTGATAAACTTCTGGATCAACTGATAGGCTTTTTTTCCCGTGAAAACTGCGATAAGGTTTATGGTGTTAAGGCAACAACCCCTAAAGCAGTCTAAGCATTACCAAAATTTCTTCAGGGTCGGCTCGTTTAGTGTAGTCGGCCTCGGCCTGCATAAATCGCACAGTACCTGAAGGGTCAATCACAAATGTTGCCGGAATGGGTAGCTCCGAGCCTTGACTGCCCTGATTTTTTGCCAGGTCCAATCCGAATTCCCGATAGGAGGCGATGATGTTTTCGGGCAGAGTAAAGGCCAGTCCCAGTTTTTTAGCCAGGGTATTGTTTTTATCGCTACCGATAATCAAATCTATTTTTGCTTTCATTTTTGTATTTTGGATTTCTGCTTCAGTTTCAGGGGAAATGGCTAATATTGTCGCTCCCAAACTCTCAAACTCGGATTTGAGCTTTTCATAGGCCTTTAACTCAATGATACAATATGGGCACCATCCTCCACGGTAGAAGGTGATAATCAGCCAGCCATCCTGCCAAAAAGAGGCCAGACTTTTCTCTTCCTGATTTATGTAGATCGTACCATCCCGCATTTTTTCACCAGTGTTGGGAATGGAGCTAAAAGGATGATTTTTTGCCAAGGTGTTTGTTGCTTCCTGATATAGCTTCTTCTTTTCTGGAGGTGCCTTTTGGGAAAAATTATCTGATCTTTGTTTCAATTCTTTGGTTAGTTCTCCGTCCCATGCAGACAAATTCAGGATTAAAAAACTAAACATCGTGGCAAATCTGGCAAATAGAATCATTGTACTCTCCGTTCTTGTTACTCAGTCTACAACGGATGGTCAGGTCTTGTCGCATAATCCTCAAATCGGTACAAATCACAAAATTTATCCCAGTTTTAATAAATTGTGACACTTCCATTCAAAAGGAGAATTCTTAAAAATTTTCTTAAATCTACTTGCTTAAACTTCTTAAATTAGGGACGAAGGGGATCTCGAACCGAAACTCTGTTTTGAGCGTCCGCTAGTTCTTAAGTTACAGGAAAGGATCAAGATCGGGGAGAACTAGAGTGGTCGGTAGTCGGTACTAACCATCCTGATCTGAGAGACAACGATGAAGAAGAATATCCTTCGACTTACATTGTCCTTGGCCATCTGCTCTCCGATTCTGGCCAATTACAATCCGGCATCCTCCATGGGATCGCCTTATTCTGATATAGACCCATCCCATTGGGCCTATAAGCAGATTCGCTCTTTGTATGATGCGGGGATTTTACGGGCAGACGGAACTGGGACATTTAAGGGAAATGAAAGAATTTCCCGCTATGAGGCTGTGGGCCTTGTGTATTCAGCTTTGCAGCATGTGAATCGTATGCGCTCGGCTGGAGGCAATGTAGATCCACATATCCTTGATACCATTAACAGCCTCATTACGGAGCTGACGGATGAAATGCAGGTAGCTGAGGTCCGCATTGAAGAAAATGCCGATGCCATTGCGCAACTACGAAACTATGTTCATTCCATGTATGGGCGACCGACTCAAGGAGTGACATTCCCATTAGGTAGTCATGGGGGCCGTTTAAAATTGAGTGGACAGGCCATGACCTCTTTGGTTATGGGTGGGGCCAATTCGGCTTATGGCACCATGAGATTAAACAATAGTCCCACGGCACCAGTAGCTACTACCAATAACTTTGAATCCACCAACCAGCTTTCGGTTGACTATTTTCAACTAGGTGTGGCGGCAGACATTGATCACAAGACCTCATTTTTCACCCGAGGGTTGTTTTACTTGGGGGGTAATACATCTGGTGGTGGTGGGAACTTCCGAGGAGCTCCGGCTACGGCGGCAGCTCCTACGGGACTGAGCTTTAACGACTATATGTACTTGCATGTCAAAGATATGTGGGCAGACTGGGATTTTTCCGTAGGTCGCATGTATGTGCCCTGGGGTCACGAAACAGGTGGGGCATTTAGCACCAATCCATATTTTGTGAGTAATTCCATGGTGGATATGCTTTATGGCGGTATGTTTGAGGGTCTTTATTTTACCCGAGAAGACGCCACTCGAAGCTGGGATTGGGGCATTGGTATACATAACGGTGCTTTGGCAACTCCTGCCAATGCTATGAACTCTGGTTTTGGAGCAGGTTATTTTGCGTCGGGTGCAGGCACTGGATTTTACAACCATCTGTACCCTGGTCTTGAGCCTATGCTGGCATCAGGTGCAGGCACTGGCCGAGTGGCTGGATTACCTGCAACGGTGAGAGGTGCGCCGCGATTGGTCACCCCATTTAATGCCATGGGCACCAATGTGGTAGCAGGCGTGGCCGATGTAATGCCTGCGGCGGCTGGGACCAACGGATTGGGTACAAACGATGATAAAGCTTTTGGATTTTTACTGCATCTGGGAAATCGCAGTAAAAACAATGACTTTATGTGGGACTTTAACTACTTCGATAACGGTGGTAAGTCTACTCGGTCTGGGGCTGGAACAGCCGCTAATCCATATCGCGTATCTGGTTACGGTAAGATGAATTTTTTTAATCTTGGTGCGACTTATAAGGCGCACAACCGCTGGAAAGTGAGTATGGAGTATGTGGCGGGCTCGGTAGAGAATCTTTATCATCATAACAACACTCCAGCCAATGGCTTGAATGTTTATTCTGACGATTTTTCGACCTGGTATATTCAGCCGACCTATCATCTGACAGGCCGTTCCGATGTGTCGTTGCGCTATGGAACTCACTCCTATGATCCACACAATTTTGCTGGAACTCTGGATAACAACGATGACTATAAAGAGATGGCCATTGCCTGGACTCGTAGAGTTTCAGATAATGGAACTCTTATTTTGGAAAATTCCACTTCGGAATGGACAAAACTGGGTGGGTTAAGCCCAGCCCAGCACCGAACGGTGGCAGGGGGAACTCCCTCTTTAAATTTTGAGGATAAATTTAATGTTATGAGAGCAAGTTACAGAATTGATTTCTAATTGATTCTGAGATTACTCTTACCCCGTGGAATAGCCAAGGTTTCACGGGGTTTTTTCATTTCTTCTAGAAGGCGTTTCAGGTATCATTCATGGGCTGGGAGGGTCTTGGTTGGAAGAAAATAAAATTCGTTATGGTGATTATCTGAAGGAAGTCGGTTTTCACCGTCAGGAGCTCAGCTATAACGATTTAAATCGCTATTACTCCCTTAAAAAAGCCGGAAGGCGTTGGCTAGCCAATCCTTTAAGCAAAGAATGGCTTTTGGCTTTTTTTCGCCTCTTTGTACCCTACCTTAAAAACAAAACACTGGAGCAGGTGCGCTGTGTGATGCCTCTGGTATTAGCCCTGTTTGGATTTCAGCTCCTGATTCTACGGATCCCGCCGGAACAGAGCTTGGGACTCGCTGGTGGGGTATTTTTGGTAATTTTTGGATTGGCCCTATTTTTAGATGGCCTTCGTCATGGGTTAATGCCACTTGGGGAGCAGATTGGCAACCTGTTACCGACAAAAGCCACTTTAGGTATGGTTTTGTGTGTGGCGATGGTGCTTGGACTGGTGGTTACTTTTGCAGAGCCATCCATTGGGGCCATGCAAAGTGTCGGTGCCTCAGGTGGGGGAGCGTCCACAGGCGATTTTGCACTCAGGCTTTTGGCTGATTTTCCTGGTTGGCTGACCCTCGCAGTGGCCTTTGGTGTGGGCCTGGCATCGGCTCTTGGGGTAATTAAATCCGTGTATTCTATCAAGGTCAAATTTCTGGTTCCCTTGCTGACAATACCGCTACTGCTTCTAAGCACGCATCTAAGTGAAGATTTAAATTTTGCCAAGGTAATCGGGCTGGCTTTTGATTGTGGGGCCGCGACTACAGGCCCGGTTACAGTGCCCATTTTATTGTCCTTGGGTGTAGGTATGTCAGCCGCCGTTGGCAGGCAAACATCAGCTTTTAGTGGTTTTGGTTTAGTAACTCTGGCCGCCTTGATGCCCGTGGTCACAGTTTTACTGGCAGCAATGTTCTTATACTTAAGATTACCCGATTCCGTAGCAGTTTTGAGTCTTGTTCCCGAGGTCTCAGGGAATGCCATACTGGCGGGAATTGGTGGAGCATTTCGGGCCATTCTGCCCTTGATATTGTTGCTTTTAGTATTGTTGCGTTGGTTGACCGGTAAAAATCTGCCCAACAGTGGCTTTTACAGATATGGGTTCGTTTTAAGTCTCATAGGTCTGGCATTTTTGAATCTGGGTTTGTCTTATGGTCTGATTCCCTTGGGAGCAGAGGTTGGGCATAAAATTAGTGCCACATTTACAAGAATTGATTCTATTGTCCACAGCCCGATTTATTCGGCTCCAGTAGGAGTGTTCATGACGCTGGCCTTCGCTTTTTTTCTGGGATTTGGGTCGGCTATGGCGGAACCGGCCTTAAACACTTTGGGGCGAACGGTTGAGGATTTGAGTACGGGTTCTATCACTTCAAAAACCCTGGTGTATGCTGTTGCTGTGGGTGTCGGAATTGGGTTCTTTATTGGGATGTCACAAATCTTGTGGCAGAGACCATTTTTCCACGATTTTGCCTTGATTTATTGTGTGGCAATTTTTCTGACCGTGATCTCCAGGGAAGAGTTTGTGCAGGTAGCTTGGGACAGTGGAGTGGTAACTACTGGGCCAGTAACAGTGCCTTTAATTTTGTCCTTAGGACTTGGGTTTTCCCAATCTCTGGGTTCGAGTTCCGCCTTTGGAATGGTAGCATTGACTTCTTTGTGTCCTGTCATTTCAGTATTGGCCACGGGGTTATATTCCAGTCGTAACCGTGTTTTAAAAGAGGGGGCTAAGTAAATGGAAAGACAAATGACGGTTTTGACAGATGTCGCTTTGATTACCTGTATCGTGCAAAGAGGTAGGGGAGATATTGTGGTTCATGCGGCTCAGGAGGCTGGAGCACACGGTGCCACCGTATATTTTGCCAAAGGGGCTGGGATTCGTGACAGGTTAGGTATTCTTGGAGTTGCCATTGAAGTGGAAAAAGAAATTGTAAATGTGGTTTGCGCAACCGATCAGGTCACCAGAGTTTTTGAAAGAATGTATCTGGCCGGGGAACTGGATGCCCCAGGCATGGGATTTATGTATGTAACGCCATTGGATAAAGCCGCCACCTATGTTCCAGAAGAGGTAGTTCAGAAGTATGCCTCCAGAAAGGGCGGACGGCGTGGCTGATGCGGAAGGTATGAAAGAAGGTTATCGGATTACCTGTGTTTTGTATCAGGGTGGTGGTTCGGCCCTTTTGGAAAAACTTCGCTTAAAGGGTTTTTTGATGGCTTCCTTGTTTTATGCTCGGGGAAAAATGATCGGAGAACCGATTTCTTCCAAACGAAACTTTGCTTTTCAGATGCCCAAAGAGGTTGTGGTGGTTCTTTGTTTAAAAGAAGATTATGAAGAATTATTTCAATGGATATGGCAGGAGCAGAGAATCAGTGAGGCAGGTCAGGGGTTTCTCTATTCGGCATTTGTCTCCTATATGAGTGACTTTCAATTGCCGGAAGGCATTTCCTGATCCAGTTTGTGGATTCCCTCCGTGGGGACTACGCAAGTCCAGTTAAAATTATATTCTGTGAGTTCTTTGGTGGTCTGGTCACATAATAGAGATGTTTGATGGGTTTTTGTCAGAGCTTCCAAAGTCTCGGCTAGCTCTACACAATCCCCAATGGATACAAGGTGTCGTTTGGAACTTGTACCGATGATTTTGGTTGTGATGGGTCCACTAGCAATTCCTATCCCATTTTGAATTAAAAACTGTTGCCGGTTGCGCCTGTCATGATTCAATTTGTTGAGTTTATCCAAAAGCCTCAAGCTGCAATCTACGGCTGTTTGGGCGTGGTGGGGATCTAAGGCCGATGGAAACACAATCACAATGGCATCTCCAATAAACCTTTCCGTGATGCCTCCAAAATAGTCTACCGAGGTTTGCCATAAATCAAAATATTCATTGAGCATTGTTACAATGTTTTCAGCCGATTCAGACTCCGAAATGGTGGTGAAAGAACGAATATCTGAAAACACTATGGTAGCCATGCCGCTAAATTTCTGGTTTAGGCTGCCATCTTCTCTGGTTAGAAGTTTTAGAAGCTTTTGAGCTACAAATGGAGTCAGACTCTGTTTTTGTTTAAGCTCAGATTCACAGGCGTGTACCGTTTGCAAAAGCACAAAAAATTCATCGCGAATTTTCAGATCAAATTTTGCCAGGGCTTTTTGATTAAGAACTGCCTCAGAAACAGATTTTACATGATATAGGAGCCAGGTTGTTCTGTAGGTATATATCAGGCAGAAGCAAAAGCATATCACCCCGATGAGAACCCCATAAGTAATAAGATCCTGCAAATGTTCGTTTTGCTTTTCCAGAATTAAGGTGTCATTCAAATTGACTCGGTACGATAGCTCGGGAACGATGTTGGACTTGACCGAAAATTGTGTATTTGAGGGGGTCTGTGACAGGACAATGGGCGTGTCTTTTAAGAAGACATCAAAGGTTCGTTGGGAATTTATCCGTTGATGCTTAAACAGATATGGGTAGATTTGTTGCCTTGTGACAAAGGCAATAAAATATTGATTGGGTTCACCGGGGATTAACCCATACCAAAAGAATACCGACTGACTACCCCAGTCAATGGCAATCAAGCGGTCGCGATTTGAAGCGGTGATTAAGCGGTCCATTCCAAACACGATATTGGCGGTTTTTTCAATTCTTAAAAATACAAGGGCCTCATGAAGCCTTTTTTCCAGCTTATTGGTCAAAAAATCTGTGTGTGTTGGTTCCAGTGGCAAAACGGCGTCCACTATATTTTTTGCTAGCTTTACAAACAGGATTTCCTGAATTTGCCCTACATTTGTGGATACATTGCCATTGGCATCAAATAGAAAGTAGCCTATATCCACGCTATGAAAGTTTGAGCCTCCCGAACTTATTGCATCCGTGAGAGGGGCTGATAAGTTTTCCAGACCCTGTATAATTTCCAGAGAGCTTTTATCCACTATCTCCGCAGCCAACAATTCTTCATTGCGCAGTATCTGAAACTGAAATAGAAACTGATTTAGGCTGATGATGATAAAAAGCAGGATAACCGACAAAAACAAGCAGATTCCCGAGATCAGAAGGGGTCTGGAGTAGAGCCTGAATCGGAAGGCGGGGACGATTTTGGACTGATAAAGTTTCTGTAATGGCAACCAGATAATAAGTGAAATAAGCAGGGGCCAGATCAGGCCAAAAATGTATTGCCCGTGGCTGAGATAAAAGAATATTTTTTGCTCCTGAAGCCAGGTATACAATTCGGTTGTAAGTTCATCTTCAGTCCATAAATCAAGACAAAAAACTGTAAATTTAATGTGGTTTTGTTGTGCATTGGTAGTCCAGGCAATCGGACCTGAGTTTTTGTAACCACTATGAAGAATCCTGGGAGTTAAGCCTGGATTTAAAAATGTATCCAAATCAAGACTTCCGGGAAATATGGCTTCCGATCTTATTGGAAATACGCTTTTGCCAAGCTGTACCCCACTGGCCAACTTCTGGATATCGTCCTGACTAAAGAGCCCTTGGTGAAAATGTAAAATACGACCACGATGAAACTCATACTGAAACACCTTATCGCGCTTCAGAAAGCTGGCATCCTGGTCCAGTTTGAGAATCAGAGAAATGATACCAAGCTTTTTATACAAGGCCGTGGACTCTGAGTTAGCCTGATGTAAATCAGTTTCCACCATGTTGTAAAGTTTCAGGTGATGGACAAGAGTAGAGTAATGGTACAAACCAAGGGCCATCAGCACCAAAAGGAACAGGGCGAAAAACCAAAGATTAAGTTTAGGCAATTGAGGCATAGACATGCTGTTCTTCGCGTTTTCCCTTTAGTCGAATGCAATTGTGTGTGAATTCAGAAGCAATTTTGTGGGTTTTTATCTCAGAATAGGTGTGAGAATCTATACAGACCCCACTACCTTTAGCGATCACCCAGGCTTCTAGTCTAGCCGCCATATTTACGGTATCTCCAATCACGGTGTAATCTTTACGATACTTTGAGCCAACCTGACCGAGCACAAGTTCGCCGCTAGCTACTCCAACGGCCAGGTTTTGCAATGAGGCCAGCTCCAGTGCGCATAAAGAGGCATTTAAGGCACAATCCCCCCCCTCAAACACAGAGAGTATGGCGGTCCCTGTGAATTTATCTATCCAACCACCTCTGATTTCAATTTGTTTATGCAAAAACTCTAAAACAGCAATTAATTTTTCCTCTCCCTCTGGATGGGCAGCAAATAACACACTGACAAATTGTCTTTGGCTCAGGTTGTTCTGGGACACAATTCGTTGTTGACTGGAACTGGAAAGAAATTCCATTAGATTTTGCTTTTCCTGCAAAGATTGTGTCAGTCTATTCCATTGCCCTGTAATAAATGCAAAGTCCCCCGAATCCTTCTGCTGTAATCGAAAGGCATAGTTCCCTGCGCTTATCTGCTGAGCCGAACTCACAATCTGACTAAGAAATGCAGTTATGCGACGAGCGGACACCATATTGAGAATCACAATCCCCAAAACAGTCAAAAGGAGCAAGATTAAAACCAGTAAATCCCCAATAAGGATATTCCAAAACTCCTGATGCAGGTTAAGACTGGCCACAGCTTTTGTTTCATCAAACCAATCTAGCTGTCTGGTATACACCGGCCAGATGCAACCGTCCTTATCATAAAACACCAAATAGGTTGGGTCATTATGGAAACGGGCCAAGTCCAGCATTTCCAGATGACTGGAATTTGCTTCTTGTCTTAAGGGATGATTAAGAGTGACCATGCTACCAGAAAATCCAACCAGGTCTTTGTATCGTTGACTGGCAAGATTGGCTAACTCGGTCAAAAGTCTTTGGGGTCTTAGGGTGATCGAGGCTATCCAAGTTTGCTGGCCCTTGCTTTTATAGGTCCATAAATAATGATAGCGGAATCCCGCGTCTTTTTCCTCAGCACCAGAAATTTGAAAGCGATCGGGTTGGTTCAGATATGCATCAATATATGCCAGATCACCGCCTCCATCATAAACGAACTTACGAATGGTTTTGACATGTTCAATCCAGTTTGGGTCCTGCTTTAATCTCAGATGGATTACCTGTAAAAAAACATATACAAAGCCCAGTTTGTAGTGAATTCCTGAACCAAAAACCTTGCTGTGATAAAACTCAGATCCATTGGTGATACGAAATGCCAGTCCATGTTTGGTTTCCAGTTCTCCAATTTTACTTGCTAGTGGGCTTCTGATCATGATGAGTTCACGAATTTTCTGCCTCACATCGGGATTAATTGTGGAATAGACTGTACTGTTGGGTAGCTTCAGTCCTCGGCAAAACATATTGTCAGGCTGTTTTTCACAAAAAGTTGCAGTGTGGTTTAGCTCCATCTCCAACTGGTTTTGTAACAATTGTGGATCGGTAATTTTTTCCAGTCTTTCCAGACTAAGCTGTGACTTTTGTACCTCTTCACTGAATTTTTGCACAGGTTTTAATTCGGGAGTTGATTCCAAAATAGAATCAAATAGCTTTGGGATCTCGGATTCAATTGCTCTAAGAGCATCTTCTTTACACTTGTTTAGTTCTGTCAGTTGATTCTGGAGCCGGGATAACAGACCCTGCAAGCGAATTTTGTCGATTTCATGAGTCCATTCGGCTATCGGATAAAGAAACAGGGCCGAAGAAAACACAAGTGGGATACAGATTAGCAAGGCTGATTGGTAAGAAAATCGTTTACAGGATAGAAGCAGCAATATAAGGCTGAGCCCGGCCAGTATCATCGGAGAAAGCCTGGCAATGTAAAACAATACCAGCCCAGAGGTTAAAGCATTGTGTCGAACATGATTTAGCATCTGGCTTTCGTCAAGATACTTCGGCTTGGGTCTGGATATAAACTCGATCCCTGAAATCCACAGATTCTCATACTCCTGCAAATATATTTTTCCTGAACCATAGGAATCTCGTTGAAAATCTGGAATCAATTTTGAATCTGGGGTTTGTCCGTAAATCCGTTGATCTGTAAAGCGCGACAGTCTGTTTGCCAGATTGGTATCGTCTTTTGTGGGAATCCAAGCAACTATTGGGTGCGGGTGATTTACATCAAATCCAGGTAGGGGGACTTCAATTTCCTGCCAGTTGGATTCTCCAATCATTCTGGTTTCCAAAACAGTGACTGTTTGTTCCAGCTCAGACTGACTTCCTGGATAAAACACCAGAATCAGCCCATCATCCTGTTTTGGCATCCGATAGAAATTCAATCGAAGATACAACTGCTCATTTGCAGGAATCTGTGACAGCTTGTATCCCCCCATGGATGCAAAACAGTCCGCTGCAATCGCGACTTTTCCGGCAATTTCATGTTCAGGGCAGGTGGTTTCATGCGAAAACGCGACAGTGGACAAATAAGTCCACACAAGCACATGCGCGAGAATCAAGCCTTTTCCCATTTTCTAAGCATAATCCCAACTTAAATGTCTGTCTCGTTTTATGGGATAGTTTCTACGCGAGTCGGGTAAATTTTTACAAACCCAAAAAACACAAAACCCCGCCATTGATGCGGGGTTTGAACAAGCCTGGTAAGGGATTTGAACCCCCAACCTGCTGTTTACAAAACGATAAAATGGGGTATCAGTCATCAAGCTACATCAAGTAAACCCGCATTTGGGGCGGCTTTTATTGCAAACACCTGATATAATCTGATGGCTGATTTAGAAATTTGTTGACCATTTGTTGACCATTTTGACCATAAGAAAAAGCCCGTGTCCGACCTGGCAGTTGACACACGGGCTTTGAAAAAAGGGATGTACCCATGAACTTATTTTATCACAGGAGGCTATGATATGGCCTCTATCGCAAAAAGGGGCGAGTCCTGGAGAGCAAGGATCAAGCTACAGGATCGCTGGATATCTAAAACATTTTCCAAAAAATCAGAAGCTTCGGCTTGGGCTTCTCAGATTGAAGCGGACATTTCCAGAGGCAGTGCGCCTGGACATAAAATGAAACTGTCGGCACTGGCAGAAATCCCTTTGGCCAAATTGCCCAAAAGATCAAATCGCAGAACGGCGATTGAATTGGCTCTGGAAATGGTTGGACACATGCCAGTCGGCGAAATTGGTAGGCGGCATGTGGCCGAGATGTATCAGCAGGTACTTCAGAAACCTCACCACAGGACAGGAGGGCCGGTATCCGTTGCGACTGCAAACAGATACATGCAGCAGATGCGAGCCTGGTTCTCTGAGATGCAACGGGACGGCCTGATTGAGCAGAACCCGTTTACGGGGATGAGATTGCGACAAGAGGATAATATTCGCTCCCGGATAATTACCCCGGCAGAAATGCCAAAGTTTTTGAAAGCACTAGGATCAAGACCGACACAGTTTCAGCTCCTCGTACAATTGGCGCTCAGCACCGGCGCAAGAGCAGGAGAGTTGTTGAGTCTGACATGGTCTGACATTGATTTTGAACACAATTTTATCGTTCTGCGGCACACCAAAAACGGCAAGCCAAGGACATGCGGATTGTTTGCGTCCGTGAAAGAGCAATTGCTGAGCTGGAGAAAAGAAACCAAATTACCGGATTTAAATCATCTTGTGATCGTCTCCGGGGACAAGAATGTGACCTACGATTACAAGGGAACCTGGTTAAGACTTATGGCTGAGCTAGGTACAGAGGATCTGTGGTTCCATGATCTTCGGAGGACGGTGGGTAGCTACTTGGCCATGAACGGGGCCTCACAACGCGAGCTTCAGGACGCGCTTGGGCATTTGTCCCCATCAATGGCCGGAAGGTATGCCCATTTGACCGAACGGCATGTTCATAGCTTAGTGGCTAGTGTGATGGGAAGTGTCCTTAAAAAGTAGGCATACATGATGCTTGCCAACCACAGAAAAGCAACTCCCTAGCGGGCATTGCAAACATTCTAGCCGGTCATATTCGCCGTCACCGCGACTTCGGCAATACACACAGTTTTGGCATGATATTCCTAGTTTTATCTCGGGCCTGGTAGCTTTACGATAATTGTTTAATTGGTCAAATTGGCACTTATTCATTACCGGCTCCCTCGGATAACCGGTTTATAACCTGCTCAAATTCCGCTACCATTTTTCCTATGAGGATCTGGGCAGATTTGCGGATTCTCTTGTTTTCAAACACCCCAATTGGGGCAATCACTCCGATAACGGAAATTTTGTATTCTTCGTGTTCGTATCCCCGATCAACCACAACCCCGTGGCCAATAACACAGGAGTTTAGTAGTTCGTATTTTTTTGTAGCCCAGTCATTAGGCACAGCCCTTGCGTCCAAACTAGCCAAACCGAGCCGATATTCTGTTACAGGCTCAATTGTGGCCCGCAAATGATCACCGCTCACACGCACTAGACCGTCAGCACCAAATTTTTCTGAAATTTTTGGCACTCTATCCGCTGTGAACAGGGACGATTTTTTTCTCTCCCATTCGTATTTTTGCGAACTTTTTGCCCTCTGGTACCCGTCCTTTGATTTTGTAAGGATGCGGCACTCGTCATTTGAAAGCGACCATAAAGCCTCTTTGGTTTGCTCAGGTGTTAATTCAATCTCCTGTTCGTCCGCGCCATCGTAAAAAAATAGAGCCTTTCTTTCTTCGTCTTGCCAAACTGAGATCAGTTTATTGTCAAACTTAAAGCATAAAATGAATTCCATTTCGTTCACCACTGAAGACCCCCTTGGTAACTGTAATCATCACAGGTATTGTTTTTGCCGATTGAACAAAAAGACCCCTCATTTGTTATTGGCCAACCCAGACATTCCAGGCGGCCAGAAATTTCGCGCTTTCTGCTGTGTTTGCAAAATTGGCAGGATTTTCGCCACCACTTCTCTTCTTTTGTCGCTTTACGGTAATTTTTCATTGCGATCCTTTAATCCCCAATAGCGGTAATTGCCACTCTGGGGTGTAAATTTTGTCGTTCGTATCAATATCTCTTAGCCTCGCCGCCTCTTTGCTCATTTCTGGTAGCCAGATTGCGACTATTGAGGCAAACATTGCATGACTGTCATTTCCCTCAAAGCGCAGCCGGCCACGAACAGGAATTTCGATTGCTTGACGATACACATAACAGTGATACCAGTTTGCGCTGGTTCGGTTAGGCAACAGGCCAACAACGACCTGCGCATGACCGTAAGCTACACTGTGGCAGGCTTTCTGCACCCAATGATCAATGTCTTTCCCGTAAGGAGGATTCATCCATACTCGCCCTGTCCATTTCTGAGCCAATCCGTTATCGAGCTCGCTAAAAAATTTAGGGCATTTAGCGTTATCGCGGCTGGCTGCCACATCAAGGTCAAACAAAAATATTTTGTTCAGCAAATCAAATATCCATTGGGGAGTTGGATGGTCGCTGGATTCCGATTTTACGCTCATGACTTCAAGCCCTTGTGTTCCATGTGCCTACAGCCAAAGACTTGTCCCATTTAGCCAATTCAAAGTCGCATTTTTTGCAGCTTATGATTGTTCGGTATCTTGATTTGATTGTTGCCGGTCCACCACAAAAGGGGCAGGGCTTCAGCTCTTGATCGCTATCAACACGGAATATCATTGTCCGCCTCAATTTCAAGATTGATACTTTTTCGCTTTATGATGATTTCAATGTCTGAATGTGGGTCGGACTCGTTAAAAAACTTTTCAAATTCCTTAGAACTTAACAAGTGTGGAAAGGTGGCCAGCATCACGCCCGCAATGTCAGATATTGTCGGATTGCCTGGGAACCATTTTCGTAGAATTTTGGCGGCTACACATACATTAATTTCTTTGCTCATTTTTAAGCCTTTCCCTCGTCCTGATTCCGTGGTCGGAACTGCATAGGCTGGTCATTTGCGGTTTTGTGTGCCCCCATGTCGTCTATGTCTAGGGTTATGGCCACAACATTGACATTTTTAATTTCCTCTTCGCTCAAGGGGATTTTTGAGCGCAGTTGGCTGGTCAAATCCTTATCGAACTCATGAAGCTCGAGGAAGCTATCTTTTTCTGCCAAAAACCTAGCCTTACAGTCATTGTTGTATACAATTGGGGCAAAGATAACAGCCTCCATGTTTGTGAAGAATTGATGGTCAATCACGAGGACTGGCACTCCCTCTGTACCGGGGATTTTGGAGCGGAAAATTTTTGTTTTTAGGTTTTGAGTGTTCATAGCTTGTCCTTTGGAGTAATTTTTAACTTATGCCTGGCCTCAGTCAGTGTCCGTCCGAACACGACGAGGCCGCAGGTGCATTCAATGCGCCACCCCAGAGCGAAATACTCCCTGGGGCGGCATTGGTTTGTGTGATTACTAAGCTTGGATTGCATTTTTTCTGGCCAAGCTTGTAAGGTAGAATTCATCCCATGTGATCAAAAGAATTTCCCATCTGGGCCCAGCTCCATCGTCATATCTTTTGATCAAGGATTCCGCCACAACCTGAGAATCGTCTTCCCAGAAGCCGATTTTGGTCATGCAGTCTTCCAGGTGCTTAATGAGATTGCTGAGGTCAGGAGTTTTGATTGGCATCAAAAGAATGCCTCCATGGGCCTCAGCTTTCTTTCTTTTGCTGAATGACTTTGGTATTGGCAAAAACGCCTTCACTTGTAAATACAGCGGACCGGTCATTGGGGTTCTGGGTCGGTGGTTGGCCAACACTGAAATCAGTTGTCCTTCTGCCAGCTCCTGGCGTTCAGTTCTGCCGATCTGCGAAAACTTTCCGATTTTGACTATCTTGCCTCTTCGCTGGGGCTCTGGTGGGATATTGATCGTGAATTTCATTGCTATGCCCTGGGCAAAATTTCAGTTATTCTGGCTCTGCATGTGGGTAGATTTTGATTCAACCACTCCAGCAGGTCTTTCAAATTCGAGCCGGTAACGGTCCGATCCCAGCTTTTGAATTCAGCATTCCAGTAAAAGCCATTGGACTTAAGAATATCCTTATCCTCAAATCGAACAAAGGCATTGATTGTGTGCCTGGAGTCCTTGGCGGCATCGCGCAGGTATTCGATTAAAGTCTTGCCTTCGGGGTCACAAAAACTTAAAAGAAGTCCCAGGGCATCAACATCAATCTGGGCGCGGTGAGCATCGTAGTAAAAGCCATGGATCATACATAGGTAATCCAGCTTTCTTGATGAAATTCCCCAATCGCTCCAGGGGATGTCCGAACTTGAGCAGGCCCAACGGTCAGGAATTTTGATATCAGAACCGGCTAGAAATCCCTCCAGGAATGATTTGTCAAAATTGGCATTGTGGGCCACCACAAAGCTGACTCCCTCAAACGCTTGTTCCAGGGCTTTTTTATCAATGGATTTTCCGGCTAGGTCTGCATCTGTAAGGCCGGTGATCTTTTTGATTGTCTCAGACAGTGGAAATCCGGGATCCTGAAGACCACTATATCCCCCACTGATTTTAAATATTGTTCCATGGCCGTATACGAATCTTGAAACACAAACTTCAGTCAGCTTGTCATTTTTGGGATCAAGGCCAGTTGTTTCGGTGTCAACGACGGCAAAAACGAATTCTGGATTGTTCACATGAGACTCTGCAACGCACAAAAGCTTGTTTAAAGCCATTTGTTTGCCAAATAGGACGCTTAGCATTTTGCTGCCAGACGCAGGAAAAAAAATTCTTTCAAACGGGTACATGATTCTCCTTAAAACGGTATATCGTTATTGTCAATTTGGTTACTGTCCATTGGGCTTGGCTGGTCGCCTTTATTGGAAAGGAATTGGATGGTCTGGGCCACTACCTCCGGCCGGGTGCGCTTTACTCCACCGTCGCCATCCCAACTGCTAATCTGAAGACGGCCTTCAGCCATGATTCCGCTACCTTTTCTCAGGTATTGGCCACAGCTCTCAGCCTGCTTATTAAATGCGATTATTCTGATGTAAAGGGGTTCTGCATCCTTTTTATGTCCGTCATTAACGGCAATGTCAATGTTGCAGATTGCTGTTCCGCTGGGTGCATACCTCAGCTCCGGATCCCTGGTAAGGTTGCCCATCAGAATAATCTTGTTAAATGAGGCCATCTGATAGCCCCTTAAGAATTTCATCATCAATTGAGCCCTCTTCTACTGACTCCGGGATCAAAACTTCAATGCCACCTTCAGTGTTTGGCTCTTCAGTATTGCTGTCCTCTTCTTCAGCGGCGAACAAATCATCAATAGTGCAGCTTTCCTGATTCCCCAATGCTTGGCCAGCCTTGAGTGATTGCATGTCCCTCATGCTACTGAGGTGCTGTTGGCCGGGGAGTACGGATTCGTCATCGATGTATTTGGGCGTAGATTCTTCAACCTTCAGCCCGTTTTTAGTTTTTTCGATCAGGCGTACAATTGTGTCTGTCAGCTCAATCTTGTCGATACCGCGATTCAAAAACATTTCCACGGCCAAAGCCTCTTCCCTAGCCATTTCAATTTTTAAATCTTTGCGCTCCTTGTGGATTTGCAAATATCTGCGTCTGAGTGCCAGGTAACGATCCAGAGGCGATTCAATAACTTCAATATCTTGTTCCATGATTATTCCTTTTCACTTGTGGTCACTACTTGAGCGGCTTGTTTAACTTCTTCTGCACAGATTTTTTGAGCTTCAGCCATGTGAACCCGAATGCTGGCCAAAGACTTCCCTTCTGACAATTTTTCAAGATGGAATGAAAGCGAGCCGGTTAAATGTTCTTTGACGGGATACCCCATGCTAAGGGCAATTGTTTTGCACAGTTCTTCCCATGACAGAATTCCCAGGCGAATCTCAACCAGAGACGAAACAAAATGCGCCACATCCGGCAGGGGGGTTTTGAAGATCGCCAGAGTGTCCTTGGTGATTTGATTGCGTATCTTGTGTGGTAGCCTTATCCAATGGGAATCAAGAGCCCACTTGGCCAGAGCTTCAACCGTACTAAACGCAGGTTCTTCAGCTTGCAGAAATTCACTCCAAGAGTTTCGGAATTCTTTAAATACCGAACTGATGTTGATTTCAGAGCCTTCAAACTTAGTGGATAAAAAAGCGAGATAATCGTTAAGCCTGGATTCAGTGTATTCAATGCTGTTTACTTTCAGCGCGGCTTGAATCCGGTTAATCATCATGCGTTGATTGGGGGGGAGGGCGTCATCGTCACGGGATAGTTCCTGTAAAATTTCCTTTTGCAGTTTGGCATCCACTTCGGTCAGCTTGATCTCCTCAAGAAATGCTTCCAGAACAGCGGGCGGCCAGTTGATTAGTTCTTTGCCATATTTTCCCGTTAAATTGACACAAATTTCCTTTTTGTCTGGATGGACCCCGTTCAGATATAGATTTTTAATTTCCCCGCTGGAGTATTTGGGCTTGGGGAGTGATTGTTGTTTGCTGTTACTTTGTGCTCCGTTCTGTGGCCTTGGTTGGCTGGATTGAGCCTGGCCTTTATGTTGTCTTTGTGTATTGTTACCTCTGTCATCTGCCGGTATTGCGGCAAGATTCCCGTCATCGTCCTCATCAGCCGGAATACCCAGTATTGCGGATAGGCCGTAGCGTCGTCCGTAGGTAATGGCGGAGCCGATCATATGGGCATCAACTTTCTTTACCTTGCCATCTCTAGTTGTGTATTCAGCTAGAGGAATGTTTATTTCAATTGAACGGCTGCCACCGCTGACATGGACGATGATTGTTTTGACAGACAGGTGAGTAGGGTGCTGGGCTGTTTCATGGGTTATCATGAATCCGTACTTGTTTACAGTCTTGGCCACCTTGGCAACTGATGGTAGCGAGGCATAGCGGCTATTGAAATTTGGATTTGTGCTGTCAATTGCTGCGGCGGTCATTTCCATCTGGGCTCTGGCCATGTCAGCTACAAAAGTATCAATACCTCCTCCTGGCTTGGTAAAGGTGACTTCCGAAGCCTCAGTTTTTGCGGCTTCATTTTCGGTATTTTCTTCTTCCATACAATCCTCCGGGCAAAGACCTGGCTTGGCCAGATTCAATTCTGGCGTTTTGTGTTGTCTAAATTTTTGGGATTTATTTACGGTGCTTTAGGGGTCTGACACCCATTCCAGCAGGGAATATTTCTGGTCTGATTTTTTTTGCTCTGGCCAGAACAATTTCATCAAACAATTTCAGGTCAATAAAGTTTCTGCCATGCTGCTTGGTGATGGCCGTTTTCATGTCTGGCATCTGGCGTTCTGTGTTCCAGCGAAACCCTGGGCGATGCATTGCCAAATCATTTGCCGGTATCAGTCCGGGTTCTGTTTTTTTTACCAGGGCATCCAGCTTTTCAATGAGCGGCTTCATGGCATCATCAATGGCTTTTTTTAGTGCTTCATCCAGGCTCACTTCACTCCCCTCAGTTGTCTTTCAGCCTTGATTCTTCTGAATTCTCTGGCCTGTTCGCATTCCCATCCAGGAGGCATTTTTGGGCCCTGCTTTTGCTCAATGATGGGTTCTCTCTTATCAATGATGGCCTCAATCTCATCCACGCGGCTGGTAAGTTGTTTCAGTTGTTCACGAAGGTTCACTTTCCACCTCCCAAGATTTCGCTGGTGATTTCTGGGTGGTTCTCCACCATGAAGTGTTCAAAGACCGGATAATAAAATTCTGTGACCTTGTTGAGGTCTTCGGGGATTCTGATATGGTCCAACTTTTGAGCCCAGACCCGTTGCTGGGCAATCCATTCCAGTTCTTGTTCGGGATGCTTTTTAAGCCAGTTTTTCATCAAGAGGAATTTGGGATTGGATCCTGTGTCCACTTGTTTGTCCGGTGTTTTGGGTTTGGGACTCAATAACCCTTTGAGCTTTGCTGAGGGCTTGGGCGGGGCTGGTTTAGAAGAAAACTTTTCTTTGATGACATTTCTCAGAACAGCAGAAACGCTAATTCTTTCATCAAATGCTATTTTTCTGACTTTTTCATAAATTTTCTCATCAATGTAAACAGTTGCCTGCACTGTTTCTCGTAATGTGTTTGTGTTTTTCATTCATCTCCTTTCACAGAGGAATCGTAATGTTAAAATGTAATCTGATTTTAATTTTACAGTTCCACTGTAGAAATGTGCCTTATCAATGTACAGTAGCACTGTAATAATGTACTGGATGATTTATAATGTCAAGTGTAAAAAAGGGGATTTCTGTATATTTTTCACAGCACGACTATGATCGAGTTCACGAAACAGCGTATAAACGACGCGTTTCCGTTGCTGAACTCTGTCGTATAGCCATATTGAATGATCTTGATTCCTCAGATGGAGGAGCATCAAAACATGACAAAATTCTCGCTAAAATTCGTGAGCTGGAACTGGAGTTACAAAAACTTAAAGCAGAAATTTCACAATAAATTAACTTCCAGCACCAAAAGCGCACCCTACCCACACCCCCCTAAGGGGGTGGGTGATGGGGTAGTGCGCTGTGGGGGTGCGGGGCTTTGTAAAATTTGGATGATCTCTGGTAAAATGGAAGTGATGCCGATATACTCCGCATATTCCCCAGAGGGGATGGAAACTAGGCGGTTGAAATGAAAAAAAAGAACTATACAATTGTGAAGTTCAAAACAAGTAAGCGCAATGAAATACTTGCAATTGCTATTGATTGCGTTGAAGCGGTCGCTACGCCTTTTGGTTATTCCCCGCTTCCACCAGCAAAGACCAGAAAGCAGATGAGGGATGGCATGATTCGAAACCGTGCTGATCGTTCTGGGTTTTTGGGTGCTTGATGAGTGAAGAAAAGGAAGAAACTTCGCTGGATTCGCTTGAAGATTTTCAGGATCCCCAAGAGAAGCCAGAAATTGTCGTTTCAGACAATCCTGACGAGCAGGTAGTTCAGCAAAACCTTGTGAACATTGTTGCTTTGTTTGAAAAACAAGACTGGCTTGAGACGAAGAGTCTTGTTGAGATGCAGCGCTTAAGCCCTGAACGAGCCGGTGAGATAATCCAAGCCAAGATATCAGACAGAAAGCAGACTCTTGAGCTTGTGCAACTTTCCATGGAAAACGAGAAAATTGAGACGGACAAGTATTACCGTCATGTCGCGAAAACGGAGATGTATCGGGCGATTCAAAACTTTTTAGCCGTGCTGTTTGCGGGCATAGCTTTTTTTGGGGTTCTTTATTTGTGCTATAAATTTGTTGAAAAAGGACAATATTGGCCGGCAGTTTTCTTTTTCTTTTTTTCGTTGACCGCAATCGCATATCTGAGTGGTAGAGAGCAGCCAAAAAAGATAAACCTGAGCGATGTGAAGGACTTAATTGGTGGCTTGAAAAAGGACGACAAGTAATCACTTCCCCACCTCCAAATCCACAGGTAAAAAGCCCCATTTTTTGTAAAATTCGATAACCTCTTGACCCACCTGATAAACCAGGCAGTTTTCAGATTCACGGCGAATAGCTTCGACTCGTTGAGTTAGCCAGGTGCAAAATTTAGGCGAGCTCGTACCTACAGGTTGCCCGTTTGGGCCACAAGGGGGCGGCAATTTTTGAATATTATCCCTATGTCTATATCTGCGTAGCTCAAACGGCTTCGACTTAGCTTTATTTGTCTTATTTTGCGTCACGATAAAATCCTTTCAATTTCCGGCCCGGTAGGCGGCCATGTTGCCGATTCTGGAAGAATTCGGAAATGTTCTGATGTTCGAGCGAATCTCGGAAGCTTTGACTGGGGTGGGTAAGCTGGCTGCTTGCTCCAGCTCCTCCCAGATAGGCTGGGACTTCAAAAAGGGGCAACACATGGTCCAGTTCATGAAGCAGTTCGGTCCGTTTTTAACCAGTCCTAGAAAGATGATCTCGACCTTCGCGAACCTAAGGGCTTCCACAAGCAATTCTCTCCACCAGTCAAGCCCTTTTGCCTCGGCAATCTGCCGGAAGCGCTTGAAGCGGGCCATGTTCTTGCGAACCTCTTCCGCATCTTCTGGGCTCAGCTCAATTTCTGCCCTGGTGGCTGGCTCCTGAAAGCGCACTACTGGCCGTTGTCTGAGCTTGATAGCCTTGACCAGTGCAGGCATTTCAAGAAACCGTTCTTGACCATCGGGCATGATTTTTAAGAGGTCTGTAAGGCGGTCTGGTGGCATGTTCGGTGCCTCTTCACGGCCAATTAGCTCGCGAAATCCGTAACGCAGGGCTCCGGGTTTGTAGGCTGGTTCGCCAAAGACCTCGCAGTACTCCCGCATGGCATCCTGAAACCATTTGGGTCCCAGGGTTTCGTCGTTTTCTGTCTCTGAGCGTTTTGACTTAAGCATTTTTCACCTCCTTTTCTGGCAGGTACTGGCGGTACATGCCTTCCGAGAAAAAATTGTTTGGAGTCTTGCGGAAGCGGGATTCAGTCTTCGCCTCATCCATTTCCAGGGCATAGGCCTCAATCGCCTTTTCCAGGTCCTCCCAGGTGTTTTCCTCCAGGGCTAGCCGAATCTGATCCACAAATTGGCTTCTGTTGGCGTTTTGTGCCCGAAAAGCCTTGTTGTTTGGGTCTGAATTCGTGCCTTCTAGGCATTCGTTAAACAGCCGGATTGCTCTGGCCTGGTTGTCCTCCGGGGATGGGGAGTACCATCTTCGTTTCCCCGGACTTACCTCAGTCGGATGAAGATCCGGCAAACACACGCCCTTTTCACCATTTTCTTTTGAGATAGTGTTAGCTATCTTTTTCTTTTCTTTGGTTTTGGCTATGGCTTTGGCTATGGCTATGGGGGTTTCTGTAGTGGGTTTTGGTTCTGGGTTTTGTGGTTGGGTTTTTGGACGACCACCCTTTGAGCCGTTGTGCAGTTGCCTCTGAAGTTCATCTGCCTCCCGGATAATTCTGCGCGAGTAAATCTTGCCAGAATCGTCTCTTGAGAATAGTCCTAATTTCTCAATTGCGGCCATTCCAGACTTGACGGACTTAACATTGATGCGTCGTTGAAACGAGATGTAAAGTTCTGGCTCAACCCCGAAGGTTTCCAGATAACCAGGATTCTCTGAAGAGGCCATCAGACCAAGCATTTCAAACCAGATGCATCGATGTTCGGGGGGTAGCATGAGTATGGCCTGGTCTGCCAGCCAATCACGCCAGAACCACTTTTGGTAAGGCATTTGCATTTCAATTTCTTCCGCTGTCATTTCAGAAACTGGTTAATGTGTGAAAATTCACTACAGCTTTCTTCAGAACGAGAACGAATTCTCCCGATGACGACGGATCTCACAAAGCTGCTTATGCTAAGAGATTCGTTTTTTGCAGCATTAGCGATAGCACTATGCTCTTCTTTGTTAACTCGTACTGTAATCAAAACGCTACTCATTGTTTACCTCGTTGTCGAATGTTTACATGGTTTAATGTATTCGGAACAATATCGTTTGTCAATTACAATTGTAAACATTATTGTTGTTTGTAAACATTTTTGGTATTCGCAACGATATCGATATGAATACATTTTTAACTACATCTATGATGAAAAACGAATACACTAGGTGTAGACTCGGGGTGGAAATGGAAAAATCAGACAAGCAAAAGAGTATAGTTGTTGGCGTGAGGCTAACTGCTTCAGAGCGGGATCAATTGGCGGCAATGGCTGCAAAGATAGGAATGTCAATTAGCCAACTTGTTAGGAAGATAGTGATTGGTGCAATGGAATCCGAAGACACCAGCAACCCAGGCGGAGGAAGCATTCAGTCAGTGAGGCTAACATCGTCAGATAGAGATCCGTTGTTAAAAATAGCCGAGGAGATGGGTATATCGGTTAGCCAGTTAGTTAGAAAAATAGTGACTGGGGGAATGGATTCAGAAGAAATCGCCAAGGTTGGCAACTATATATCGTTGGTTTCAAAAGAAGAGATTGAACACCTGAGAATGAGAATTGAGGAATTGGAGAAGCTGGTTAAAAATCTTTAGTTAAAAACAAGGGAGTGATTTTGGGTATTGGGGATGGTCTATTTGTAATTTCCTGTTTGGGAATGGCTTTTTGGCTAAATAAAATATTTCACAAAAACATGCAACCTTCTGGTCACAAACCACAAAATCTAATTGCTGAGGAGCCAGTAATGAGAAAAATTACTATTGATATCAGTTCCATTAATAAGAAGAGTAATGCTCAAAACTTGAAAAGCCATCAACAAAGGCAAGAAGATGAGATTGTTAGATTGAAGGGATTTATCAATCAATTGTTGTACTTTATTTTCAATGTTGCGGATAGGATAGGCTCATTGGAAATGAAGCGGGTTATCAGGGGCTATGTTCATGACGACAATGAGATGTATCCAGAGATGGGTAGATTGGATGAAATGGGTCTAGCGGTAAACATGTTTGAGGATGTCCATGAGCCGGAACCCGAAAAAACACAAAATTTTGATCCGACGGTTGGTTATAGATTTCGGTCACCATTAAGTTTTTCAACTCCAAGCATAGTCCTTAAAATGAACGGTATGAGGGTAAATAAAATAGAAGATTGCATCCAGGAATTTCCCAAAGAATCTGGGGGCTATTGGCACGCTTTGACCCGTCTTTCTGAAGATGATGAAGAGGCACTCATAAAGCCAAGATACAGTGATGCGGGTCATTTCTCCCCAAATGAAATATTGCCAGTATTGATTAGTTTTAGGGAAATCATTGAGAGTGGTTCTG
>DITF01000341.1:0-423 GCA_002422125.1 bacterium UBP17_UBA6191
CGTGATGTCAATAAATTTCTAAATGATCTTGAGGTACATTCCCAAGACTCAGGCATTGGTCTGAAACAAATTAGAATTCATCCAAAGACTCAGAAGCAGCGGTATACAGAAATTCTAATGGAATTTAATGTGGAAGGTGCTTATGTGCAGGTGTATGATTTTCTGACTCGCATTGAAAGAGATGGTTTTTTGAATTTTTCCAATTCCCAGATTACGGTTTCTGGGGGTGGAGCAGATCGGGGTACCAAGGTTAAAGATCTAAAGGATCAGATGACCAAGCGCAGTGATCTAAAAGATGTCAATGGTAAAGCTATTGATTTGAAGGTGCTGGATGCTGAAACCGAATTTCCCCGCTTAAGGATTCAGTTGGATGGTCGTCTGATTATTATTGATCGTTCCCATATCACTCGTTACGAGGAGGGT
>DITF01000341.1:442-7036 GCA_002422125.1 bacterium UBP17_UBA6191
AAAGCCATTTTTTGACATTTTCCGAAAGCTGATTGAACCACCAAAACCACCACCAGCTCCAGTTGCCACAGTGGTAGCCACAGCGAAGCCCTCGGCACCAGTGATTCCACCTTTGCAGATTCAAATTAACGGAATAACCGGGGATGAGGGCAACAGAGTGGCAATTGTGACATACAAGGGCCAGCAAATGCTTCTTCTCAATGGGGATGACAAAGGTGACTTTAATGTCATTTCTATTGATAGCGACAAGATTGTTGTCTTACATAAGGCAGCGCAAAGAAGACAGGAAGTTGGATTCTGATAAAAATTTGTAAGGTGGCCGCCTGATAATGTCGAACTCTGGTAAGAGACATATTAAGGAGCCACCTTATGTTAAAGAAAAACCTGAAGAAAATTGGTACCGGCCTGTTTATGGCCTGGTGCCTCAGTACCAATGGACTATGGGCCAATGACTTGGCCGGAGATGATGGAAGTACCATCAGTGTCAAATTTGAGAATGCCCCACTGGAGCTAGTAATTGCGTCCATCATGGCTGTAACCAAGCTGAATGTAGTTGTGGACTCCAAGGTTACTGGCCGGACTACCTTGAATTTGAAAAATGTCCCCTGGAGACAGGGTTTGGATTTAATCTTAAGGACCAATGAGCTGGGCATGAGGCAGGTAGGCAACACTTTGGTGATTGCTCCTAATGCGGTTATTGCCAAAAACTTTGATCAGGGGATCACAAATACTTATCCGCTCAGATATGCCAAAGCAGAGGATGTTCAGGGTATTATTACTGCCCTGTTAGGTAAACAGACAGCGGGAGAGATAAGTGTACAGGTGGAAAAACGATTAAATGCGCTCCTGGTTTCGGCTCCCCAGGATATGTTTAAACGGATTGAGGAACTATTATCTCGAGTGGATCGTCCGGTTCCACAGGTCATGATTGATATCAAGGTTGTGGAAGTCAGTTCGGATTTTACCAACAACCTGGGGTTTGACTGGAGCTGGGGAACTGGCGGGGTTGCTGGTGGTCTAGGGACGCCGGGTCAGGGTAGTGTGCTTCAGTATACTGAGTATGCTCGCAATCTGGATAATGCTGACCAGTATTCCGATCCAGCCAGAGGTATGAATCTGTTTAACTTTGGAGACTTTTTCCGCTCCAATTTCTTCTTTAATGCAGTTTTTACTGCAATTACCCAGACCTCAGAGTCTCGAATTCTTTCCTCTCCAAGGCTAGTAGCCATGAATGGGGTTCAGGCTAATTTGAACATCAGCCGGGAACTGACCTTTGCCGGTGGGGTAGATCAGCAGCCACAGAGTAAGGATGCGGGAACTATAATTTCTCTGACACCTCGGATTAACGATGATGGTTTTATTGTGATGGATATTGATTTAGAAAAATCAACCGCTCAGTTGGGAACCAATGGCTTGCCTACGGTCGACAAAACCAAGATCAAGTCAACCTTACAGGTTCAGGATGGGGAAGAAATTCTGGTTGGTGGACTGGTTGAGGAAAGTGAGACTCGTTCTACCCAGAAGATTCCATTTTTATCCAAGCTGCCATTCATCAAGCATCTGTTTAACAAGGAAACTTATTCTCCAACTTCCAAAGAGATTGTGGTGTTAATTACTCCAAAAATTGTGAAGCAGAATATCCCGACTTCTGACTTTGGCGAGCTAGTGGCTGGTGGAACAAAAGTGCCTCCTACCCAGAGCTTTAATCCAGCGCCAAAACCGGCACAGCCAAAACCAAATGATATGAATCTTGGCAATGACTGGGCTGATGATTTTGGGGATGAGTTTGGTGGTCTGTAAGTCTTAAGATTGCCTCAGAAGAGCCGTGCAGGTACAATAACAGCATGTTGTCCCAGCGCGGCTCTACGCTTTTTATTGTATTTGGAATCATATCCGTCCTTTTTATTATGGGAGTGTCCATGGTGTACATGACATCTTCCCAAATCTCTACCGTTCGGCGCACCGAAGCCCGTCTCAAAGCCCGATTGATTGCAGAAAGCGCCTTAGAGAAGGCAATTGCCCGTATTGAGGCTGAGTTTTTGAACGAGCTGATTCATGTGGAAAAGGATCGTAATGGCGAAGATGTGTTTGAGATTAACAATTCCCTGTTGGATTTGATCGATATCAGCAGGATTGCAGATTATTCCAGGGTCATGCGCTTTAAAAAAGATGAGCTGATGCCTGGGGCTGAAGCTGTGGTTCTTATTGAAACCAAAGATGTATTTTCCAACGAATTTTCCACCTACATTGATTATCAGGAAAAAATTCCTGAGAGCCTTAAGGTATTTCAAAAACCAAGAAATGCAACCAGTCTGGTGGATTTGGAGTCTTTGGGTGGTACTAGGGCACGGGTGAAGTTTACGGCCTGGGGCAGGTTTGATGGGAATATGTATTGCGTTGACACGGTCAAAACTCTTAGGGTTACTGACATTACCCCTCCAGCCCCTGATCACACTTTGTTTATTCACTCGGACAAGCCAGAAAAACTAAAAGAAGGCAGTTTTGTACTTTCCAATCTGGATCTGCCTTTGGTTATAGAAGGGTTGATTCGTCGCTTGTCACGGCAGGTTGAGGAAGTTTTGGGAGTGGAGATTCGCGAGGATAGTAAAAAAACCAGGGACTTGATAGAGGCATTAAATCAGGCATTAAATGCTGGGTTTCAAACGGAGTCCATAGAACAGTCCATCCAGTTGATCGATCAGTTAAGCAAACAGATATCCGATGATAATATCTCAGAAACTGTCGATAACATAATTCTCTCCTTAAATCCCAGAAATTGGGGCAGGGTCAGAACTAACGGAAGGCTAGAGGCCTACCTGCCATTTTTTGCGGCTGATGACATTATCAATTATTTTGCTGAATCCGGTGGTTGGAGAGATTTGCCAGAGGTGGGATACCTTTTTCACGACAACCGTTTGCATGATCCTTACATGTCGGTTTACACCCATTACGAGGGCTTGATTTATAAGCGCTATCGCAAAATTTATCCGGCCCAGTATGGAATTTTGGAGCCTGAGGAAGTACCTCCTGAGCAGTATACTATCAATACAAGGCTAGAATACCCTAAGCGGTTTCCGCAATACTTTCATGTGGCCAACCTTGAAAGATTAAAGGCCCATGGTATCGAAGTTGCATCACAGGTGTTTGAAGAAAAATTTGTGATGCGCGGAACAGAGGAGCAGCCCATTCGTTTGGATGGAATCTGGTATTTTCGAAATGGTCTGGTCATGGCCGGGCACTATTCCGGTCGTGGTATGGTTGTGTCTGAAAAGCCAATTTTGGTGGAAAATGATTTGATCAAAATCAACCCAAAAGATTCCTTAAGCATTGTTTCTCTTTATGAAGAGGTAGGCTTAGCCAAGGATGGGGAGATTCGTCTGGAATCAGCCGTTTATGCCCATCATGGATTGTCGCGCAGAGGCACTGACCGTGTATTTATTCGTGGAAATCTGGCTGTAGAAGATTTGAACCGTGAGAGAATGCCCCGTGATGTCACCATTCGTTTTGATTACAATATCAAAAATCACATGGTGGATAACCTGCATGGCTCTGTTAGTGATGAATATGTATATTATCGCGATATGAGTAGAGAGATGCGTGATGTCTTTGAAAGAGGATTTCAGGCCGTGGCAGAACTATGAACTCCGATCCCGAAAAACACATGGGTCTTTTGGACCACCTTGAGGATCTTCGTCATGCAATTTTAAGAATTATTGCTGGAGTTTTTGTCGCCAGTATGGTCGGTTTGTACTTTTCTGAGTCTCTGTTGCAGCTTTTGATGACCCAGGCTGGGGATATTCGGGGGCAGTTTGTAATTCTAAGCCCTACTGAGGGCTTTATGGTCCAGATTAAACTTGGTATTTTGATTGGAATAGTTATCTCAATGCCCTGGAGTTTATACTCAATCTGGTCCTTTCTGGCTCCAGGTCTTTTAGAGCATGAAAGACGCTATTTTGCCCAAAGTATTCCGGTTCTGATCCTTTTGTTTCTCTTAGGGGTTTCTCTGGCCTGGTTTATGGCATTGCCAATGGGCATAAAGTTTCTTTTGGGATTTCAGATTGCCGATGTAACTCCACAGTTATCCATTGAGAAGTATGTATCATTTTGTTCCAGTATGTTTTTAGTCTTTGGGGGGGCATTTGAACTTCCCGTACTGATTATTGTGCTTAATAAAGTCGGCCTTTTACCATTGAGTCGTCTGTACGCTCTGCGCCGACATAATGTAGTATTGATGTTTGTACTGTCTGCCGTACTGACCCCTCCAGATGTGGTGACTCAGACAATGTTGGCCATACCCATGATTCTTTTATTTGAGTTGACTGTGTATTGGATCGCCTGGACCCAGGGGAGTATCCATGTTGAAGATTCTAAAGTTAGTTAAACTGCAACACGCGCTTTTTGCGTTACCTCTGAGTGTAGCCGCATCGGTTCTGGCGGTTGGTGGCATCCCACCTCTGTGGCAATCGATTTGGGTACTGGTAGCATTTTTGTCGGCTCGTTCTTTGGGTATGGCTATGAATCGACTGCTGGATTCTAGTATTGATGCCAAAAATCCCCGTACCAGCCACAGGCTGATGGCAAAAGGGGAGTTAAAGGTACAGACTCTGATACCCTGGCTTATAGGTTTTTTGCTCTTATTTTTATACGCCTGCTCTCAACTGCATCCTTTAGCCTTAAAGCTCTTTCCCATTTGCCTTGGCCTTTTACTGGTTTATCCCTTGGCTAAACGATTTACGGTGTTGGCTCATCTGATTTTGGGTTGTGTATTGGCATTAGGCCCAATCGGAGCCTGGGTTGGTTTGGCAGGCTGGCCGTCGGAAGGGGTCTTATGGTTTGGATTGGGAGTGGTATTTTGGGTGCATGGATTTGATATTTTATACGCGCTTCAGGATGAGGAGTTTGATAAAAGCGAGGGCCTTTTTTCCATTCCGGCTCGTTTTGGCGGCCGTACAGCCAAAAAAATTGCGGCAGTTTCACATTTATTGGTGCCTTTAATTTGGGGATTTGCGTTTATGAAACTGGGCTTATCCGTGTTTACACAGTTAGGTAACGGGATAATCCTTGGGCTTTTATGTCTGGAACATTATTTGATTTATCGAGGCCTGGAAAGGAATATATCTTTGGCCTTTTTTAAGTTGAATATTTCCATCAGTATTTTGGTTATGTTGATGGTACTTCTGGATGTGTTGTGGTGAGAAAAATAATTCTTGGTCTTACTGGAGCCTCTGGGGCATGTTATGCCAAAAGGTTAGTGGAGGTTTTGTCCCCTCAGGTGGATTTGCATCTGGTGCATTCCCGAACTGCACCGCTGGTGTTTCATGAGGAGCTTGGACTTAATCTTTCGGGCTGGCTTAAGGAACAGAAGGTGACAGTACATGGGATCTCCGATTTTTTATCCCCCTTGGCCTCAGGCTCAAATCGGTTTGATGGCTATGTGGTGATTCCCTGTTCCATGAAGACTCTGTCTCAGATTGCTCACGGGGTCGGGGAGACTCTTTTGACCCGTGTTGGTGATATCGCCCTTAAAGAAAGACGAAAAATGATTCTAGTGGCTAGAGAGGCCCCTTACAGTACGGTCCATCTGGAAAACATGTTGAGGATTTCCCAGATGGGGGGTATCATATTTCCCGCATCACCGGGGTTTTATCATGATCCTCAAACTATAGAGGATTTGGTGGATTTTGTAGTCAGTCGAGTCATTCAGCTTCTGGATTTACCCCAGGAACTGGTGAAACCCTGGAAGTCATAAGAATAATATAATAGTAGATGGATTAAGAGGAGAAAATGATGGGACAAGGTGTAATTACTCTAACTGATGGAGATTTTGATCAGGCTTTGAAGGAAGAAACCCCAATTCTAGTGGATTTTTGGGCTGAATGGTGCCCACCTTGTAAGGCTTTGGCACCTGTTCTGGACGAGTTGGCTTCCGAGTATGGAGCAACAGTTAGAATTGCTAAAGTAAATGTGGATGACAATCCTGCTTTGGCAACTAAATTCAGGATTCGTTCTATTCCTAATCTGGATTTGTTTCGTAAGGGCGAGCAAATTGGAAATATTGTTGGTGCACTGTCTAAAGGGGACCTAAAGGCTAAAATTGACAACTATCTCGGGTAGGTTGTGGTTAAGAGCCTAAATTTAAGAAATGCCCCTGAAGTCATTCGGGGCTTTCTTTTTTTTCTGTTAGTATTTCCGCTTTGGCCAGTGGACAGAGCCGTTACTTTAGAGGGGATCGACAAGGTTCGTTCCAGTCGATACCGCTCTGTGATAGAGTTGGTGCGTTTTGAGTTAAAGCACAATCGTCGCGAATCGGCTTTGAGTAAATTGAATTATCATCTGGATCACAATCCCAATGACTCTGAGGCCCTTCAGATGCTAGGGCAGATACAGCTTGAGGATGGTCAGAGGCATTTGGCCATCAATACATGGGAGAGAGCCGCTTCGCTAGGTAGTCGCAGTGCTGCTTTGCAGTTAAAAAAACTTTTGTCCGAGGTGGAGCAGGATAAGGCTCTGATTTTGAAGCAATCGGAATTTACCAATTTGTTTTTGGACCCTGATTCTTTTTCTATTAAACCAGTGACCAAAGAAACCACTAAA
>DITF01000048.1 GCA_002422125.1 bacterium UBP17_UBA6191
TCTCCAATATACAGATGCTACCAATTTTTGTGCATCCAATGGTTACAGGGTGTGTTCTGTAACTCAATACTACCGCGCCTGTCGTTCTGGTCTATTGGAAAAGCAGCGAACTTATATGACCCAGGATTATGCCAGCAACGGACGGGTTACGGGATTTCAAGTTGCGAACAATGATAATTTTTGTGCCGCCACCACCGGGGCGGACTACACAATTACATCAGTGGCTGACAATACAAACCAGAGTTTTTACTGTTGTCTGCGTTGAGAGGGTGTCATGCGGGTACTATGGATAATCCTGATTCAGATATTGGTAAGCGGCCTTACATGGTCTGCGGTTCCAAGAACCTTGTTGTATCAGGGACGGTTGTTGGAAGAGGCCAGCAGGCAACCTGCCAAATCTATTGAATCCCGTAGCATGATTTTTATCATTAGTGAAATTGGGGGAATTGATCTTTATTCCTACACTGCCGAGAATGTCTCGATTCGGAATGGACATTTTCAAGTACCAATTCCTATCCCAGACACCTTGTTGTTTGATAAGCCATACAGTGTGAATTTGATTCTTCAGGGAGAGGGGGGAGGACAGACTGGGCCTCAACCACTAAAGACGGTTCCCTACGCTCTGACTTCGGAAGGCACGACTCAGTTAGGTGGTGTAGGAGCTAACTTATACTCTTTGGCCAGCCATGTGCATACTACTTCTGGGGGTAAAGTTTTTACAGTCGATGGCACGAGTTCCAGCCTTTTGGCGGGGGATCCACAATTTACAATTCTGGATAATTCTGGCAGTGTGTTGTTTCGAATTAATGCCAGCGGAGATATCGAACGAGTCAGGCTTGTATCGGCCGACGGCTTGATTGAAACCTCCGGCAGTATTCGTGTCCGAGTGGGTAATCAGGAAAGGTTTATTGCTGAAAACACCGGTTCAGTTATGGTTCTACGGGATGTTTTGGTGAGTGGTTCCTTGGATCTTGGTAGTGTAAGGGTAAGTGATAGGGCTACATTTTCGGATGTAATTTTGCAAAAACGACTGGAGTTGGGGCCCACTGCAACAGTTCAGGTTAATAATCAAAATGGCAATGTGATTGGCAATGCCCATGGTCTTGAGGAACATGCCCCATCAGATTTACTAACCCGATTGCGTAGCCTCACTAATGGTTCCATTGTAACCTCAGGATTTCACACCCATTCCTTTGAGGCCTTTCAGATCACCTCTACGGCTTTGCAGGTAAACTCCATTCAGAATCGGCATATTGTTACTGGTTCTATTGATAATGCAGACATCTTTCTGCAAGCTGGGATTTTGGATTCCAAATTGGCCACAATCAGTTCAACAGGCAAGGTAACCACACAGGCACTACCTTCTAGTGTTGTGATTTTAAAATCCAACAATGTTTTTGGTGGTGGATTTGGGGCCGCTGGTTCGGCGACTGTGGTCACGACCAACTTTTTTGACGCAACTACAGCTAGTGAACTAACCGTGATCGCACCGCTGGTTTTAGGCACTTCACCGATGCTCGAATTCACCAATTCAAACCGTGAATTTTACTGGAGACTTACCAAAGAAGGAAGATTGAGTCTTTCTGTTTCTGGTGGGGCTGTAGAAGCTTTTGCCATAGAGGTATCCGATAACCAGACAATTTTTGATTTAAAGGCTGTGGATATTGTATTAAATGAGGGAACTCTATTTGGGGGCAGTTCCATTTTAAACGGTTCATTAAGTAGCACAAATCTGGCTTCTCAGACCGTGAGGTCTCAGGAAATCGCCAATTTGTCGATCCCCGGATCAAAGCTTGCTTCTGGTTCGGTCACTACTAACAAACTAGTGCCTGGGGCAGTCACCGATGAAAAAATTGATGGGGCTCCGATTCGCTCGGCACAGGTATTAGATGGCTCCATTGCTAGCAATAAAATTGCCACCAATGTTTTGACGGGCTTTAAAATTCGTAATCAGACTTTGACCAATTCAAAATTTGTGGATAACCAGATCTCAGGTAGTAAATTCACCGAGGCCCAATTAGGAACCCAGGAAATCAGAGATGGATCATTAACAGGGAATGTACTTGCAGATGCCACTGGAGCGGGGATTGGCAGTATTACCGGTGGAAAATTTATTAACGCCACAATCACGGACACTGAGATGGCAGATGAGGTTTTTAGAGATCGCTCTACAGCTTATTTTGTAGGTACCACAGCCACCAATTTGACCACAGCTTTTCTTTCGCTCTCATCACCTCAGGTGGATGCGACCCTTTTAAAAATTCATGTCCCTGTGATTGGAGGGGTTAAAACTCCCATACTTCATATGCTAAATCAGAGTGCTAACAGCTATTCCGGCAGTATCAATCTGGATAGTTCCATTAGTATGCGTTCCCAGCAAATGGGCAAAATTGTTACAGTGACTCCCTTGGCATTAGCCACCCTTTTTGGAACCCCGGATGCCACGGGAAAGTGTCCGGTGGATGCGGCCTGGGAATATGTGGCGGCTGATTTGACCAGCAATGATCAGAAAAATCCCGCTCGCAGTGGGACTGGGTTTTGTTATAAATATATCAACCAGACCATCAGTTATAAAGCTGCAGTGAATCGTTGTAAAACGGTGGAGGGAATCAACACGGCCCATCTGTGTTCAGCAATGGAGCTTAGGCAAGCCTGTCGTAAACTTAGTTTGAATGGGATTCAAACCATGGTCTCAGATTTTGCTTATGGCGGTGGACAGATTCAAAAAGTAACCATGAGTGTCAGTAATGGTGGTGGGGCTGCTTGCGATTTGACTCCGGCCTTTGACAATCTTGATGCTGGGGCCGACAGACCGTACTCATGTTGTTATAAACCCAGATAAAATTGCATTTATTGTCTCCTATCTTGTAAGATCAGGACCGGATCATTTCTACCCGGGAGCAAGACGAATGCAACTACTGATTTTACTGAGCCTGTGTCTGAGCTCTGTCACATTTTCTCTGGATCTGATTTACACAGGAAACACCCAAAGCTATTTGGAACCTTGTGGTTGTGTTCAGGGAATGTTAGGTGGAATTGCTAGAAGACCGCATACCTTTCCCAAAGGTACGGAATATATTCTATTTGATTCGGGAAATTTTATCGAAATCAGCGATGAATTGGATAGAACCAGAAATGTCTATTATGCCAAGTCCTATCCGTTGATGGGTTACTCGGCAGTAGGTGTGTCCAAAAGCGAATTGGGCCAGTCCTATAGTTTTTTAAGTGGGTTGGAACTCTTTGATTTGTTGGTAGCCAGCAATGTCAGCGATGCAAGTGGTAAATCGAGATTTTCTGAGCAAAAGTTGGTGAAGGGGTATACTTTTATATCCTTGGTGTCTCCAAGCACCAAAGTTCATGAGGACTATGTAATCACAGATCCTTTAAAAAAGGCTTCTGAATATGCAGATACAAAAAATCTTGTGCTTCTGTCTTCCCTAAGCAGTGAAGAGTTGGATGCTGTTTTGAAACTACTGAAGGTTAAGCCTTTACTAGTGGTAGCAAATCAAGCCAGAGGCGATTTTGAGACTGTACAGGGTGTACCAGTTTCTTACCCTGGAGACAAGGGTAAATTTGTGCGAATTTTTAAGCAGGGTAAGGTTAGCACTGTTCCGATTGAAGAGGAGTTTTTGGTAAGCCCAGAGCTTGATCAGCTAGTGCAAGGGTATTACGATGCCGTATTAAAGGATCCTAGCCTTCAGAAAGCCTCCAAACGATATTTTGAAAATGATCCTCATGAAATGCGAGTGTTGCAGGGCAAAAATAAGTTTATTGGATCCCAGAATTGCAAGGAATGCCATCAGAAAGAGTACGATCAGTACGCCACTACGCAACATGCTAAGGCCTTTGACATTCTTCAGGAAAAAAAACGCGATCATGTTCCCGACTGTGTTTCCTGCCACAGTGTTGGTTTAGGCTATGAATCCGGGTATGAAATTGCCACCCGTCAGAAATATTTAAGGCATGTTGGGTGTGAGTCTTGTCACGGGGCTGGCTTAGAGCATTTTAAAAATCCTCGCAAAGACAATATTTCCAAGGCTGTGTCTGAGGCCCGTTGTTCTACCTGCCATAATGCAGAGCATTCGCCCCATTTTAATTATGGGTCCTGGGTGCATGCGGTCAACCATTCCATTCCAGTTCAGGTATCGGACTCACAGCCAAAACCGGTGGCAATGGACAAGGCCGATGTGGATCTGTATGTTATGAGTCAGTGTCCCTTTGGTTATAAAGCCGAAAATGCCATGATTCCAGTGGTTAAGAAGTTTTCTGATGCCATTCAGTTTAATTTGCGTTTTATCGCCACCGATGTGGAAGAGCAAATGAAGGCTCAAGCGGCAGCGGCCCAGACGACTTCCACCACCTCTACTGAGGATAAGGATGGGAAAAAGATTGCTCAGGCTAAGCCTGAACCCGGAACCCCAGGTTGCGCGGCTAATTTTGAGCTTGATCCCAATGCCAAATTTCAATCCTTAAGAGGTCAGCCCGAGGTAGATGAAAACACCAGACAGCTTTTAGTAGCCCATTTTTATCCAGACAAGTTCTTGGATTTTCTCTTGGAGAGAAACAAGGATGTATATGGAGATTTTGCGGCCGTGGCTGTCAAGTTTGGCATAGACATGAAAAAAATTGAGGAGGGTATGAAAAGTGGGCTGGGCGATGATCTCTTAAGAAAGAACATTCTCCCCGGAAACCAGCTTGAAATCAGCGCCTCACCGACTCTTTTGATCAATCATCAGGCCTACAGTCTGCCCTTTGAAACCGTGCCATTGGAATATAACATCTGCCAATCTCTGGCAAATCCACCGGCTTGGTGTAAAACTGCCCCTGTTTGTGCCACAGATGCTCACTGTCGCAAACCTGGTTTTGACGCCAAATGTGTCAACCCTGGTACAGCCAAAGCAGAATGTCAGTTTACCAAGCCAAAAGAAATTAAAATGACAGTCATCGAGGATAGAGACTGTACCGTTTGTGAAACGGGACCTTTTTTACGGCAGCTTTATCAACTGTATGAAAATGTCAGTGTAACTATGCTTAAAAAAGATGATGAAAGAGCTAAGGAGCTGATTGCCAAAACCAAGATTGACAGGCTGCCTGTTTATCTGTTTGATAATAATGACTTTTTGGCCTCTCCTCGCACGGCCAACCTGCAGAGGTATCTGGCTTACACCGATGGGGTTTATTTTGTGAATCCATTGTTAAGCGAGGTCAGTTCGTTCATAAGGCCAGAAAAAAAGGGGACAGTTCGTCTTTTTACCACAGCCTTAGGTCAGGGTGTGGGGCTTCAAAAAGAGCTGCTCCGACTTCAAGAGATGTTAAAGTCTCAGGGAGTGAAAATGGATTTTCAGATTCAGCCCATTCTGACCCAGTCCAGAAATCAGGCTCAGACCTCTGTACCTAACGATCCTCGTTATCAGGTGATGGTCAATACCGGCAGCGGAATTCAGCCCGTGTATCTGGAATCTACCTATGGCAGTCGCGAAATTGTGGAATCCATGCATCAGCACTGTGTGCGAGTTACGGCCACTGATCGTCAGTATGCGGCCTACATCAATTCCTTCTCAGACCGAGTTTTAGCTGGAATGGGAGGCATAACTACTCAGGAGCAGTTGACAGCCTACATTTCCTCCTTAAATGTCGATCAGATGCGCACCGGAGCCTACACAGATTCTATGATCGGTAAGGAGCTTCAGGAGAAAATTGCCCAATGCCAGACTGACCCCAATGCTGGTCCGGCTTGGTTGGTTGGCAGTCTTGTGGAAACCATTAACAACCGAATTATGGCATCCCCCACCGTCCTGGTGAACGATAAAATTATCGTAAGAGGCGCGCCAGATGCATTGTTGCAGTTACTGCCCGAGATGCTGGGTGCCATGCCAAAGCCTTGATTCGATTTTACTCTAGGACAGAGGTTGGATTCATTTTGAAGCAGATATGGATATTTTTATTGTTTCTGGGTTATGCCAGAGCGGAGTCTAACCCAGGTTATGACAATCTGCTTTTGCAGTCCGAGTCAGCGTCCGTCAGGACTTCGCAACCCACTACTTCTGAGTTTGAGGTACTGGCCCAGTCCTACCAGGAATTGGAAGAGCTTTTCACAGGCGTGTTTTTGTTTTCCCAGCCTAGTGTACCTGAAATCTTCCCTCAGGCAGGCGGTGAACTTCTAAAGATTGTAGGAGCTAAGGCCACGGCTTTTTTAGGTGCACTTGTTTGTACGAAAAAAAGGCACTGAGTTATCTAAACAGCTAAAAGCATTAAGGGATGCTGGCAGGATTGAGATTCTTGAGGTGATTGAATAATGAAAGCAGAATACAACAGTCCTGAATGGGTTGCGATGAGGGAAGAGAGAGAAAAAAAAATTCGGGAAAAGGAGGCATTTTTTTGTGAGGTACAGAAGCCGATTCTTAAGGAGTTGGAATCCGTTGGGGTTTCTGTAAACTCGCTTTGGAATCTGGGTGGTAAAGGAAGGTCTCACGGCAATGCCGTGCCTGTTTTAGTAAAACATATTCAGATATTTTATCATGATCAAATCAATGAAGAATTGGCTCGCGCTCTTGGTAGAATCAAGGCTGTGGAATGTTGGGATTTTCTGGTCGAGTTATTTTGTAAAACCGATCGCCAGGTACATCGTAATTTTAAAGATGGTCTTGCTTGTGCCCTTTTTGATTTGGTTAGCAAAAAGACCATGGATGAATATATTACTCTCTTAAAAGACAAACGGCATGGGCAGTCACGGATCCTTATGGTTGGCAAGCTTCGTCGTTCGCGACAGCCTGAGATAATTGCCCTGATTGATGAGTTGGCCGAAGATGAGGATTTAAAGACAGAGATTGGCAGTTGGAAGAGGAAAAAATCAACGGATCTTTGTTGATCATGGCTGCTTCTCATGAGCCAAAAAGACTCAGGTCTTCAGAATTGACTCTGTCATTGAGCCAGGTTTCCCTTTTTGAGAGTGTGTCTTGAAGTCCTTCTTCTTAGAGTGAAGTACATGCTGATTCTATGATGAGGGTAACATTTAGCTACCAGCTACATTGGTGTTGACCATGTGCAACAGGCTTTGGGAGACCACATGTTGTCCGTTGAAGGGGTCTCTGCATTCTATATCAATCTGTATGGTGGCTTTATGAATCAAGTCGCTTCCGGGTTTGGGAAGCATACGGAAGGTTATGGAATGTACATCGTTTAAGAGTCGTCTTTGTGAGAGCAATACATTGGGAAATGTGTCAATTCCTTCAAATGTGGTTGTATAGGTGTAGTTTCCCCCCTCAATTCGGTACATAAGCGATTGCAAGGCTATTTCGGTTCTGTAGGCAAACTTGGGTGGGTCTGTTTCAGGAAAAGAAAAGGTGAATTTGGTGGTAATGCCCCCACTGGCACTAGAGGCCGTGCGATTCAGGCCCATTTGGTAAGGAGTGGCCGTGGCAAACTCAAAAATCATGCCTTGATGAGTGCTGGCGGCAAAAGTGATCGGAGTGGATTCGGTTAGAATTTGGCCCCCGCCGAAGGTAATCTCATATACAGAGGCTCCGGGCTCGCCGGGGTTGATTTCATCAAAATTGTCGGAAGAGGTAAAAGAGGGATAGGCGGTTTTGTCCAGTGCCATCTGAATGATTTTCATGGTCATTCTCATTTGCTGGGCAGTATGAGTCCTCCAGGTTCCCTTTGCGGCGGCCTGATTCCCGGATAGAAAGAACTGTCCCACTCCTAACATAAAAACAGCTAATAGGGCAGCCCCCATTAAAATCTCTGTTAATGTGAAACCACGATTGCGAAAAATGTTTATCTTGATCCTGGGTTGCATGTTTTGCCGCCTCGGTTATAATGAAAGTATACTCATTGTTGGCTTCTTTGACCATTGTCAGGCAGGATGTTTTTATGAACAGGACTAATCGATCCGGTTTTACTTTAACTGAAATCCTGATAGCTATGGGCGTTTTGGCCTTTGCCATGCTGCCATTAGTGGGGGTTTTATGGTCAGGGGTTTCCAGAACTGATATATCGGTAACCTATGAAAATGCCTCTCAGGTAGGGGTCTCTGTTCTGGAGTTTTTACTTTCTGATGCGGTTAAATTTGAGAATCTGGACTTTTCCAATCCCAGTGCGCCCAACGATGAGGGGCCAAATTCCAAGGAATCCTCTGGTTTAGTCACCACTGTTGCTGAGGCTAATCATTTTTTAGGCAGACATTGCCTGGATACGGCTGCGACGGGCACCTCAACTCCTGAATGCGCTGTTGCCATGACTAGGGATCGCTATCACAAGATTGGACGGGAGAACTATTATACCGATTTGTACCTTGGGGCTTATTTTGATAGAGGCGGTGGGGCAACTCCTGTGACCACAGTGGTTTGGTCTTATCTGGATAATCCCTTTATTGATTATGAATCGGTTACAAACAATCCTCAGGCCTTTTATGACATGTTGATTCTTCAGGATGGGGTTCTGGTAAACGGGCAAGGTTGCGCAGCCTGGAGCCCCTACAACCATGCAGGATGGACACCGGCTCAGCCACTTAGAAGCAAAAATGATCAGCAGATCTCTATGCCCATGCCAAGGTTTACCATAGGTGGAACTACCACCAATCTTCCCGGTAGTCCACCGTATTCAGGTCCGGCCTTTAATATGTTTTATACCAATTTTGCCAAAATTCAGCTTTTTATTCGCTGGGGTTTAGAGTGGCAGGAGAGAGGTACTGGCAATCAGGTTCGTTCACGGGGTGGTGCTAAAAGAGTGCAATTTGTAACCTTCAAAGGGAGGCTGTAATGAATCATCGTGGTATGGCCTTACCCATTGTTTTCACAATTATTGGTTTGTTATCCATCACGGCGATTATGCTTTTAAAAGCTAATCGTCAGGACTTACCGCAATCCTTTCACAACTTAAAACATACCCAAATGAAGTATATTGCCAAGGGAGCCTTGCAGCATGCCAGACTGAAAATGAAAATTCTGTCCACAGAAGCCTATGATGCGGCAGCCTATTCTGTGGGTAAAAATCCATACTACGATCATTCCGGCGATCAGCCTTATCCTGCTTATATGGTGGGAAACCCTACTCGGGTTCTAGGACCCAATGACCCTTCGGCGGCCCCAAATGGAATTGTCATTAATCCAGGCCCAGCCTTTTTAACTGGGACAGTTAGTTTTGATGGAGGAAATTTGATTCGTGAACAGGTGGATCACATTTGCAATACTGCCAATGCCCAGGAGTGGGGTACAGGCGATGTAGATGGAACAGCGCAATTGTGGAGACCGCCAGGTGAGCCGGATTCTCGCCCTTTGAAGAGGGTAAATCTAGCCTTGGTTCGCTTTTGGGAAGATATCTCTACCCTAGATATTTATTCAACTTCCTTTGTACCCATTCATGAACATTCCCAGCCGGCTGTAGGCATTGTGAAAGGTAGAAGAGAGCCTGTTACAGGCATTGAGGATACCTTTTCGGCCAGCTATCGAGTGACTGATATGCGGGTATTAGCGGGACGGGGTGGCAGGTTGTATGGGGAAGAAGCGGTAGCTGTGAATGTGCTTGTACAGATGAAAACTATGGGTTTTTTGGCCAACGAAACCGAAGCTGATGATACTGGCTTGGCAGAGGCCCAACAGCAGAGGCTTGGAAATGCTGCCATCTATTCCAATGTGGAAGGTGAGTTAAGAGAATCGGCTGTCTTTAAGGTTGCTCGTACCTTAAACTGAGATATGGAATCTATCTGGGTTTATCTCGCGCCTGGTTTCTCTGCGCTTTATACCTATCTGTTCAGTAAGATTGCGGGAGCGTTTCTGCCGGCTTTTTTTGTGGCTGGTGGCTTGGCTGTTTTTGTTCCGCGCTCGGCCATCCTAAAATACCTGAGTCCACAGGCACCGCCTTGGAAAAGCTACACTAGTGCCATGTTTGGTGGTGGGGTATTATCTGTTTGTGCCTGCGGAATTTTACCCCTCTTTCAATCCATTTGCTTAAGGGGTGCAGGAATGGGCCCTGCCGTAACATTTTTGTTTGCTGGTCCGGCGATTAATGTCATCGCCATTTTGTACACCTTTGAGCTTTTGGGAGCGGATCTGGGTTGGGCCAGAATTTTCTGGACGGGTATTTTATCTTTGTTGCTTGGTTTTGTTTTTTCTAGGTTTCCAATCCTTCAGGAACAGGGAGATTCTTTGACAGAACCAAGATTGCGATTGCTGGGAAAATCTAAGGACCTATGGCAGACACGGGCTTTGATAATGGTTTTGTTAATGGCAATGACGCTAATTTTGCCTGGGCATTTTCTGGAGAGTAGGATCAAATATGGTCTGTTTCTGATTTTGTTACTAATAGTGGTCCTTTTATCCAGGTTTGGATTATCAGAGAAGATGAGGCAGGACTGGTGGGAGAAATCTGTTTCATTATTGGTGTCTATTGTCCCAAAGTTAGTAGTGGGGATTTTTATTGTAGGTATTATTGAAAAAGAAGCTCAGGTTTTTTTGGTTGGGTATTCTATAGACAATAGTTTGTTGGCCTGTTTATTGGCTTCAGTGATTGGTTCCTTGTTGTACTTTGGGACCATTGTAGGAGTGGTATTTGTGCATGCCTTGGTGCAGCTAGGATTACCTCAGGGGCCAGCTTTGGCATTGTTACTTTCTGGACCAAGTGTCTGTATTCCATCCTTGATGGTAATATCTAAAACTATGGGTAGATTGAAAACTTTTATATTTTATATTCTGGTAGTCCTTTGTTCCACAGTGGCTGGATGGCTGCATGCCTGTGATTTGAACCATGACTGGAAGACGGATGCAGTTCAGACCCGTGTGGACTTGGAATCGGCATATTTTTCTCAGATTCTGGACTTAGCTCTTGGTCGCTATCCCGGCAAGTTTATGCTTTTAGAAGTCAAAGACCTGTATCGTAAGCAGGGTTTTTTGAGTGAGTCTGGATCAGTTCCAGTTACTAGAGAAGAGCCAGATGTTTTAGAGTTTCAGATGAAAATGGCCAAAACCCAGGGGAACCGTTACATGAGTCTTGAATCGGCTGTGGGTTATAAGCAGGATCAGAATCTTTATGATCCTGTAGTTTTAAAAGAGTTGGCTATCAAAAATGCAGTGGATGCCTTTGTCCGGGTACGGATGCGCCGCTATGGGGTGGTTGAAACTCGGGCCATAGATCAATACAAACACAACCAGCATGTGTTTCGCGATAGTCGTGAGCATTTTTTGGAATTAAGTGTGGCCTTGATTTCTCCTGAAGGCCAGTATCTGGACTTTTTTGATGTTACTCAAGCTGTTTCGGAGTTTCGTGTTTACGAAAAAAAACCAAACCAGGATCCCAGATTAATATCAGTAGCAGAGTACGATCAATCCTTGAGAGCGGTGATACAAACCGATTATTTCCTTGGTCTTGATCAGATTCGCGGTATGGGTTCTGTTGTAGCCGGAATGGCTTTACAGCTATGAAAAAGCCCTATCTCTTTATTCCGGCTATTTTATACATGGCACTGATATACTTCATGAGTTCCCAACCTAGATTGCTTCTTGATCTGCCCGAAATTTCTCATGCCGACAAATGGATGCATTTTATGGCTTACGCTCTATTATGTTTTCTTTTGGGAATGGCTGCATTAAAGAATGAGTTTAACCGACCGTGGGTATGGGCCTTTATGGTGGCCTCCCTATATGGAGCCTCTGATGAAATCCATCAGTATTTTGTTCCCGGTCGTCAAGCCGACTTTTATGACTGGTTTGCAGATAGCCTCGGAGCTTTGTCTGTGACATTGTTTGCACAGATTAAGACAGAATCTTAGAATTATCAGTAATTTTGTCAGATTCACGGCCCTGTTCGTCGATACAATTCAGGGCCTATGCTACATATTTTTGTCAGAAGTTATAATAGTTTCTGTTCCAGATTCTTGATGTATCTGGTAGCTGGCCTATTGTCTGTAGTCTCACTTCACTCCAATCCCTTCCGGGATGTTCCCGAAGATCATTTTGCTTATGAGGCCATAGAAAAGCTGGCTCAGAGCGGGATTATGGGTGGTTATCCCGATGGAACTTTTAAGGGCCGAAAGGTCATGACCCGTTATGAAGTGGCTGTAATTCTCGCCAAAATCATGGCCAGAATTGAGGATGCCCGTTCTCGAGGGCAAACGGTTCAGATAGCCCCGGATAATCAGGCTCTCATGAGTCGCTTGGGTACTGAATTTCGCACCGAGCTTGACCTACTAGGGGTCAGAATAGATTCATTGGAAGGCAGGATGCAGAAGGTTGAAGAAAAAACCAGAACCCTGGATTCCCAGCTATCCAATGTTCATATTGAAGGTTTTTATGAAGGTACCCAAGAATACATTGCTAGAAGTAACAAGTACACCGGATTTCAGGATCCTGGTCTTGGAAAACTCAATCATGATGTATTTTTAAGATTTATTGGTAACCCACGGGAAGGCGATGCATTTTATAAACAGGTCGAGGCCTTTGTGGAGATTAAGGCCAATCTCAGTGGTTTTGCCCGTGAGAGATTGGACTACCAGTTTGCAGATAGGCCCATTCCAGGAGATGGGATAGATGATTTTGCCACGGGCATTGTCAATGAAAGAGATGTGTATGTAAACAAGGCCCATTTTACCTCTAAAGCCCCGCTTATGAATCTAAGAATTTTTACTGGTGAGCAGTTAACCGATCTTAAGGATCCGGCCATTTTGTTGACAGCTTCCAATTTCAGAATCAGGCCTTGGTTGTTACAGGATGGAATTTTTTCTGGGGTGGAGGCTTCGGGTGGATATAAAAAATGGGCTTATTTTGGTTCGGTCTTAAAACGGACAATTTTTATCACTCCAGAAAATGTAGACCCCGACGACTTAGTGGCTGAATTTGCCAAGGAAAAAGACATCATTGATGATGTTTTTGCCTTTAGAACCACTTATCAGGCCTTGTCCGTAAAAGATCGGGGCATTCAGAAGGATCTGGTCCTTGGTGGTACGGTTGTTGAAAATGCCAAAAACTATAACACCGTAAATGAGTTTCACAGAATCATTGGCTGGGATGCAAAATATACGGCTAAGGGTAAAACCAATTTTGCCATGACAGCTAACACCTTATTGAGTGAGGGCAGAGGAGATATTCACGATTCTGGTTTGAAGCTCGATTCTCAATATGAAAATGGCAATCTTCTTCTCACCTTTAAGGGTTACAATTTTGGCAAGGACTTTAGGGCTGGGGATGTAGCTTCTAGTCAATTTATTGATGTTTATGACCCGGTAGAAAATCCGATCAACTTTGGTCGAGGCTTTTTTAATACCACAGGTGAAAAATTGTTAAGGCTTTCGGCCAAATACTCTTTTGAAGAGGGGGGGCTCTCAGTTTTGGATGATTTGACCATGACTCTGACCGGATTATTAAAGTGGTGGGAAGATATTCCTGGGCAGGAACTTCAACCCTGGTATGGCAGAAGGGGTTCACGGATTAATTTAAGGACGGCCGGAAATTTAAATGATCGTACCCGCCTAGAAATTTTTAATGAAACCATCAAAGAAGCCAAACCCGATGAAAAAGGTCGCACCAAACACAAACTTGATATGGATATCAAGCTCAATAAAGAGGTCAGTACCTTAGGTTCCATAACTTTTGTGACGGACTACGATGAGATGGTTTTGAATCAGCATTACACGAAAACCGAGGGCGTATTGGAAGTCAGTGCTTTGGTGCATCCAAGGCTAACTTTAAAGGGAAGAGTTACAGATACGGTAGAGTGGAGTGGACGGCCCAATCAGGTAGATGATGATATTTTGGATTTGGAAGGAAACTATAAGCTTTTGCGCAATACTTCCTGGAGACAGTACCTGAGACGGCACACGCATAATGAGACGGCCAATGTAGATAATTATAATGTCAGAGACTATTCGATTTCTGAATTGAATACTAATTTTTCGCGCAAGTTGCAGGGTAGTGTGGCTTATTCTTGGTTGTTAAGAGAAAACATAGCCCAGGTAGGCGATGATTACTGGAATTGGTACAGTAAGCTCATGTACAGGCCAACATCGGCTACCGAAATTGTGCTGACCTATGGTTATGATTGGGATGATGTCGATCATCCGGGAAGATTTAATTTTGAGCATTCACGGCAGAAAGTACATTTGCGGGCGCAGACGGACTTCTAGGGTAATTATGGCAAAAAATATACATCATAAAACGAGAAGAAGGTATGGCATTCTGATGCTACTTCTTCCGATTTTGCCGATGATTTCTGGATGTTTTCAGGATTATACTGTTGACGAGAGAATGGCCTTAATCGGCAAGCTGGTCAATAAGTCAGAGCAGCAGCTAGTGGCCTTTTCACCTTTTGATTCTTCCACATTTTCCAGTATGGATGCTCGAGTAGCAGAACTAAATAGCCCAAAGCCCAAAATTGTGTTGTCCAGTTTCCTTAAGTTACCCAAGGCCTTACAGGTTGGGGAGCACTTTGAAATGTGGGGAGTAAACTCCACAAATTTATATTCGTTTGGTAAGTTTGTAGAACAAAACGGTAGCTTGTTTTCTTATATTGAAGGTAATCCGGCTGTAAATCTGTGCACTACTACTGGGGGCCAGATTTCTTGTACCTTTGAGTATCAAGGGGCCGCCGGGACTTCTCCTACCAATTTTGACAGACTCGAAGTCAGCCTTGAGCCAGCTAGAGATCCCAATCCTAACGGAAGAGACGGGGCTGTAATTCTGGCGGGCGATCAGGTTACGGGCAATGCCACCGATGCCAGTTACGAAAAAATGGGATTTCCCATCAAGTTTGAGCAGAATGGAATTTTCCCAGCAGCCTCGATTCAGATGTTTTTTGAGGATGCCAAAAAAGGCCAGGTTATTTTAAAGCAGTTTGGATTTCCTGATCTAGATCCGGCTGCATTTTTCTATGAACTTAGAGCCTTTGATGAGGATATTTCAGCCAGTGCCAGTTGTGGTTCCTTTAATGTCAAGGATGGAAAAATTGTATCGGTAGTGACTGGGCTTCCCCGTGAGAGCGATGTGTTTTTGTGTGGAGGCATTGATCTGACCCAGTTTCGCTCCATGATTATTTCACTGGAACCCAAATATGAGGGTAACTCCAAGGGAAGTTTTGATTTTATTCCTTTAAGAGTCAACTACGCTCCTTTTACCAGCTCTGGAATTGAAGACTTTTCCATTTATAATCTAAGAGCATCCGTGGCAGGAAAACCAACCGATCAGGATCTGACCGATGTAGTGGGAAACTATACCGTTCTAACTACTAGGGTAGGTCATTCCTATCTGGTCTTTCGTGGCATAAATCATGAACCATCCTTTCAACAGATTAATGTCATCAGGGGTAAAAACATTACAGGCTTATCTAACCTCATGAATCCAAAGATTAAAGGTACGGCTATTTTTCATGCCTTCAGCCAAGATTTTGCAGATCCTATAACCTCGGCTTTTGTGGTGGGCAATATTCCTGGGAATGAAATTGTCATGAATGACTCTGGAATTGATGGAGATCTGGTGAAGTCCGATGGAATCTGGACAGCCAAAATCAGCAATCTGACTCAGACCAGTATTGATTATGAGTTTCGCATCAATGGAAAACTCTATGATGATGCGCATGCAGAAACCAGAGCTGCATATAGAGCCGATGGTTCAAGAATTAATAAATCAAGAATACAAGTCAGGCAATAGTGTTTTGGAGTGATTGCATGAAATCCGTCTATAAATTTATGTTTTGTGTCCTGTGTCTGATGCTTCTTGGAGGCTGTTCCAAACGGCAGGAAGACCCTCAGGTTTCAACCCCAGCTTCCATGAGTGGCAGAGTGGTTTTTAGATATCAGGATGCCAAAAGTGATGATAGGGGCATGGGGCATTATATCTATCCCGTCCCCTTGCAGGATAAAAAGATCGGCATTTTTGATATGCAGAATTTCACCGTGAGGGATCTAGGGGATATGGTTGAATTTCAGGTGGAATTTGTCAGACCTGTAGATCGTGAAACTGTGGATGGACAGTTTTTTCAGAAGGGCTGGGCCTACCAGTTGATTGATATTTACATAGATACCAATAGGATAAAGGGAGAAGGGTTAAGACGAGCTTTGCCTGGGCGCAATTTGGAGTTTCGTGAGGAAGAAGCCTGGGATAAGGTTGTGGTATTAACTCCATCGTCAAGCCGCGACATTGATCAGTACTTTGCCGAGAATTCAGAGTACCGGGATTTTTATGAAATGCGCCGTAACATTATTGCCCCTGACGATGTTTATGCCGGAACCTACACCATTACGGCTCGGGTACGAAAATCGGATGTAGGCACACCCCAGGAGAATTGGGGATATCAGGTATGTGTTCTGGGGTTTGATCGGGACAATATAGGCAGAAATGGACTCTACAACATGGAGGTAGGGACTTTTGCTACTAATAAGTCTTTTGGGGGAGGGACTGATTATGAGGGCAATACGAATGTGGTAGACATCCTGTCTCCGTCAAAAGAAGCCCAGTATCAAGTCTTGTCCCAGTACCGTTCAAACCCAGGCCCCGATCAGAATGTTTTGGCGATTTTACCGATGATTTACTCCAAAGGTAAACAAAATGTCCCTCAGAACCGAAGTTCTAGTATGAATCGGGAGCCAGTAGAAATTTTGGTAGAACCCCGGTACTTAAAGCCCGTGGAGTGAGGCTTTCATGAAAAAACGATGGAGCGAAATACTTTTGTTAGTCCTGTGTGTGGCGGCCACTGAGGCTGTCGGAGCTCGCGCTCGCGCCATGGGGGGAGCATTTATAGGTTTGGCAAATGATGAAAACGCAATCTTCGCCAACCCTGCCGGATTGTCGCAGCTCACCCGCAGTCACTACCATGTCAACATGCTCTTAAACGATAGAAACGATTATAAAAATGACTCCTTTGCCTTTGCTTCCCAGATTTGGGAAGGCAAGCCGCCCAAAAAGTTCAGTATCGAAGAATATCTGCAAAATGAGTTTCAGTTTAATAAGATCACCGAAAAGACCTCGCGCTACAACTATGCCATTTCTTATGTCAGAGACTTTAAATCGATTGATTTTGTGAAACGCATCCTTCAGGATCACCATTCTGCCAATGCCTTAGGCAGTCGAGTTGCCAATCAGATTGATACTGAGACCTTTAACCTAGCATTTGCCACCAAATTTCCCATGGCTCCCAATCTATTTCAGAAGAATGAAGTGTACGGGGGCATAAATTTTCAGATTCAACAGGTAGAGAGAACGGTACCCACTTTAAATCGGTCCTCCAGTAAAGAAGTTTTTAACATAGGCTTATCGACTCTGATTAAAACACCACACAACTTCAGCGTTGGGGCGACTCTGGATGCCATTGTCTCGGAACGGGTAAGAGGTACCACAGGGGCCACTGGCTCTTCGGCCAATCTGTCTCTTGGTGGAGCTTACCAGCTTGATAAAACCAGCGTTATTACCATGGATCTGACCAATATTTTAAATGCTGGTCGTGCCCCAGATGGGCAGTATCGCATAGGTTTTGAGAGAGAGCTTATCAAAGATGAACTGTCCATGCGCTTAGGCTCATGGGATGGGACCTTTACCATGGGGTTTGGGTTGAAACTTTATGAGCAGATGAAGATTGATTATGGGTATTTTAATGGAGATGTTTTGAAGGAACATTACATTTCCACTTCTTTGCCATTCTGATTTTATGGCCGCAAAAGTAACCAAGTCAAAATCAGCCGAGCGCACAGTTGAGGGATTTTCTCCCTTTATAGTTCTGTTGGCCTTTCTTTGTGGCTTTTTAATTTGGCCTTTTTATGGGTTTATGTCCTATGAGGTCAAATATTATGACAATGGGGATATCCTCTTGTCAGCCCGCAAGGAAATCAAAATATCCGAGCAATCAGAAGTACCAAAAGCTTCGCCGCAGACTTCCGTTCAGGGCGTACCTGCCAAACAGATCCCAGCCGACTCGATACCACAGGATCCTGTGGCTCGGGACCGCTGGCTGGTAAAAAAAGCCGTAATGGAATACAACCTTCGTTATCCTAAAATGACGGAACTAAACTTATTTGAGCTTATTGGCAAGGGGTTTTTGAAGGAGTTGCCTAACTGCCCCAATAACGAGGTGTTTGTTCTTAGTTATCTAAGTGATGTTCCCACGATTCAATGTAAGTCTTCGAAACGATGAATCACAGTAATACCATCCATTTTGAGAAACTAAGTTCCCGCTCCAAAGCCAGGGCCAGAGTCAGTATTTGTGTATCTCCTGGGGTATTTCTTAGAGAAATTCTTTTGATTGAGGGTAGCAATGGTTACTTCATCCAATGGCCAGAACGAATTGGAATCAGTGATAGTGGCAATGAAATCCGCTTTTCACTTATCAGTTTTGCCTCGGATTCGATCCGTCTGGAGTGGGAGAAAAGGATTGTGGATGGCTACCAAATTTGGAAACAGTCCGAAGCTTTTTAACTAGGCGATAGACTTTTTTTCTAAATCTTGACCAGGTGGTGTCGTTCCAAGGGCTCGGTTTCACAAACCATGGCTTAAGCTTAAGGACTTCATTTATATAATTTTGAAGTGACTTAGCTAGGAGTTGTTGGTCGTGGGATTCAAAAATTTCGCTATAATTTCGATTCTCAAACCCATTCTGAATAATTGATTTTATGCCACCATCAATGAGTTGGGGATCTTCTAAACATCTAGCCAGATTTCCGCGTTTAAGATAAGGCTCAAAGTACCCACCACTGCTGACTATCATGGGAATCTGTCGCTCCAGTAGTTCACAATAGCGGGTGCGAATACAGTAAGTGGCCTCAAGATCGTGTTTATGTAAAACGATGCCTAGATCCACCGTGTCCAAAAAAGATCCGTAGGTAGNNTACTTGGCCCAAAAAGTTGTGCGAGAGTTCCAAAGCCTTTTTCAAGGCCCCAAAATTGTAGCCCTTGGGAGCAATTCTTGGGTGTTCAACGCCTACAAATGAAATTTTACACTGCGGATGGATCTGTAGAATTTCCGCAATTGCTTCAAGAAACGGCTCGGGATGAAACCATTCCCAGAAACCACCAATCCAGGCAATGTGTTGGATCCCATGAATGGGACGGGGGTTTGTTACAGGTTCCAGATAGAAGGGAAGCGCGTGAAGCCTATTAGCGGCCGACAAACCTCCTAGCCCATAAAGAATTCCAAAATACAGATCGTATTGCCTGCCTGGGGCACATAAAAATCCATGCGCATGTGTGAGGGCCCTATTTAGTAGGCTCAAATCCTCTTCCTCCCTCATCTGATGAGAGTTTTCCAGAAAAAAAGGAGTGTACAGATCTACGATTACTGGGATTTTCTGCTTCTGGATGGCTAGAGATGTGGCGACATCAAACACATTGGCGACACAAAAACGAAACTGCTGTTCCTTGGAAACCTGCAATTGTTTATCAACGATTTGAACCAGATAACCTAAATCCTGCAGTAATACCTTCAGTTGATTAGTTCGTTTACCCAGCCCAGTGATTGTGCCACTTATGGGTTCAGGAGATACTAACAAAACGGACTCTGACATCACTGAATCAAGAGCCGGTGGACGCTGAATTGAAACCCGCTAAACACGGGGTGAAAAGTTATTATCATTGCAATTGTAGCCAGGGCCAGCATCATTCTTTGATTTGCAATATAAAATTCTTTCTGGTAGAGATTGATAAAAACACTGATACCACAAACAAAAACCACCAGTGGCAAAAGAATATGGGCCAGAATCCAGAAAGGCAGAAGGTAGGAAGCGGCCTGATCAAGCCAGGGCAACATGGATTGGGCTACGGGATGAGTAAGGGATGCCAAGTCAGATAGTGGGGTTTTCTGGGATATTTGCCATAATAAATCAAGGTATGCAGGTAAAAAGGCAAGCATAAAAGCCAGCCGTAAAAACCAGAACAGACGGATGGAAAACATGAGATGAATAATCAGGTGGGAGAAGACCACCCAGGCTACCCAAAAGATGACTTCATACACCATTTGTCCCAGAAAC
>DITF01000229.1 GCA_002422125.1 bacterium UBP17_UBA6191
CGACGAGCCTCTGGATTTCTGGTTCCGTCTCCATCTCCTGATAACACAGGCTCAAATACGGTGTCTTTAAAAAACGCACTGCGCTTTGAAACCACCCGTTTATGCCGCAATAAACTCTTTGGAGTCATTAAAATCAGTGGCTTTCGATCCTTTAAGACTACCTGCCGCCTCAGTATATGAAAATAGTTGGCCGGAGTTGTACAGTTTGCCACGCGCATATTGTCTTCGGCACAAAGCTGAAGATATCGCTCTAACCTTGCGCTTGAGTGCTCCGGTCCTGCCCCCTCATAGCCGTGAGGTAAGAGCATGACCAAACCACTAAAACGACCCCATTTAGACTCACCCGAAGCAATAAAATTATCGATCATACTCTGGGCCCCGTTGGAAAAATCTCCAAATTGAGCCTCCCAGGCTACCAGGGTATTGGGATTATTCAGAGCATAACCATAATCAAAACCTAAGACTGCCAATTCAGATAATATACTGTTATACACCCAAAATGGGGCCTGATCGTCAGAGATTTCCTGAAGAGGTACATAGACGGCCCCGTCCTCGGCCCGAAGCACTAAATTTCTTTGAGTAAAAGTACCTCTTTGACAATCCTGACCAGACAATCGTACCGGAAAACCTGAACATAACAGACTGGCAAAAGCCAAGGATTCAGCAAAAGCCCAATCCACCTTATCCGATACCCATACCCCACTTCTTTGTTCATGAAACTGCCTAACCTTACGATTGGCCAAAAACTCTGCGGGCACATAGGCTAACTTCTCAACAATCTGATTTAAACGGTCCTCTGACACGCCAGTTAGACGATTTTCCTTATCCTGCTTTTTGATTTCTTCCCAGCCAAAGCGCGGGTTGTTTTTTAACTCCACAGGCTCATTGCGCTTGGCCTTATCATAATGTATTTCCAATGTATGATTGACACTGGATTCGATCTCCAAAATTTGGGCGACTGCTATGCCCTCATTCAGAAGCTGATCACGATATTTTTGGCAAACGGTAGGATGTTTTCGGATAATCGAATACATTTGCGGAGAGGTGAAGGCTGGCTCATCCCCTTCATTATGTCCATGACGGCGATAACCAATGATATCCACAGCCACATCCTTGTGGAATTTCTGCCTGTATTCCACAGCTAGCCTGATAGCGTGAACACAAGCCTCAGGATCATCAGCATTCACATGAAATACAGGGCAGCCGGCCATTTTCAATAGATCGGTAGGGTAACGGGTAGATCGGGTTTCCAAGGCCTCGGCCGTAAAACCAATCTGATTATCTAAAATCAAATGGACAGAACCGCCGATCTGATAACCATTGATTCGGGAAAGCTGTAAACTCTCCATGTTGATACCCTGCCCAGCAAATGCTGCATCCCCATGCAAAAGCAGAGGTATCACCCGCTTTTTATCCGTATCTCCCAACGATATTTGACGGGAATACACTTTGCCAAGAATTACGGGATTCACCAATTCCAGATGGCTTGGATTAGGATTTAAGGCCAGATATACATCTTTTGAAGTTCTGGTTTTAATTTCAGTGGAGTAACCCATGTGATACTTCACATCACCATCACCCACGACTCCGGCACCATCACCTTCAAATTCAGTAAAAATTGCCTGATAGGGCTTGCCTAGCACATTCGTCAGGACATTAAGTCGGCCACGATGAGCCATACCTAAAAATATCTCCTGTACCCCTAGCTCACCTGCCTCATCAACTAAAGCGTGAAGCATGGGTACAATAGAATCCAGGCCCTCCAGAGAAAAGCGTTTTTGGCCTACAAAACGGGAATGTAAAAATTTCTCAAACGCCTCAGCCGTATACAAATGTTTGTAAATGGAAAGCTTGGAAGCCACATCCAGTTCGGTCCGATTTCTAGTTGATTCCACTCGTCTTTGCAACCAGCGAATTTCCTCCACCGCCTCAATGGAGGACATCTCAACACCGACATTTCTACAGTAGGTGTCTTCCAGATAACTAATGATTTCGCGTAAAGTGGCCCGATCTGGCCCAAACAGGCTACCTGTGAAATACGCCGTGTCAAGCTGGCTTTCATGCAGGCCGAAGGTAAACAAATCTAAAGAGGCTAAGGCCCGGCTTCCACCGATGGGCGACAAATTTGCATTCTGATGTCCCAACCGTCTGTAGGCCTCAATTAACTCAATAACCTTGGACTGATCATCCTTTGGGATGGAACTGTACTCTTCTGATTGGGATTCTGTGGGCTTTGCAAAGGCCAAAGGCAATAAATTCTTCTGAATTTTACCCGTACTTACATCTACCTCAATCTGTGTCCGAGCGGCATCAAACCCTTGGAAGAAATATTTTAAATCCAGTTCAACTGAATTGGGATCTGCCCGATATTTCTGATACATCTCTTCCAGGTAGTCCAGATTTGCTCGTTGGAAAAAGTCTTCACTGGCCACAATTTTTCCCCCTGCCAAGGCTGATAATAAATTCGCAGCCAGTATACCTAAATCCCCCGTGATTTGGAATCGCATATCCCAACTAGCCTGATTTCTCAAAATTCAGCCCTACAAATCCAAATACAACGCTGGGTAGAAACCAGATCCTACACAGGCCTCAAGATCAATCAGGTTGAATTTTTCAATATCTAGGACTATCATAACTATATATAAAGAATTTGTACCAAGGATCCGAGAGGGTTCAAAGACTCTAAAACAATTCAATCATAGGTGGTGGACAGCTTATCTGTTTCATTGTCTGGTCCAAGGAAGGAACAGCAAATGACGATGCGTATCAATTCTGATATCTCAGCAAGTCTAATTCTTAACAATCAAAGGACCCATTCCTCCCGTCTTGAGGAGTCAATTACTAGGCTTAGTACCGGGCTAAGGGTCAATTCAGGCGCCGATGATGCCGCCGGAATCACGATATCGGAGAAAATTCGCGGTCAGATTCGTGGATTGAATCAGGCCATTAACAATATGCAAAGCGGTGTGTCTCTTCTTCAAACCGCCGACTCTGCCATGCAGGAATCTGGGGCAATGTTGAATCGCTTAAGGGAATTATCCATTCAGTCCATGGATGATGCCTT
>DITF01000170.1 GCA_002422125.1 bacterium UBP17_UBA6191
AAGAGGTCAGCCGAGCCATTACTTCTGGTGTAAAGTTAATGCCCATGCCTATTTATACTTCGAGATGTCTCATGATTGACAATCTGCTTGAGGAGTTGTTTACTCAGTTTGAGTATCCTGGTTTTCTGGTTCTTGCTCCTTCTCAGGCCCTATCGTTAAGGCGGTTTGTAAAGCACAGTTTTGTGACATTTTGCATGGGACGAAGAAGTTTTGAGACACTTTTGGCCTGGGGAATGCCAAGGGTTGTATCGGCCAATGAAGCCACTTTACAGGGGCTATTTTTGGCAGTTAAAACACATTTGGGCGAGGTGAGACCATGATTTTTTTAAGGTTTGTTTGGTTACAAATAATTGTGGGTTTGGCCACAACCAATCTGTGGGCAGAGAATGTTTTTGCAGAGATTTTAAATCATTCTTCTGAAAAATTTTCGGTTTCGACTCAGACAACAGATGCAGCATCGTACCGGGTTTACCTCCTGGCATCCAAAGAGATGGAGTTGAGGCTGACGGTTGGAACTAAACCATTTTATGACTCAATTTTACCCACTGGGAAAGATTTGTATCTTGGTTACGCCGACACCCTTGTCAGCGATGCCCGATTGCTGGACAGAGATAAGTCGCGAGTCAGTGCCAGTTTACGGTCCCATGAACCAGAATCAATTGTTGTGGCTAAACAGGAATTTTTTTGGGGGGTTTATTATTTCCAGAAGGAGGCGACTGACACCAGGCCAATTTTGGGTATTACGACCATGTACAAAAATTATCCCCTCTATATAACGGGACGCATGAATCAGGAAGTTGATGAAAATTTGGTTAGGCAAATCATAGGCATGATCTGGAAATGGAAGGATTAAACATGCAGTATTTTGAACTGGAAAAAGATGGACCCGTATTCACCTTGAAATTTTCAAGAGAAAAGGTGTTGAACGCCTTAAATAGGGATTTGATAGAGGAAGGCATTTCTATACTTGAAACTTTGGCCCATGATAACGAAATTGCGGTACTGGTCTTAAGTGGCAAGGGTGAAAAGGCCTTTGTTGCCGGAGCAGATATTTCAGAGTTGGCCGAAGCTTCGGTTGAAACTGGGCGGGAAATATCTAATCTGGGACATCGGTTTGTTAAAAAGATTGAGGAGTTTCCTTGTCCTGTGATTGCCTGCATTAACGGGTTTGCTCTTGGTGGAGGGCTTGAGGTAGCTCTGGCCTGTGATTTACGCTATGCCGCCGATACAGCCAAATTGGGATTACCCGAAGTTGGGCTAGGGTTAATTCCCGGCTACGGGGGCACCCAGAGATTGAGCCGCCTGATTGGAGTTGGTAAAGCCTCAGAGTATATTTATACAGGTGAAATGGTAACAGCCCAGAAGGCATTGGAAGACGGATTAATTCAGGGTGTGTTTCCAAAGGCCGAACTTGAGGTGTCAGTTCGTGCTATCGCGGATAAAATCAAAGAGAAGGCTCCCTTGTCAGTTCGTGCCGCCAAAAGAAGTATCCGTCTAGGATTTTCACTGGATCTCAATTCAGCTCTACAAGTAGAAACTCTGGAGTTTGCCCAGGTCTGCGGAACATTGGATAAACAAGAAGGTACCAGAGCATTTTTGGAGAAACGGGCGGCCCAGTTTCAGAAAAAATAGTCCGATGGTGCCAAGATTAGATGTACAGAACATAACAGAAGTACAAAAATACGGCCAAGGTCAGAAAGGGTGTCATCCATTCCGAACCAGCATTGACGGTATACTTCTGTAACTGTTCCGATGGGGTTGCAGGCCGCTTTTTGTGATTGGCCTGTAACCACAGGGAAGCATCAGGAATTGGCTGAGTGTTTTCCATCTCAGGCTTGGGACTGAAGTCCATATTTTTGTCCCCTGTGCTACCTACGGCGGTACGGGCAAGCTCCCGTCTTTCTTCAATTTTTGCCAGGATGCTTTCTTTGGAAGTCTCCTGAGGAACAGATTTTTTGGGCTTGGAAAACATTTGTTCCAGAAAGGCTAGGTCCTCGCTAACTTTCTGTTCTCGTTCTTTTCTGCGCAATTCTTCCTGCTTTTGCGTTTCCATTTTTTCAAGTTTATGCAGCGCAAAGTTTTTTTCTTGTCTGGGCAGGGTAAAGGGACCCTGATTCTGGCCTTCCTGTGATTTGGGGTGTAACAGTTTTTTCAGAACTGTCTTGTCCTGAGCCGATAACAGACTAGGCTTTGGTTTCATCAGATGCTCAGGAATTTTGGTTTCGGTTGTGACCGTTTTGGCTTTTAAGCTTTCCCTGATTTTAGCATTCAATTCAGGACTTAACAGTGTACCCTGATTTTCTGAGGTAATTACCGCTTCAGTAGCTTGTAGAGGGTGACGAATCTCAGCATCATGAACCGGAGCCTCAATTTTTTTGTGCACCAACTGCTGTTTCGGTAAGGGAATGGAAAAGGCGGGCAGGCTAGTGGCTAGTTTTGAACCGCACTGAAAACAGAAACGGGCTGATTCTTCATTGGGTTGACGACAATTTCTACAGGCTTTCATACCTATTGATTCGGATGGTTTCAAGTATATATTTACACTTTATGATGGTTTGAGAACATTTTTGTACGAAACTTTTTTTGTCTGTTTTGCGTAGTAGATTTTATGCCGCTATTGCCAATTATTTTTGCAGCTTCTTTGTTTTCATTCTTCATGTCCAAGAAGCCAGATTCTGCTTCGGTGGCCCCAGCTACAAATGCAGCCATGGTTCAACCTGCAGAAAATTACAATACTGTACTTCAGGACTCGCCAACGAATGACACAGTTTTGAGGGAAGATTTTTCGCCAATGACTTCTGATTCAGCAGTATTGTCCGAAAATTCTGGTTCCATGGAGAGTCCCGCCGTTGCTGAAACTGCCGTGTCTTTGGAGCAGTCAGCCGCAGCCGCCATTACCGATGCATCTGCTGCGGTTCAGGCAGATACTGAGATCAACCTTCCTGTTTTGGGCTTTCATCCAGAGGGTGTCGTGGCTTCTGACGGAAATTCCCAGCGGGCTGAGAGCTCTCCCGCAGATGCCTTTAATGAGTTTGAAGGCACTGAGGAAGTGACAGCCGAGGTCGCAACTCCAACGGCCACCAGTGTTGCGCCAGTTGCCGATACGACTGCCAATCAAACTATTTACTATTGTGCTTTTGAGTCCCCCTACAGTTTTGGTCGTTATAGTAAACCAACCCTTATGGCTAGTAAATGGAGTGCAGTGGGTGAGGTGCAAAGAGCACTAAATTTAAGCGTGGATGGCAAGTTTGGCAACGGAACGAAAAATGCAATTATGGCCTATCAGAGAGAGAAGGGTCTTGAGCCCAATGGTTGTATTGATGGGGCTTTGATGAGTAGCCTCCTTCCCGATCAGCCTAGATCTGACTTTAAGGAAAGGGCCAGTCAGCTTAGTTATCTGTTTGAAGGCACTGATTACGATGTAGTGCAGTTTAATTGGCCAGGCGGGGATGGAACCAATGATGGACAGGGCCTTACTTGGGGACCTACTGGCATGACTCTGGCTTCCGCCGAAATTGTAAACATTTTAAAATTGGCCGTGGGGCAGCACAGAGCCATTTTGGTTCAGGTGCTGGGAGAAGCAGATACCAATGCCATGGCTCAGATTGCGAGCATGAACGCACAGGCAGCCATGATTCATGTGAAGCGAACCTATTTTGATCCAGGCCGGACTAGCCGAGCCAAGCTGAAGGCCATTTTTGCCAAATTAGGTGGAGTACGGGAAGTTAGGCAGTGTTTTGATGAGATTTCTCGCAAATCTATTGATGACAAAATGCGTTATTATGTCAATTACATGAAAGAATTTAATGACATTACGGAGCTTGATTATGCCATGTTTTATGACATCTCCGTGCAGACAGGAAAACCTGTTTCCAAGGTCAAAGCTTTAAGAGAACGAGTCAGACCTGGAAGTTCACTTAAGGGAGCAGAAAGAAGAAGAGTATGGGGACAAACCATTTCTTCAATGGTATCCTCAGCTTGGAGACAGAATCGTGAATTACGCAATCGTTCCTTCTATTCTGAGTCTGCGATGGCTGGTCGTTATGGACTGGCTGAGCGGCCAATCAGCCTGTAAAAAATAATCTTCTGTCCCGATGGGTTTTATGGATACCACCCTAGATGAATTATTCGACAAGGTAAGTAATGATTTTTTGTTCCTAAAAAACTGTTTAGCCCAGGTGCTCACGGATTTGGGCAAAGACCATTTGGCCGAACTTCTAAACACAATACAAGATAAACCGGCTTCCAGTTTGGAGGATTGTCGCAATTTAGAAGCTGTACAGGTCTTGTCCCTAGGGTTTTTGCTATTGAATATGGCTGAAGAGAATGCGGCCAACCAATATCGACGAAAATTGGAGGCTGGACAGGCCTTAAATGAGGACAACGGATTGTGGGAGCATCGGATTCGTCAGGTTGTAAATTCAGGCTACGGACTAGATGATATATTGGGCAATTTATCCCAGATAAAAGTGGAACCAGTTTTGACTGCTCACCCTACTGAGGCCAAACGAAACATAGTATTGGCTCATTTTCGCGAACTGTATACCTTACTGGTAAAGCGAGAAAATCGGATGTTTACTCCGAGGGAGCAGGAAGGGATTCGTGATCAGATCCTGGTGGTTCTTGAGAGAATTTTTCGAACTGCTGTGGTTCAAACCAGCAAACCCAGAATTGAATCAGAGTTGGAACAAACTCTTTATTACTTAAGAGATGTATTTCCGGTTTGTCTGACAGAGCTTGACCGTAGATTATTACAGAGCTTGAAACAGGCAGGAGTTAAGCCTCTACAACTTCCTAATCCAGAAGGCATGCCAAAACTGTGTTTTGGTTCCTGGGTCGGGGGAGATCGGGATGGACATCCTTTTGTAACTGCAGAAGTTACAAAATCGACACTGGAGGCATTACGAACCTCGGCAATTACGACTTTGTCTCAAGCCTTAAAAAAAGCCCAGGACCGCTTTAGTTTTTCGCGTAGCCAGCTAAAAAATCCTGAGACCTTTTTGGAAAAATTGGATTTGTACTTAAAGACCACAGGATACAGCCCAACTCCCGAAGAATTGGATGAGCCGATTGGGCTTTGGATTAAGATATGTCGGATCAGATTACCGATCCGCTCCGATCAGACTTTAATCCCTGCATCTGAGAAGACTTTTCATTATGTCAGACCATGTGAACTGCAAAGGGACTTGTTGGTGATCAGGCAGGTACTGATTGACTGTGGTGCCCAAAGGGCAGCCCATCAGGATCTGTTTGAACTGGAAAGGCAGGTGTCTGTTTTTGGCTTTTTTGGGGCCAGACTGGATATTCGTCAAAACAGTGCCATGCACGAGAAGGCTTTTGTGGAGCTTCTTGGTTCCTCGGGTATTAAGCTGGAATCATGGTCAAAGGCGAGTGAAGAAGAAAAGGTGGCCTTTTTAAATTCGGAACTTAAAACCAGCCGGGCTTTTGCAAATCCTTATTTACCTCTGCCTCAAGATGCCACTACGGTGCTTTCTGCCCTAAGAGCAGTGGCAGGTCATATTCGTGAATATGGCTCAGATGGTCTTGGTTCAGTGATCGTTAGTATGACCCGCTCGCTTAGTGATTTGTTGATTGTGGTTTTATTGTGCCGTGAAGCTGGTTTGTTTGTCATGAACAATCAAGGCGAATTGATACCATCTCTGCCCATTGTTCCTTTGTTTGAAACAGTGGACGATCTACGAAGAGCCCCTCAAATTCTAAAGGAATGGTTCGCCCATCCCCTGATTCAGTCTATGCTGTTAGTGGATCGCGCCCAGCAGGTAATGATTGGTTACAGTGATTCCAGCAAGGATGGAGGAATTCTTGCCAGCCAGTGGGAATTGCAGCAGGCCCAGAACAAGTTACAGGCAGTGGCTAGAGACAGTGGGTTTAAAATAGTATTCTTTCATGGCCGGGGAGGCACAATCAGTCGTGGAGCCGGGCCAACCGAGCGATTTTTGGAAGCTTTGCCCTGGGGAAGTCTGGTTGGTGAAATCCGCATGACCGAACAAGGCGAAACCATAGCCCAGAAGTATGCCAATCAGCTCAACGCTTCTTATCATCTTGAGCTTTTACAGGCCGGAGTGTTTTCGACAACGCTTATTCATAAAGAACCTACCCGCGAGGAAAATCCCTGCGTTTCGATAATGCAAAAGCTCTCTGAGAAAAGTCGTTTGGCCTATCGTGAGCTTTGGGAAATGCCGGGTTTTGTAAACTTTTTTTCTGAGGCCACTCCGATTGATGTGATAGAAGAAAACCGTATGGGTTCTCGTCCATCAAGAAGAAATGCGGAAAGAAAGTTGGAGGATTTACGGGCCATTCCTTGGGTGTTTGCCTGGAATCAGTCCAGATTTTATCTGCCTGGATGGTATGGGGTTGGCTCTGCCATTCATGATTTAATGGATAAGGAACCCGAAGAATTTGAAAAATTGAGGCTGGAGATTTTGCATTGGCCATTTCTACGGTATGTTTTTCTTAATATTGACACAGGGTTAAACAGTGCTAGCGCCACTTGGATGGAACGCTACGCAGCTTTGGTCACCGATCCGCAGCTTCGCTCACAGTTTTTGTCCAAAATTCTTAGAGAGTTTGGTCTAAGTCGCAATGGTTTAGGAATATTATTGGGTGGAGATTTTTCTGATCGCAGGCCTAGGCTGGCTCGCACTCTTAAACTGAGAGAAAGAGCGCTATCCTGCCTGCACGCGGCCCAAATTGAGCTATTGCAGGAGTTTCGTCAGGCCAGAATTAACAATCAGGACTGTAGCGAACTATTGGAACGCCTGTTAGCCCTAGTAAATGCCATTGCCTCAGGAGAGAGAACCACAGGCTAGGGCCTAATTTTAAGTCTAATGACTCATGCAGCACAGGCCTGAGTAAGAACCGGAATTTAAATCCACGGCGTTTTCAAATTCATAATCACAGGAACTGGTGGCTTTTTTGACCTGTAGCATTTTGTTTGCCATAAACTCAGAAACAACATAGGTTCCGGCTTTGCAAGCCGTAGTCAATTCGGCCAGATTACATAGTCTGGCACCTTTACTGGAACAGGTATTCACTAGGGCATAAGGGGTTTGGGCTGTTTCGTCTACAGTCGATACACAAAATTCTCCCCCGGCCTGTGAAATGCTAAATCCAGTAGGACAGGCCTGAGGAGCAAGGGCTCGAAAATGCCAGTGTTCTCCATCCACATTGGTGTCCGTGTCTGCGGCATCCAAGTAGAACATATTTTTGATTCTGGTATCACTGGAACTTAAATGAGCCACGGTTAAAAATCCACTTGGAATCGAGGCCGCTCCTACAATTCCATCCTTAATCTGAGCCGATTCCAGTTTTTCTCCAACGGTTGTAGAAAAGTTACTGGCATTCAAATCCTTAAATAATCTTGATGGTAGGGTGTGCATAGCTGTTGAGTTAGCCCAATTAAAGCCCGTACCCAGTATTTTGTCAAAATTGGTCCCGACCATAACTTTGGTTGGAAATTTCTCATTAGGGTTCATTGCAGTACCATCGGAGACGAAATTGGTGTGGTCAAGACTGTTGTCAGCAATTACAGCCAGAGTATTAATAAAAGCCCCAGCGGTGAACTTGTCCCGAGTCACTGAATTCTGCACCAGTTTTTCTCTTAAAATCACATCCGTCAGCTTTGCAGTAGGAATCACAGCTAGGGCCAGATTGTTTCTTTCAATTTGATTATTGGCAATTTTTTGGCCGGACATGGTGGCACTAAGCTGTGCCCCAGTAAAGGTAGCATCTTTGAAAATAAAGTGATCAATGGCTGGATCGGCTGTTACCTTGTTAAGCGAAACCTGAGAGTTACCAAAGGCATTGGTGAATAAATACCGTGGCCCAATCTGGGCTGAACCAATGGCTCCATCAGTAAGATGGCCCCAGTTAAAAGACCCATTACTGATTCGGGCCGTGGGGATGTCTACAAAATTGATATGTGTACCTAAAATGGCTTTATCTTCAACATTAGCATTCAAAATTGCCCCGTCAGCAAAGTCAGAGGCATCCAAAGTGGTATTACGAATCTTACCCACTCCAATAGCTGAGTTTGCAAGCTTAGCGGGAGATAAACTGCTAGGTGTGATTTTATCACCGTTAATAGAATTATCAGCAAAAGACCTATTCAAAAGGGTAGTAGCAGCGATTACGGTTTCGTTAATGGTTCCATCCTCAATCCGAATCGAATCTATGGTGTCGTTGTCAAATGCTGCACTCTGTAACCCATGAGTCTCAATCCTATCTGAATCTACACTGGTGAACTTAGTGCCCACAATCCCACTGACCTTGGCATTAGTAATAGCATAATCTAAAATCACGGCACTGGTAACCTGATCATCACCGAGTTTAGTGCCCTGGATTTTATCGGTGGTAGACAACTTTTGATTGCTGATAACCGAGTTTAAGAGTTTGGCCTGATTAATTCCAGCAGCAATTTTATTGCCACCAATACTACCACTTTGAAAGCTAGCTAACCCAATTTGATTATCCTGAACTTTGGCTGAGGTGATAGCCCCATCCAGCACTACTCTGGAATCCAATGTTCCACTAATCGAGCCCCCAACAATTGAATCGCTGGCAAAATCGGCATCAGCCAGATCCGAAAACACACGAATGACATTTAGACCCACATTGTTAATTTTACCCGTCAAAATTGTGCCATTGAGCACCACTCTTGAGGTAATTCCAGCATCACTCAATTTTGCCGTCCGAATCACTGAGGGTCCAAAGTGGGATTGATTCAGAAAACCCCGCACAAACTCGCCACCGGTCAGTGAGTCTGATTTGATTTTAGAATTGATAAAATTGGGACTGAAATCTTCGGTTATAAGAGTCAGAGGCAAAAATTTTCCATCAGTCAGGATAACTAAACCGGTGTTAGATGCGGTGATCACATTGTCTGCCAACAGTTCTCCAGGCAGATTAAGATCAGCAATTTTGTCCGCCGTAATCTGTGAATTATCGACAATCAAAGTGGTCATGGTACTAACCCTAAGTGCACGACCGGAAATGGAGCCTGCACCTAAAACACTTTGATCCATAGAACCTAACTGACCAGAAAAAAGCGAGTTAGGTGAAAATCGATCAAGGGCAATACTAGAATCTAAAAAATAGCTGCCTCTTAACACTCTGGTGCTGATATTAGTGTCCAAAATGGCATCATTCTGCATTTTTACAAAAAAATCACTACCACTGACAAGATGAGTAGCTTCAATCGAACCATTGGCAAATTTACTGCCCTCAATGGTACTCAAACCCAGATGGCCACGAGTCAGAATGGCACTGGCGAGTCTGGAGTTGGTTACCACATTTTCAGCTAAATCGTTGGTATCAAAAGCATTATCCGAAAATTTTGGCTCAAGAATTGCACCATTAACAATTGGTGCATCAATCTGTTGATTGGCAATTTTAGAACTGATTAGTTGTTGTGTAGCCAGAGTTGAAAACTTACCGGAAACAATGGATGCCGCTCCAAATTCCCTGGCTGTAAAAGAAGCATNNCATTGGAAAGAAGATCGGAATGAATTGTGGAGTTGGCAACCGTAAAACGATCCCTGGTGATTTGCCTGTCTATAAAATGATGACCAGACACAGCCTCAAGCCCCAAACGGCTAACAGTAACAATATCCATACCGAGCATGGAATGAACTATGGAGTTTTCACGCCACTTGATATCTTGAACAGATCCATCCTCAAGTTCGGGATTGGATAAGGAAAAATCGGCAAAGAGACGACCGTACAGACTTTGATCCATCAAAACTCTGGAATTTATCGAGCCTGCGCTAAACGCTGAATTTAAGAGGGTTTTGGGAAAAATTTTATCATCGGTCAAATTCAGTGGGGTCACAAACCGGTCCGTGTTGATGGTTTCATTTTGAAAGTGCGCACCTTCAAAGCTACCGTCAGCAAATTGTCCATCTTCAAAAGACAGATCCACAATATGAGTAGTAAGGATTGAGCCGCTGGCCAAAATATTTCCGGTCATGGCTCCGGTACGAAGTTTAATTTCTGTGATACTGCCTTCACCCAGAGCGTCTCCTGTTAAAACTCCAGAGGCCAACTCTCTTGATGTAATAGACCCGTCCTGAATCTGA
>DITF01000091.1 GCA_002422125.1 bacterium UBP17_UBA6191
CCCAAAAAGTCCCTAGCAATAATTCTTAAATTCCGAAGAACACAAAAAACCTGCTGGTTACCTCTGCAATTGTTTGGACTTTGACGGATGTAACCTTGTTTTTGAGCTTCTCCTTACTTCTAAGGAATGCCATCTTGTCCTTGTGTCTTTAGATGTGTTCTCCAAGACTCTAGTCTTGGTTCACATCAAATTCACGGGACTTCATGGCCTTGCTCCCAAAAACAAAGCGCCTGAATCACTTTTGTGAGCCAGACTCTCCATTTGAGCCTTTGTGGCATGCCGTTTGGGATTACTCCCTAGCGGTTTAGCCATCGCGCCATCCAGTTCGTTCACTGAAGGAAGAGTAGTATGCACTACACTTGTTATATCTGTCAAGGGGTATTTTAAAAAATTGTCACCAGCATAAAACCAGAAAAAATTATGCTTAAAGCAACCAGCACTGAATTCCAGTTCACTTCGGACAAAATATTCCAAATATAGGAATCATTCCGGTGTACAAAGCTTCGAATCGCCGCCAAACTAGGCATGTGTCTGTCAGATAGAGGGGACAGTGGGCCTTCCAGAATTACATCCAGTCTTTTACTTAAGACTAATGCCTTAGCCATCTCTCTTTCTAAATACCTATACCGGACGGGAGGGCCTGCTTTTAGAGTGGAGTCATCACTGAAACAAATCTCCATGGCCCACCTGTAGTAATGGCCTTTTCCCTTTATATGCTTAGTCCGAAAGAATTGAATCTGAACGATTTCACTAACTGAGCACAAATCAGTTCGTAGGTAGAATAATCCCAGAAAGGACTGCACTTTTACCAACCTGTCCTCTTTAATCCACAATTCCAGATATTCCCAAAAGCACCAACGGATCAGGTAGCATAAAATAGCCAGAGCTATACATACACTCACAATCGAACCAATGAGATCCTGGTTTGTCACCTTAAAATAGTCCCCACCAACGGCGACCGCAAACCCACAATACCCAAAAAATGTTGCGAGCATGCGCAAGCCAGCCTCTACACTCAGTTCACCATCTAAAATTACCGGGTCAACTGAAGAATAATCCACGGGCTTAAATAGAGAAAAGGCCATCAGTCTCCAATCTTATTCTTGTTGATGTTACTATAAGTTTAGCCATGGGATCAGAATAATGCTAACCCTGTTTTTAAGTTTTTTGAAGCTAGGACTCACTTCTTTTGGTGGGCCAGTCGCTCATTTAGGCTACTTTCGTGAAGAGTTTGTTATCAGAAAACAATGGCTGACGGATAAAGCCTATGCTGATTTGGTGGCCCTGTGTCAATTTTTACCCGGCCCTGCCAGTTCTCAGATAGGGATCGCCATTGGTTATCAAAGAGGTGGACTGATTGGCTCAATTCTGGCATGGATTGGATTTACCTTGCCCTCAGCCCTGATCCTAATTGGTTTTGCTCAGGGACTACAATATGTTGGCAATGAATACCTAGGCTGGATTCATGGGTTCAAAGTAGTGGCTGTCTCCGTTGTGGCCCAAGCTGTATGGGTAATGGGCCGTAAACTATGCCCAGATCGCTCTACAATTGCCATCATGTTGATTGCAACCCTGATAACCTCTCTATTCTCAGGTACTTTAGCCCAAATTCTTGCCATTGTTTGTGGTCTTTTTCTTGGCTCAATATTTTTAAACCCTGCTTTATCTCCCCCCAGCAATCATAGCCCTCAAAATCATAAATATGCCCCAGTCTACCTGGCCTTATTTATCCTATTTCTGATTTTTCTACCGGCACTAGCCCAATATCAAAGGCATTCTTCCATAATTCAAGCCGATGCCTTCTACAGAGCCGGCTCTCTGGTTTTTGGCGGTGGTCATGTCGTATTGCCCCTACTTGAGGCGGATTTTGTTGATTCTGGATTTGTAAACCGCGATCAATTTCTGGCTGGATATGGGGCCGCTCAAGCCGTTCCTGGACCACTGTTTACCTTTGCTGCCTATCTTGGAGCCATCCAAAAGAACCCTGGAGGCATAGCCGGTGGTCTATTTGCCACAGCCTGCATTTTTTTGCCCTCATTTTTCTTGATTTTAGGGACTCTTCCTTACTGGGATACTCTCAGTAAAAAGAAGTTCATGCTAAAGGCCATGCCTGGAATCAATGCCGCCGTGGTCGGAATTTTAATGAGCGCCTTATATGATCCAGTCATCACCAGCGGCATTTTGAGTCCAGTTGATTTTGTGTTGGCACTTATATTCTTCTGCTTGCTTGAAGTCTGGAAGTTGCCTTCATGGGTGGTGGTGCTTTTAGGTGGGATTCTGTATGCAAATCACCAAATACTTTACTCCCTGGCTTGAACCTCTCAGCGGTAATACTATAAAATTAAGTTATGAGAAAGAAGAGCCCGATTGACATTCTTATTAAGAAAGTATCAGAAGATATTAAGAAGAAGCCAAACCCTGAACTGGCGCGGCAACGGCTTGAATGCGCTGGGATTATCGACAAAGACGGCAATCTAATTCGTAATGACAATTTGCCTTGTGTTGAGTTCTTCAAAAGCATTGATTCTCCTTCAAACTGAATAATAGCCCATGTATTCACCTCATCCGGCTTTGGTGTTTGGCTTTCATGGTACTGATGAAAAAATAGGCCGAGAACTTATCAATGGTGCTTCGTTTAAACAAAGCGACAACCCTTATGACTGGCTTGGGTCAGGAATTTATTTTTGGGAAAACAACTATGCGCGAGCAAAACAATATGCAGAGTGGCTGCAAAAGCGTGAGAGGTCAAGTGTTAAAAATCCTTTTGTAGTCGGGTCTGTGATTGATTTAGGAAACTGTCTTGACCTTCTGGATCACAAATATAACGAGTTTCTTAAAGTAGCTCATAAATTGTTAATGAAAGAACTGGACGATAACGGCCAGCAAGTACCTAAAAATAAATCTCTGGGACAAAATGACTTTGATTTTAAGGGCCGATTTCTTGACTGTAAGGTTATTCAATACGCCTGTCAGCTCGCAGAAAATGAGCAGCAAAAATTTGATTCAGTACGGGCTGCTTTTATTGAAGGAAAGCCTTTATATGATGGCTCCAAATTTTATTCTGAAAATCACATTCAGATTGCTGTCAGAAATCCTGAATGCATCAAGGCTGTGTTCCTCCCGAGAGTGTCAGACTAATAAACAATCGGCCTCTGGTTTTAAGGAAGACATTTCTCAATCAGCTTCCAAGTTGCATGCATGTCCCGATCAAGACCCACAGATATTCTAACCAATCCGTCACTAATTCCCATTTTTAGCCTGTCAGATTCGGGAATCTCTGAGGAAGTGCTATGCCCAGGCGCGCTAAATAATGTCTTAAAATACCCAAGCGAAACGGCGAGATAGCCAACTTTATTTTCCTGCATTTTTATCATAAATTGATCAGCCATAGCCTTTGTCTTTAGATCCACCGTCAAAACCCCACCATAGCCATATCCCGAATTCATCAACTTTCCTAGCAGAGAATGACCGGCATGTGAAGTCAACCCTGGATAAAAGACCTTTAATCCCACTTTTTCCAGATAATTCGCCAGTACCAGAGCGTTTTCAGAATGCTTTTGCATACGGCAATGAAGTGTATGCAGATTCTTCAAAATCCCGGCAGCCCGAAAGCCATCCAATACTGGCCCCATCAGCATACCCACACCCTGATTCACATCAACCAGTGATTTTACGAACTCTTTTTTGCCCACCGCTGCACCTGCAATACAATCGCTTGATCCATTGATAAACTTGGTCATGCTATATACTGCAATGTCTGCACCCAACCTTAACGGACTAAGGATCATGGGACAGAATGTATTATCCACTACAAGCTTCAAACTCTGCTTTTGGCAAAGGGCCGCCAATTTTGGTAAATCCATGACTTCCAACAGTGGGTTACTCACGGACTCTGTATAGATCAAACGGGTGGCGGGGCTGATTTTTTCCTCAATCGCTGATTCGTCACTTAAGTCCACAAAATGAGTCTTGATTCCAAAACGAGGCAACAAGTTGGCCAAAAGAGCATAGGTTCCCCCGTACACCGTACGGCCACAAATGATCTCATCACCGGCTGAACAAAGCTCTAAAAGCGTGGAACTAATGGCCGCCATTCCCGAAGCAAAAACCTGGGCATCTTCCCCTCCCTCCATTCTGGATAGAGCCTGACAAAGATAGCGGCTGGTGGGATTCCACTGCCTGCTGTAAAGAAAACAGCCTTCAATGTCCCCTTCAAACACCCCTTGCATAGTATTTGCCTGCAAAAAAGTGTAAGTAGAGGAGTCACAGATCGATGGATTCACATCCCCAAACTCACCAAACACCAAAAAGTTCTGAATTTCTAAAGCTGGATCAAATTTCATACCCCAAGCTTAGAACAAAACCTTGAGTCATAGCAAATGCTATATGCCAATGATCTGAGACACCTGATCGGATTGAGGGTTGTTTTCCAATTCCTGGATTGTGCCTGTTTGCAAGATTTTCCCATCAGAGAGGATATAGACTTTATCGGCTAGAAGTCGAGCCTCTTCCCAGTCATGGGTCACAAGCACTACGGCACAATCCAGACTGTCTCTAAGTTTGATAAGCTCTTGTCTTAAGACCTTTCTGGTCATGGAATCCACGGCCGAGAAGGGTTCATCTAAAAGCAACAGTTTAGGGCTTCTAGCCAGTGCTCGCATCAGGGCTACTCTTTGTTTCTGACCCCCGGAAAGTTCTTTGGGATACTGTTCTGCCAAATCTGACATGGAAAAACGAGTAAGCCAGTCACGAGCCACCTTTTCATTTTCAGAACAGGCCAAAGCAATGTTTTGCCAGGCTTTAAGATGCGGAAAAAGAGCGTAATCCTGAAAGACCATGGATACTTGCCTGTGCCGGGCGGGCAGAAAAAAACCAGATTCATCCTGCCAGATGGTGGAAAATGCCTCAATACTGCCAGACTTTGGTTTTATAAGTCCAGCCAAACAGCGAAGAGCCGTGGTTTTTCCCGATCCAGAGGGACCAAAAAGAACAGCAACTTCACGAGGCTTGAGGCTTAGGCTGGCACTCAAAGCAATCGGTTTGGTTAAGACAAAGTCTGCCCTAAACAATGTGCGGCCCATCCTTCTTGCCATATTGCAGGCGAGATAAAAAACCAAGGCAATAGATCACGGTCGAAGAAATGAGTAGCAAAAACAAAGACATCGTATTGGCCCCATTCCAGTCAAAGGCCTGTACCCGATCATAAATGGCAATCGAGAGGGTTCTGGTTTCCCCTGGGATACTGCCCCCGACCATCAAAATAATCCCAAACTCCCCCAGTGTATGCGTAAATACCAATACCAGAGCCGATACAATTCCCGGCCAGACCAGAGGCAATTCAATTTTAACAAAGGACTGCCAACGGGATAATCCACAAAGGGCTCCGGCTTCCAGTAGATTGGATTCAATGGCGGCAAAAGCCCTTTGAATTGGATAAATAGCAAAGGGCAAATTAAAAATGACGGATGCCAATACAAGTCCTGACATGTGAAAAGCCAGAGGAACATTCAAATAGGTTTCGCTAAAACTGCCCAAGACTCCATTGGAACCTATAAGGATTAGCATGTAGTACCCAATTACCGTGGGCGGGAGAATCAGTGGCAGAATAATCAACACTTCGACAAGCCACTTCCCGTAAAACTCATGACGGGCCATAATCCGAGCCAGAATCAGGGCAAACGGCAAGAGGATTACACATGTGGCCAGGGCCATTTTGATAGTTACCCAAAACGATTGCCAATCCATACTATTTTACAAATGGGGACAAAAATCCATGTTTCACAAAAACCAACCCGGCCTGTTTTGAGATCAGGTATTCATAAAAATTTTTGGAACTACTATTTTCCGTCAGGCGCACCATTCTTTGTAATAGAGGCTCATGTAAATGCTTTGGCAGATGAATATAATCAACCAGTGGATTGAGGTTTGGACTTAAAACTAGTGAGTAGGCCACAATTGCGGCCTGCACGGATCCAGAGACGGCAAACTGGGCCGTCTGGGAAACATTTTCACCATATACT
>DITF01000297.1 GCA_002422125.1 bacterium UBP17_UBA6191
CGCGAATTTGTTGAAGCTGAGTCATCATGTAGGATTCCAGATTGTGGATCCTTCTGGTTTCAAGTTCATAATAAGAAGATGAATTTAAAATCCCTAGCCACAGGATACTGGTTAAGCATAAAAATGCTAAAACGGATAACATAACCTTAGAAGCTTGTTCTTTAACAAAGGTTATACCCTCCACAATTCCGGGTAGGATAAAAAAAGGTAAATTTAAAAACATGAGGGCGAGCTGATATGAAAATGTATATAGGTTAAACCAGGATTCCGCCGTATAATATCCTAAGAAGTTAAATCCCTGACCCTGGCTAATTTTCATGTAATTAATCGATGGGATATATAACAGCAAAATTAACCCACAAATAAAACCAGTCAAAAATGGAATCCGGCTAAGTATTTCCAGATTACTTGCCAGAAACCAGACACAAACCACAGGTATGATTCCGTAAAACACAAGCCAATGGATCGATTCTGAAATCAACAAAGTCTTGATGGGAATCATAACAAAGTTTTGAAAATTACTGTCTGAGGTTATCAGAAGACGGGTGACACAAATCAAAACCAAAAATCCGAGGCAGCCAGAAAATGCATACAGGCTGGACCAGTTCAATTCTTCCGTAAATGACTTTGGTACAGCAGTGGGTATGACCGTCTTTTTGGGCTGAGAGGAAGCCTGGGAGGAGGGCTGAGTTTTGGCAGTAGTTACAGGTAGGATAGCTGCTGTAGCGGGGACGGCAGTGGTATTGGGCAGTAGGGTCTTCTTTGCGACGGATTCCTTCACTATTGGCTCAGGTTCCATAACACGAGGAATCTCTTCGGCTACGGCAGTGGGTTGCACTACTTTTTCTATCTGTGGCTCAAACATGGCCATTCGTAGACGGTTTTGCTTTAGTATTCTCATGGCCATGACCGAATCTGTAGAAAGCCTTTCAAGCACAGTCAGCATTTTTTCTCGGACATCGGAAAACAGAGATTCAAGCAGATATTCACTAAGATTCAGACAATCATCGGCTTCGAGACCACCAATACAAAAAACTGCTGTCAGTTGCTCATTGCGATTCGAAGATTCAGCCAGATAACGAAGAGCCTTTAAGGATAGTTGACGATAGTGCTCATAAAGCGCCAAAATAGCGTTTCCGATTACCCTATTGTTGGCATCATCCAACATTGGCAACAATACCTCACGATCAGAAACGGGAAGCAGGGTTCCTAAGGCTTCGACAGCATTGGCGCGAATTCGATCCACTCGGCTCTCTAAAAAGGGAATAACCGCCTTTGCTGAATCTGGGTGAACAAAACGAGCTAGAGCCATCACCAAAGACGCAATAGCTTTGTCTTCATGTTCCTGAGGTAATACCAGAATAATTTCTTCTCGAAATGCATCCGCAGCTTCTGCCGGGATTCCTCTTAACCACTGTAGTTTTGTTTCCAGAGTCATGCCCAAAGGATAGGGTGGAAGGGGAGCATCGTTTATAGAAGAGATGGTCTCAAGAGAGGATGTATCTCCCCTAATCAAATCAGCCGCCACGGTATGACCAGCATCAGCCATTTCTTTTAAGCCATCTAAAGCCTTTTGTCTAACTGCCTCGACCTCGTCTTTTGCTAGCTTGGCCAGAAGGGGAATCCCCTTTTCAATTTTCATTTCCTTCAAGGCATAAGCGGCACTATTTCTATATTCTGAATGAGGAGAAGCCACCATCTTTTCAAAGAGATTTAGGGCGGACTGATCACCTAAATTGTATAGGGCCTTCATAGCAGAGGCTTGAACACGATTATGGGGATGGGTCACGCATTGGGCTAAATAAGCCAAAGCCTTAGTGTTTCCAATCGCTTCCAGAGCCTCAATGGCCGTCGAGACTACTCTAGGATCTTCGTCACCTAAATAGGCCACAATTTCGGTAAAATAGTGTTCTCCCCCGATTGTTTGCATAAAACGGATGACAAGACTTCTCTGGTAAGCTGAATCCCGCTCGCGGCTGATTTTCTGCATCAGGGGCAGAAACTGCTTTAAGCGGTACTGGGAAACATAGCGAAAGGCCTTATTTACCTGCTCGATATCATCAGACAACAGGGATTCTTCCACTTTTTTAAGGTTTCCTACCGCTGCCTGACTGTCCATCCCCATTACAACGGGTTTGGGCGGCTGTAGATTGCGCAGGATGCCTATACCTTTTTTGATTTCGTAGCGAATCTGCACATCGCTTTCGCGATTGGAGGCTTCTGTCAGAAGTTCTAGGTATTTGGGATCCCTAAGTGAGATTAAATCCCGAACAGCTTGCATTCTGACATCAGAATCGGAACTGTTAAGATCAGACTTTGCATCCTCTACTCTGACAGGTAAACTGGCTTTAGGAGCAACTACAATTGTTTTTGGTGGGTTTTCAGAGGCCAAAGGTCAATCCAATCGGTTTCCAAACTGAGTCTTCAAAAAGAAATTCCATTTCAAATTGTACATTGATTCTCGACAAAAATTCACCCTTTAAAAACAAGCTACCATCCACGCGCACTCCAGATGCAGAAATTAAATTTAGCCGTGCATCACGGAAATTAGCAAGCTGAAATTGCTCCTTAAGAAAGTCTTTGTATCTTTCTCTTAAGGCAATTGGATCCGTTTTTTGTGCCCAAACCTTTGAAATAGCGGTTTTGTGCCAATCTTCGAACCCAAATGATTTACAGGCGATTTGAAAATCCAAAAAAGTCTGAGTGGCCAATCGCTCCATTTCTGGCCTAGTGGGCTCGCGCATTCCCTGATTGGTAAAATATTGTTTACGGTTGACCAAAAAATAAGCACAGGACCAGCGATTGTTTGTAAATACAAAGCGCATTTCAGCAGGGGCAATCACAAATCCAGGAATCAGTATCTCAACATTTAGTGTGGCTACACCCTTGGAAAGACTAATTTCACCCAGTGTATAACTCTCCATCGCATTTAACTTAAAATAATCCAGAGTTTCAAAAAAGTCCTCATAACTGGATGCAGATTGTAAACGGGGATCTGTCATCAAGTAGGCTGATTTAATATTATTATTTTTTATGGTGTCCAGAAATTCACGAATGTGTAATTCGGCTTGAATTCTAGGGTCCTCTGGCTTGGTACAGCCGCATAGAATCAGAATAATAGTTGTTATAAGTAGAATTGGACTACGCATGGTCGAACATTGTATCACATGCGAAATTAGACAAAATAAACTGTTTTTATTATTTCCATACCTAGGATATGGACTAGGTCTCAATCGCTTAAAATTCAGCCTGTATTCAATCCAATTTTACATCCACTTTAGTTAACATAATATACATTATACGCAGTAGCGGATTTTTGAGAACTCCACTCTTAAAAGCTATGGTATCCTGTCTGAGTATATTTTGAAGGAGTCATCATGTTTGGTATCGGCGTAATGGAACTAAGTTTAATTCTGATTGTGGCCCTAGTTGTATTTGGACCCAAACGCTTGCCGGAAATCGGCAAAGGTGTTGGTCAGGCAATACGGGAGTTTCGTAAAGCCGGTCAAGAGTTCACCAGTACTCTGACAGAGGAAGCATCTCGTCCGACACCGCTTGAAAACAAATCTTCAGAAGATTCCAGCAAACCAGCAGATAATAATAACAGTCCAAAAGCATAGAGGCCCAGCCTTAGGCTGAGCCTCCAGATCTATTTTTGATTAGAACAGATAGTTTAACTGAGCAAATGGGCCTTTAGCTTTGGTATCGATCTTATGCTCTGCCGCATGATCTTCCCGAATGGTAAGCTCAAT
>DITF01000071.1 GCA_002422125.1 bacterium UBP17_UBA6191
TTCCTTCAGAAAATCAACAGATTCCGAATTGATGTACAGGGTAATCTCTGTGCCATGTCCCTCAAAGTCACTGATCTCATCAAGAGTGTAGCTTGTGGAGCCATCACAGGACCAGCATACCGCAACTTCGCCTTCACGAAAGGACCGGGAACGAACCTCTACCTTGTCAGCCACCATAAATGAAGAATAAAAGCCCAATCCAAAATGCCCAATAATCTGCTGGGTTTCCTGAGCACCTTTATACTTATTCACAAATTCTGTGGCCCCAGAAAAAGCAACCTCGGCAATGTAGCGTTTGATCTCATCTCCACTCATGCCCAAGCCGTTATCACGAATACGGATGGTTTTGTTAGGTTCATCAATACTGACCTGAATTTTGTAATCCACATCTTTTTGAGAGGCTTCATTAGTCAGTGACAGGTGTTTGTGTTTGGTAATTGCATCCATGGCATTTGATACCAGCTCACGAATGAAAATGTCATGTTCGGAATAAAGCCACTTCTTAATAATTGGTAAGATGTTCTCGGCGGTGACAGATATTTTTCCTTCTTCATGAATGCTCATGCCTAAATTCCTCCGGTACTAAAAATGCAAATTTGAATGTATTTTTTGTACTTGAGAAAACTATGCCAAATCGTGGATTTCAACTTGAAACAGAATTTGAGTTTCCATAGCCTTCGCATACAGTATGCTCCATGCTCGGATATCCCGTGTTTCCTTTTGAAACTTATTCGGTAACAAAACGAAAGCTGGTGAAAAACTGATCCAGTGCCTTGGCCAAAGCCAGATACTTTTCCCGTTTATCGGTCTGGGATAAATCAAACATCAGATCCAAAGCCTGCTTGGCGGGAGTGCGCCGCCGGTCGCGTAAAGCGTGCCATATTAAAGCCTCGGTTCGGTAAGGAATCAAGCCACGATACTCCCCAGCCCGTCCAAATGCCAAAGCCGCGTTTTTATGCTGGCCGGTCACAAGAAGCACTAATCCTAGTCTTAACATGGTCTCAAAATCAGTGGGGGCCCGTCGGGCTGTCTCTGTCTGGATAAAAAAGATCGCCTTTAAGATGCGGTTTGGAGGTATCACAATTTCTTTGGGAAGTTGTTCGATATAAGCCCGTCCATTGGCAAAAATCCCCTTATGAAAAGCCAGGTGGGCCTGCATCATGAGAGTCAGATGTTTATAGTGCTCAAAAGGCTCCACCACCGCCAAAAGCTTTTCCAAATCTACATAACGACCCTCAAGCAGCAATATGGCCAAAATCCCAATAAATGCCTCATCTGCACTTTGGGGCCTGTAACTCGCGGCCTCCTGTAAAATGTCCAAAGCCTGACTGATTTGTCCTTCGTAAACAACCTTCTCAGCTCTTTTCATGGCCCCTTCTAAAAGTGCCTGACTTTTTTCATCCCATTCTGCGGCAATTTCCTGCTGTCGGGAAATTTCAGTTGTGCCCAAGTATCTTTCTTGTGACGAGGTCCTTTGCCTCAACCAAGCATCGTAAGAACTCAACACAGCCTTAGGATCCTTTTTGGCTAATACCTGATCCACTCTCTTCCAGGCCGCAATAAAATCCCCGTCTTTTCTAGATGCCCCCACATAGGTGGGAGTGGGGGGATTACGAACTAAATCCTTGGTTTTGGGCATTTTGCTATAATTAATTTGTTCCTCGGGAACTGGTACGACCGATTTGTCCGGGGGTATGGGAATGGGCTTTAAGGCTTCTACTCCCTTGGGATAACGAATGGCTACATCCAGATAACGATAGTTGCCAAGCTGCAAAATTCCCAAAGACTTTTGCCAAAACTCGGTTCGGCCTTCTGTGGTGGCAAGGCGGTAATATATTTGACCCAGAAGAATTTGAATTCTATCCCCAAAAGGCGTTTTACGATCTGGTCTTTTGGAAAACCCCTCCAGCATTTCTAAAGCCTCAGGTTCTCTTCGCGAATGCAAATAAAGCAGGGCCTTATGGTACACAGCCCACTCATCTGCAGGATTTATCTCAATAAATCTGGAAAAAGCATCCAGAATGGGGCCAAGGCTATCGGCAAATGGAATCACGGTGGAAACTCTTTTCATTCGTTCCCAATAAATCAGACTCTGATCGATTTTTCCCTGCCTGAAGGCAATTTCTGCCAAGGAATTTAAACTGCGGTAATCGTAAGGACTGCGATACACCGAATCCTCAAAATACTCCTCGGCCTGTTCCTCACGATCCACTAAAAGATTCAAAACACCTAGGATGAATCTCAGTTCCGAATCCTCAGAGTCGGCCTCCAAACGAGCCTCAAGATCATAAATTACTTCCAGGGTCTTACCCGCAACAACCTTGTCCACAGAAAACTCGATCTTTTGCCGAGTTTCAGCCCGTTTTTCATAACCCTTCAGAGGTTGTAAACTCCTGGGAAATTTACTGGAATCCAGATTTAACCCGGCTACCTTACCCATATCAGCCAATAGTCGTCTGGCAAAATCCACAATATCGGGATTGTCCCCCCCGCGCTTGGCGGCCATCAGCAAAGCATTTTCCCCATCTCTTGGTTTACCGTCGCGAATCAGCGCCAGACCGCGAAACAAATCAACCCTACCCCAAGGGTATCCAGCCACCTTAGCATCCTCAAATTTGTGGGCCGCAAAAGAAAAAGACTTGCTACGAAAATAGGCCATCCCCAGACGATAATGATGCTCCCCTACCGATGGATCAATAGCTATTGCTCTCTGATATGCCAATATGGCCCGATCCAGTTGATTTCTCTGATAAAAATACCAGCCAAATGCTGCCTGGGTTTCAGAAGAATCCGGCTGCAAGGCTTTTAACTTTTCAAGCACCGTGACGGCCTGCGCAAAATCCCCTCTGGTACTCAGATACCAGATTTTTCCCACCAAGGCCGGAACATAGTCAGGGGTTAATTCCAGCACCTTATCAAAGAAAAATTCAGCTAAAACCGGTTGGGACAGTTCCTGATAGGCTCGGGCCAACCAAAACGGTATCTCCATGACATCTTTGTGTTCCGCATATTGTAAACGAAGCTCCTCAACAATCTTTTGAAATTGTCCTTCGCGAAACCAGCGTCTGACATAGGCTACAATTTCAGCAATTCCAAAAATGCGCTCCTGTTCCTCAATGCTCAGAGTCTGAAAATATTCATCGCGCTTTTTAAGCAATGGATCGGACTGAGCCAGCACTAGCTTGGCCTCCTCGTTAAAAACATGATCAATGTTTAACAAAGCCTCAGTATGCAATGACCAGTCTGCTTGAGTATTCTCAATCACCTTACGAAAAGAAATCAAAGCTTCTGAATATTGTTTCAACTCCGTCTGAATCTGCCCTAAGCGATAATAACTAACGGCATCGGCTGGATTTTGTAAAATGGCCTGGCGCATGGCAATTTTTGCCTGATCATAGTGTTTCTCACGATATAGAATCTCCCCCCTTCGTGTGTAAAGAAGCGAAATCATGGCCTGAAAATGATTCGCCGCCGTCGCCAGAATCTGGCCCCCGTTCAAATCACCATCTTGGATGGTTTTTAAGGCCGACTCCCGCAGGCGACTACTTAAACTGCTTAAATTTCCAAGCATGGAATTTGTCGATTTTAAGGTTGATTCATAGCGCCGTCTTTCCAGCCATACCTTATTTCTGTTGATGGTAAAAACGAAAACTCCAGGAAAGCGTTTGTCCAGTGTGGCGAATCTATCAAAGGCCAGCACCTCGCCCTTCCTGACAAAATGTACCACCCCTATGGCATTCTGCACCGTAGCCATTGCCTGCTCAGCCTTTAATCTCTCCTGCTTTAAGCTTTGTAAAGCCACAGACTCACTGACCCCCACCATTTTTTTGCGCACATTCACCAAATTGGAGTTATACACCTTCTCTAGTCTTTCCAACTCCAGCAATACCTGATTCCACTGTCCTAGCCTAGAATAAATGCGAATCAGCCAACGGGTAACAAAAATATGTATCTCCTGATCGACCCCCATTTCCCTGGCCATTTCCAATCTTTGCCTTGAGTGATCGGGATACCCTTCCAACTCATACAAACGGGCAAGATTAAATAAAAGATAGAGATTGTGTGGCTCGGTCTTCTCCAATTTCTGCAAGACTTGAATTGCCTCGCGAAGATGACCATTCTGAACATATTGCCTGGCATAACCGCCCTCTTTTTTAGGCAGGACATCATAGCGCAACTGATAATCTTCTCCTGGAAACATGGGAGCCCTGAATATCTGCGTAGGGTCATCACTTAAAATGGCCTTGTTATCGGTCAGGGAAAACACCCACAAATCCTGAGGGTCTTTACGCTTCTTTTTAAGAAATTCCAGCACAGCCTCAACCCAAATTGAGTCTTCAATCGGCGTCTTCCGCACCAGATCCTCTAAATCATCTACGCTTCCTGTAGCTAAAATTGCCTGTGCCTGAGAATTGCTCCAGCCCGTGGAGTACAAAGACAAGAGAATCAAAAAAATGCGTAAAATTGTCATAACATTCTGTGCCAAAGCTAATCTATCTCAGATCAGTTTGATTTCCAAATGCTTTGCACTGGTAGTTGCAGGAATTCATCAACTTGTTTAAGATTCTTCCATGCTTCAAGAAACCTCATCTCCCAACCGCAAAGAGATATTTGAACTGCTGGAACTCTTACACACCAACAAAGCCTCCGAAGGGTTTAATGGTTTAAGACGAATTGTGATGGAATTTCCCCACTCCACAGTCTGTGATGACGCTCTCTATTTTATGGGTGTTTTTTATGCTCATAAAAGCCAAAACGACAAAGCCTTAGCCTGTATGCAAAGGCTGATTCGCACCTGGCCCACTTCCAACATGATTCGATTTGCCAAAGCCTGGCAAGAAAGACTCTCCCAAAACTCTGCTCCTGAATTGCCCGAATTTCTTCACTGTGAAGATGCCTTCTTAAACCAAAATCTCTTTGTGGCCGATCGCCTGCTCAAAGACTTCACTGAAAAACACCCCAAGTCGGTTCTAGCCGACAACGCCCTCCTGCTTCGAGCCATCCTCTGGAAAAACCACGCCGAATTCAGCGGTGAAAAAGAAGGCCTGGAAATGCATCAAACCCTGATACAACAGATTTTGCAGGATTATCCCAACAGTGACGCGGCGGGGTTTGTTAGACAATCCCAACAAAGTGTTGGGGTTTGATTAGATTCCATTCATCTCTGCAACAGTAATTGCAACACTTCACAGCACAGGACGAGGGAGGTTTTTTTATGGAACTATGCAAGAGTTGCGAATCAATGCGCAGTCGTTTCCCGACCACACCACCACTGAGCCACTGCCTCAAATTTCACCCAGTGGGTCAAGGGCAATTTTCATCTGGCATAATATCCAATACCGAAGATTCCTTTCGCTATGTTTACGACTGTGGCACGGTTAGTAAACAGAAGTTCCTGAATGAAGCCATAAATGACCTGTTCGGCTGTGAAATCTGTAAACAGGCGACGAGTCTTGAACTAGATATGGTCGTAATATCTCATTTTGACGAAGACCACATAAGTGGTCTTAAACAGCTACTCATGAGATTTCAAGTCAATACCCTACTACTTCCTCTCACATCATTGGATCAGAGGCTCGCAGCAGCATTCGCTAAAGGTGTTAATGTCAGTGGACAATACATGCGGTTCTTAATTGATCCCGTCGCTTATGTCAATTCGTTGCCCCACCCGCCGAAATGTATAATTTTAGTACCCCCATCAAACATTGCAGACCTAAACAAAGGAAAGCTCACTGGGGATTCCGGTTTAAGTAAAGACGAACCTTCCAACCCTGCAGATAAGAAATTGCCCGGGGGGCTATCATCAACAGATCTGGAACGGATTGCGGACAACAGCCCTCAATCTCCTCGAACCTTGAAAGTAGGCGGAAAACTTACTCTCAAGAATTCCCTCAAGAAAGTGTTTTTTGAGTTCATTCCGTACAACGATCCATCGTTATACAAATCTATAGACGGCCCATTTCTAGAGCGGGTAAAGCTAAAACAAAACTACTTGATCGCTTTATCTAAGCAAGCTAAGAAATATGACATTTGTCTAGGATGCTTTCGTAAGCTTTCAAAATATTTCGCCCCCCAAGAAATTGACCATCTGTCCCTAATAGCTGGATGCTTACTATGTCAAATGCAGACCTGCATAAAAGAACTCCAAACTGAATACAACAAACAATTTGGGAAAAGTAAGAAAAACCTGATTTCCTTGTTTCTATATGCCGGTCCGACTCAAGCAGTCTCCAAGGTCTTGTACCAGGTCGCAAGTCAACATCCAACCCCAGTTACACTTCAAATTCTTCCCATCGCCGCCTTCCTTACCTGCAAAGAAAAAATGGTTCATTACCCTTTGTTCCCCTCCCCCAAAGTTGAGCCAGTAGAGCTTGCTGTTGAGAAACCCTCCGTTCTATTTACAGGTGATGGCTATCTAGATGAGCCTGAAAAGCTAGAACTTCTCCACGGATATTTTGAAAATCGCCTAGCCAAAATTGGTTGTTTACAAGTCATGCATCATGGTTCACAAAAGAACTGGTGTGAGGAAGTTACAAATCTAATCAAGCCTGAACTCAGTGTTTTCTGTACAAACGGCCAATATAATCATCCACATGGTGATGTATTTCGGTCTTTCGAAAAATACTCACCTGTGATAGTGAATACGCAGGTCTCAGTCACATTTTGCTCCTATTCAAGGACTCGTAAGAACAGATTAAAGAGAAGGTAACTTCTTAGCACCTGTTTCTGACCAATTGAGGGCAAGGCCTGCGTTCTAGACCCCGCAAAACCAGAAATACAAAACTTCCTCCCTGTCTCAGAACAGAAAAAATAGCAAAAAATTCTTGACAGAATTTTTGAAGCCACTTGCATTCCAGTTGTAATCCTCCCATAGATCAATGGCTTGGCACCCATATAGTGGGGCTTATCAAAAAAATCCTAAGCTCTGATCCATTTCTAGTCAAATACATTCAGTTTTCCCCTCAATTTCGCCCCCAGAAAGCCAAAAAACAAGGGGTTATAATATTGGAATGCAAACACATCAAATCATCCATCAAAAGCTGGTTCAAGCGGTCAAAAGTTTAAGAAAAAATGAAGCTGAAATTTTGGATTTAATCGCTCAGGCCGATCAAACCAAAGATTTTTTAATGCTGGTTCAATACCCATCCCTCTTTAGTTATTGCGTCAAAGAAATTGGGCTGACTGAGGCTGAAACCTGGAATTTTTTGGCATTGTATAGAAAATCCAAAGAGATTCCGGCCTTAACTGAGGCTATCCAGTCTGGTGAGGTTTCGGTTAGTAAGCTAAGGCATATTTGTCCCGTCATTACTATCGAGAATCAGAATCATTGGATTGAGAAAGCTAAAACGGAAACCAACAAAAATTTGATTGATGAAGTGGCCAAGACATCGCCTTATACCAAAAGAAAAACAGTCTTAAAACCCGCTGGTGAAGGTATGAAGCGGTTATCCATTGATATCAGCTCTGAATTTATGCAAAAGCTCTTACGGCTTCAGGAGGTATTAAAGGACAATGACATTACACGGGTGCTTGAGGTGGCGATTGACGACACTCTGGAAAAACGAGATCCGGTTAAAAAGGCTGATAGAGCAGAAGAAAGGGCTAAGAAAAAAGAACTCATTAAAAAAATTGAGGTTAAAGACGCTGAGATTGAGGCTGAACCGATGAGTAAGCCAGACCAAGAGCATTCTAAAAATTCATCTGTCGCAAGACAGGCTCGAAAAGCACTGCCCAAACAATTAGTTCATGCCATCAACAGACGGGATCGGGGGCAGTGTTG
>DITF01000385.1 GCA_002422125.1 bacterium UBP17_UBA6191
CGATTGGGGAGAATGCCATTACAATTCAGAATAAACTAAAATTTTCTCTGGGATTAAAACAGTTTCAAAACTGGCTGGCAACCGATGCCTTACAGCTACTTGATTCAGGATTTGACATCTACTCTGTAAAGGAAAAACAATCGATCTTAAGACCCAAAAATATTTCGGTTAAAATTAGAGTGTATTCCAGAAACCAATGGCTGGAATTTAAGCCTGAATTTAGTGATCCCGATGGAAAAATTGAGGCCTTTTTGACTGTGCTTCCAGGTCGTTTTGAAGCCCGTGATAAAAACGGTCGCCTGATTGCCCTGGACAAAAATGAGCTGCAAAAACTATCCAATCTCGTGGAAGCTGCTCAGGAAGATAATGGAATCTTTAGGATTCCGTCCGACAACGGGCTTTTAGCCTTAAGTATTCTTGAGGAAGAAGAACTGGAAGAATTACCACAGGCTCCCCAGATCGCCAGATTCACTCGACTCTTGTCAGGAATTCATAAATTACCCAAACCTCAGGATATTAAAAACCTTCAGGCCAACCTAAGACCCTACCAAATGGAGGGGTTTTCGCGGCTTCTATTTTGGCATCAAGAAGGATTTTCTGGGATTCTGGCCGATGACATGGGACTAGGAAAGACAGTGCAAACTCTGGCTCTATTGCAATTTTTAAAAAACCGGAACCAATTGGGGAAAACCCTTTTGATTTTACCTCTCTCCGCCCTATCAAACTGGAAATCTGAAATTCAAAAATTCACGAACTTAAGCTGCGAATTTTTTCATGGGACCAGCCTGAATTTAAATCAAAGCAAGTGCGATCTCATTTTAAGTACCTATGGTACCGTCAGGCAAAGAGAGAAGGAAATTTGTGATATAGGCTGGGATTACCTGATTTTAGATGAAAGCCAAAACATCAAAAATCTAAATGCCCTCACTACCAAATCCATCAAAAAAATACACTCCCAACACAGACTGGCATTAAGTGGCACCCCACTGGAAAATCATCTGCTAGAACTGTATTCCCTCTTTGATTTTTTAATGCCCGGATACCTTGGAAACCAACGATGGTTCAAGGAGCACATTGCCACACCAATTGAAAAACAAGATTTTGAACCTAGAAAAAAACTTTTAAAATCTCTGATTTCTCCTTTTATGCTTCGGCGCACAAAAAAGGAAGTTTTAACCGATTTACCCCCCAAAATTGAAACTGATAAAATCCTGAATTTCCAAAGCGATCAACAAGAGGCCTATGCCATAACCGCCAAAAGTTTTCGTGAGGCACTAGATACCTATCTAGTCGAAGACAGATTCACTCAAACACCTCAGACTCTGGTCCTAGAGGCTCTACTTAGATTACGACAGATCTGCATTGCTCCAATCCTTGCCGATTCCAGATTTCAAAATACCTCATCAGCCAAAATTGAATATCTGGTAGATACTTTGCCTCAACTTCTGGAGGAAGGCCACAAGGTTTTAGTGTTTTCGCAATTCCCCTCCGCTCTCAATGAGCTGGAGAAATCAATATCACCCTATTCTCTGCCTATTTTACGCCTCTATGGCAGTCACTCCAAAAAAGAGCGGGATAAATCTGTAAATGATTTTCAATCATCATTAGAGCCAGTCGTATTTCTACTTTCGATTAAGGCCGGAGGCACAGCCCTAAACTTAACTGAGGCTGATTATGTGTTTATACTGGACCCTTGGTGGAACCCTTTTGTGGAAAGGCAGGCCACCGACCGAGCTCATAGAATAGGTCGAAAAAACACCGTGCATGTATACCGTTTGCTCACTTCTGGAACAGTGGAAGAACGCATCCGGGAAATGCAAAAAAATAAGCAAAGTCTGTTTGAAGATTTTGCAGAAGGTGGGTCCAATATGTTAGCCTCCCTGACCTTGGAAGATATACGCTATTTATTAGACTAAAAACGGAGGCGAAGTTGAATTCAACATTTCTGGCAAAAAAATTGGCATTACCTGTTCTGGCTGTGACTACAGCCCTGATGTTTACAGGCTGTGGGGGTTCTTCAGGTTCTTCTGCTCAGGGTACACCAAATGTCGCGGTAAACGGGGTAGCTGTGAAAGGTCCATTTCGCAGTTCATCCTCTGTGAGTGTGTTTGGTCTTAAAACAGACGGTACTAAATCCCTCCTTGGTAGCGGAACCACTTCAGCAAGCGGTAGTTTTTCAGTTGCAGTGCCTAAACAGGTTGGTCCAGTCATTGTTGAAGTCACCGGGACCTCNNGCCACCGGCACAATCAAGAGTGTGGCCTTTGTGGATGGAACAACGGATATTCTCTCTGATCTACTTGTGAACCCTGTTAGCCATATTGTGGCCAATATCTTTGAAAACAATCCTGGAACTGCAACCAGCACAAAAATTGACAATACCGCTCAGTCCGTGGCCAACGCTTTTGGCTTAACCGGTGTAAATGTTTTAACTGGTCAGGCACCGGCTATTTTTTCAACTTCAGCCAACTCAACTGCTTTAAGCACTGCAACCACTGTTCAGAAGCAACTTGGTGCCTTAATCGCAGGTTTTGAAAGACTTAGAGGAACAACCGATTACAACAGCTTTTTTGCAACCAGACTTTCCACTACCACTACTGGTGGTCTAATTCCCACTCAATTCAAGGTTGATCTGGCAAGCAATATTGCATCTCAGGTAGCTGCCATTGGAACCTCCCAGACCATTTTTCAAGGCCAGGATTCCATTTTTCAAAACCTGATTAGTACAAACACCTGGACCACAACTGGCGTGGATTTGAGTCTTCATACCGTGGATTTGTTTGCCAATAATAGGGCCCACTCATTTGGACAGCAATACACAACCACTATGACTGCTGGCCAAAGTATCTCTGTTTTGGCAACCATTGGGGCCTCGTCCTCAGCAAATCTGACCTATGCGTTCACCGTCTGGAATGGTTCAGGTTATGTGACCCCTCTTTCCAGCATTCTAAGTGGGATTTCTGCAACCGGAGCAGTGACTGGCCCCGTTAGCATTAGTGGTATGTTCACTCCAACTAGCCCCGCTACCTATACCCTTGAGTCTGAAGTGCGCCAAGCAGGCCGCACTGAAGTGGCTAAGGCTGGAGTCACGATTCTTGTAAGCCCAAAACCGGTTGCAACAACACCAACTACGGACGACTACAGTTTCACTTTTGGAAATTTTACCAATGATATGATCAGCGGAAAAAAATTCCATACCTCATATGATGGAAAAGCAGCTCCTGTTGACAAAGCATTGGCCCAAAGACAAGTTGTCTCTTTTCTGGCTGATGGACATTATGTGAGGGTAATGTATGATTACCCTCCTGTAGATTCCCAGGATCATTCCAAGGTACTGAGTTATGTATACCCCACTACACAGGCTGGCCTTGCAAGTGGAAATGAAGTTTTTGCGGCCCGTGGTACATGGGCTTTGGCTACTGAATCCACCTTTGGAGTTATCCGCATGACAGAAACAGCTCGTTTCCCATTTTCCAGTGAAGGTGTGATCAGTACCACAGCCACAGTTACAACTAGTCAATATAGAATTACTTTAGATCCTGCGGCCACTGCCCAAAACTTACAGTTAAAATTTATCCGAACCACACTGTATGACAGGGCAACAGATAAATTTAACTTGGATCCTGCCAATCCATTTAAAGATGAAATTGCCAGCCCATTTGGTAGTGCTGGCATCTTCACTCCATCCAGTATCTGTGGAGGAAGTACTTCCTTACCCACACTACCAGCCACAACAACCTTGTTGACTCTGGCAGGTCAGGACGCTTCAACTACTGGTTGTACAACCGTACCAAATCCATAATTGGGATTAATTGGGATTTTGATTCTGCCCGCCTCGTTTGTTCGAGGTGGGCTTTTTTTTCGAGCACTGGCTCATGTACTTTGTTAACAATACCAAAATCCAGTATGATAGATCTATGTCAGAAATGCCCTTCATAGACCGTGTGGAATTGGTGTTTCTTCGCATCCGTAAATTCTTTCAGGCTACATTTCTATTGGCATTTGTGGGGGAACTGGGATTTGTTTTGTGTTTCAGTCTGCTGTGGATAATATCTAAAGAGTATCGCAAAAAGGAGATACCTGAAGGAGAGATTTTTTATATCATTCAATACCTCACCATAATTTTCGCCTTAAGCCTGGTGGGTCTGATCTATTTTTTGAATTCTTAGAGCCTATTCTGTTTCCAGGGTGTTGGTTTTCCCAACTCATCCACAGCCACATAGACAATCTCACAGGCACAGATTCTTCTTTGGCGGCGGGTATCAACATTCATGGTTTGCACAATCATTTCCAGAATCAAAGACGAGGTGCCTTCCTTAATCGGTTTGCACCAGAACTGAATCATGTCTCCTACCAATCCGGGGGCAATAAACTCCACTTCAGACATTTTTTTGGTCAGAATACGACGGGTTCCCATGTGCTGCATGGCAAACATGGCCGATGCCTCATCAATCCAGCTTA
>DITF01000280.1 GCA_002422125.1 bacterium UBP17_UBA6191
AAAAAGCTACCTTAAGGGATCAGCTCTTGTATCCGGTGCGCTTCACTGATCTTGTAGAAAATATGCTGAAGGATGGGGTCGGGATTTTTGTAGAGGCTGGCCCATCCAAGATACTTACTGGCCTGGTGCAAAGAATTGCCCCTAAAGAAACATTGGTATCCCCTAGCGACAGCATGAGTCGCAGTGAGCCAGATTTGTCCAACATGCTTTCCGTGGTAGCACGACTTTTGGCCTTAGGGCAGATTAATTTTCAAGCCTCGGTTTTTGGACCCCGGCCACAGGCTTTGGCCTTAAAATCCAAGCGCAGTCCCGTCACAATTAAACTGAATGGGGCAAACTACTTAAAAAAAGAAACAAAAGAAGCTGTAAACCGCGAGCCTCTCGTAAAACAAAAGACCCAGGCTGCTGTGCTGCCTTTGCCTGAGGTAGTTGCCTCAGCTCCAATTGCTACCAACAAACCTGCTACAAACAAACCGATCGTACAACAACAGGGAATCGTAAAGCCTGCTTTAGCGACTCCCATCAAACACACAGGAAAAAACATGAATCAGGACAACCAGTTTTCACAGAATCTGCCTAGTGCCAACTCCTTGGAAGAATTACAACGATACCGCCTTAGAATGGTCGAGGTCCAGGAGCAATTTCTGCAAATGCAGATGGAAGCAAACCGCCTGATGGAAAGAATGTTAAGTGGTGGGACCTATGTTCCGACCCATACACCCATGATTCAGACACCTGCTGTCNNCCTCCAAGAGCCGTACAGGCAGTGGCACAACCCCTACCGGTTGCGCCAGCCCCGATTGCTTCAGCCCCAGTAAGACCCGTGGCACCAGCGCCAGTAGCACCTCCTGTGGCTAATGCTGTGGCCAAGTCTGGCTCAGTCTTAGGGGATATGTTTGAGAAAAGGCCAGCTCAGCCTGCCAAAGTTATCGCTAAGCCGGTTAAAGCTTCCGAAGCTGTGGCAGCTTCACCATCAATGGCCAATGATGTATTAGACTATCTGATGAGTACTATTGCCGAAAAAACCGGATTTCCAATGGATATGTTAAGTTCTGACATGGATCTGGAAAACGATCTGGCCGTGGACTCCATTCGCAGAGTCGAAATTCTGGGTGCAGTTCAGGAAAAATTCCCCAATGCCCCCACCATTGGGCCTTCCCAACTCGGAACCTTAAAAACCATTGCCGATATTGTAGGTTATCTATCTTCTGGAACGGCCGCTGAAGTAAAAGCTTCGGTAGCCACTGTGGCCCCAACCTCTTCTGAGGGAAATGCCATGACCCAGACTCTCTTGCAGATTATTTCAGAAAAAACTGGATTCCCCACTGATATGTTAAGCCCTGAGATGGATCTGGAAAATGATCTAGCCGTTGACTCCATTCGCAGGGTGGAAATCCTAGGAGCCATGCAGGAAAAATATCCTCATGCGCCCAGTATTGGCCCAGCCCAGTTAGGTTCTATTCGCACTATTGGCGATGTGATTTCCTATCTGTCGGGAAATAGTGGCTCTGTCGCATCTGTTGGAGAAGAAAAAAAAAAGATCTGAACACGGAATTGTCTGAACAAACCGTTCACCGTGATTTGATGACCTTAAGCCGCCTGCCCGCGCTTGAGGGCATGGATTTAGATTGGTTAGTCAGTAAATCTGTACTCATTTTGGAAGACTCCCTTGGGGTTGCTTCCAGAGTGAAAGAGACTTTGAGTGGAAAGGGAATAGAGGTTTTAATCTGTTCCCTCTCCAGTATCAAGTATTCCAATGCCTGTGATCTGGATCTCAGTTCCTTTGAGGACTTTCAGAAGAGTCTGCCTACCCTGACTCATCCTCTTGGGGCCGTAATCAACCTAAGTCCTTTAAGTTTTGGTCGCTCTGTGTTTGATACCCCCAATAAAGACAGAGACGCTTTTCTTGAAGAAATTTCCCTGGCTCAGTTTTTCTTGGCCAAAGCCTTTTTATCTTTGCGAGGTGAGGAAAATCAGCCGGGCATGGTCTTGGCAACCACCTGCATGGGTGGGGATTTTGGAATCTTAAAGGATGCCCAGTATTTTGCCGGACAAGCCGGAGTCAGCGGTATTCTCAAATGTCTAAAGAAGGAAGAGGCAAACCTGGCCGTAAAAATTGTGGATTTGAACCCAGGCACTAAAGCTTCTGATATCGCCCAATGTATTCTGACCGAGCTTCGATTGTTGGACTCGGTAGTCGAGGTGGGATACCTCGATGGGGTTCGTTATACTCAAATACCCGTACCGGCACCAGTACCACAAGAAATCAGTACTGCTCGCTTGGATAGCTCCGATGTGATTCTAGTCTCTGGTGGGGCCAGAGGAATTACTGCTGATATGGTACGAGAAATGGCCACCCAAGGAGTGGGACGGTTTATTCTGGCCGGTCGCTCTAAAATTGAGGAAGACAAACTGGCTAATCTGCCATCCGGGTTATCCGATATTAAAGATATTAAGGCTTTTTTATTCTCTGAGGCCAAGGCTAAGGGAGAAAAGCCCTCTCCCAAAGATATCGAACGGGAGGCCAACAAAATTTCTGCCAGCCTAGAAATCGTCTCCCAGCTTAATACCCTGCGATCTTTGGGATCCCTGGCTGAATATGTGGCTTTAGATATTTCTGATAGAGAGGCAGTGGCTCGGATGCTTCCACAAATGGAGGCCAAACTTGGTCCAGTCACAGGCTTTATTCATGGGGCGGGAGTGCTTCAGGACAAGTTGATTTCCCAAAAAACCAAAGAACAGTTCTTAAATGTGTTCCAAACCAAGATCAACGGGCTTTTTGCAGTGCTCGATGCCTTAAAAGGCCATAATTTAAAGGTTGTTGCCCTATTTGCATCCGTGGCTGGCAAGTTTGGCAATCTGGGCCAGTGTGATTATGCTGCGGCCAATGAAATTTTTAACCATGTGGCCCTGACTCACTCCTCTCAGTGGGAAAACTGCCGCTTTTTATCTGTAAACTGGGGGCCATTTTCTGGGGGAATGGTTACGCCTGAACTAGCCCGCATGTTCACCCAAAAAGGTGTTGGTCTGATTCCACCTTTAGCTGGGGCCAAACTATTCACCAGAGAAATTTTGCATGGAAATCTGGATTGTTCCGAGATTATCGTCGGAGCCGGACCCATGGAACTAGGAGCCTCAGAAGGCCCTATGAATAATCCCCCACCCTTAGTAACTACCAAAACCGTGAAGCTGGAAGACAATGTTTATCTGATGGATCACAAACTAAAGGATCAGCCTGTTCTTCCCATGGCCATGGCCCTAGAATGGATTGCCGAGGCGGCCCAACAATTTATGCCCGATCTTTTTGTGTTTGAGATTCGCAATCTGAAGGTATTGCAGGGTGTATCTTTTGATAAAAGCAGCCTGGAATTTAGCATTCGCTCAAGCCTTATAGAATCCGGTCCCCAATTTGGAAATCTCTTATCCGTAGAAATTCGCCTCGCCGAAAACACCTCATTGCAGCCAAACTACAGGGCTGAGGTTGTGCTTCTGCCTAAAGCGCATTTACCAAAACTGCCGGCTATGCCCAAAATGCAGTTGGACAAAGAACTGCGAAATATGGAAGAGTTGTACCAGAACTATTTGTTTCACGGTCCAAGCCTGCGCTGTATTGAATCCGTAGAAGGAATTTCTAGTGCGGCAATGCTTGCCTCCTTCAAGCTTCCTTCACCCTCAACATTGAGTAAATCCGCTCCCAAAAAATGGGTCACAGAACCAACCGCTTTAGATGGCATGGCCCAAATGGGACTAATCTGGCTGGGCACCCATAAGGGTTGTATTGGTATTCCCCAGGGATTTAAACAGTACCAGCAAGTTGCTCCCTTCCCCACAGGAAAAATCCAATGTCTAGCTGTTTTGGATGACTTAAACGAAAAGACTTACAAAGCTTCTGTCAGTTGCTGGTTCACCAATTCCTCCAATGAAGTTCTGGCCTATGGTACGGGCTGGGAAGCCGTATTTAATGAATCCTTTAACGCCTATACAAGTAAAGCCAAAGGACAAAACAATGCCAGTTAATCCTGTAGAACCGATTGCCGTAATCGGGGCATCCTGTCTATTCCCCTATGCCCATTCCCCAGAGGCTTTTTTTGCTAACATTATGCAGAGTAAAGCCTTGTATCGGCCACTGAATGAAAAGCGTATGGGCATTGATCCCAAGCAGTTATTGGGTAAACCCGCAGAATTCAGTAAAACCTGCTCCACGGTGGCCTCCTTTGTGGAAGAAACTGTGGATTTGTCTGCCTTTAAGGATTCCATTCCCAACCTTGATAAACTGGACCCATTTTTTCATTGGGTGCTCAGTCTTGCCCATAAAGCCTTGGCTCAGAGTAAGC
>DITF01000282.1 GCA_002422125.1 bacterium UBP17_UBA6191
AGATTATTCATTCCCGTAAACATGCTTTCCCTGGCAACACGAAGACAGCCAGTAATTACCCCACGCCATAAATAAGGGTTATCCTTAAAACCAGCACTAAAAAAGTTTCTGAAAAATGTAATGGCTTCATCCCAGTAACCATAAAACCAGGCCGATTGCAGGGGAACATCATATTCATCGATCAGGATTAAAGGGGTAGACCCAATAGAGGCATAGGCCCTTGTGAGATTCAAAAGCAGATTACAAAAATCTGCAAAGTTAGCCTGGTTTTTTGTAACTGCTAAAATGGGATTAAGAAGTGTGGACTCTGCTTTTTCTAGGGCTAGTAAATGCTCTAAAGCCAGCTTCTGACAAAAATCATGAATCATTTCTTCGGTTTTAGGCCAGTCGTTGGCTTTGCAATCCTTAAACGAAAGATAAATCACTGGCCGACTACCCTGCTCAGCCATAGCTTTTTCATTTTGGGAAATCCTCAGCCCATCAAAAAGCCTACGATTCTCTTCGGAGCAATCCTTATCAAAAAAGTATCTTAAGGTGGAGAGATTTAAGGTTTTTCCAAAGCGGCGGGGACGGGTGATTAAAAGTGCTTCCGTCGGATCTTCCAAAAATTCTTCGATGAGGGCCGTTTTATCCACATAAAGAAGTTCTGGATTCAAACGAATCTTCCTAAAGTCACTGATACCAAGCGGAATTTTTTTCATACCATTAACCACAAAACTTAGAGCCTGGGTTTGAATTGCAGACTCGGACTGCTCTCCGATTCCTCACTCATTTCTTCCGGAATTTTCACAGTGACCTTTACTATCTCAATATCATTGATCTCTTCTGGGGTTATTTTGTCCAGCTTTTGCATGATTTTCCGAATCAAATCACCATTTTGACGAACCACCAAAGTCATTTCTTCAGAATATTGGTGAACTTGGAGAAACTCCTCAACTTTAGCAATGTACTCATCTTGAATTGCTTCGCCTTTTTCGTCAATTTGAACCGGTATAAAAATTACCACTTCTGCATTTTTATAGACCTTGTGATCTATCACAATGACGGGCACACCCTCAGACTCCATTTGAGAGGTTATAAACACAGTCATCTTCAGATTTTTTCTGTCCATTTTCAAATTCTGCATTAGCCTCCCTACAACAGCCCAATACATTTAACGGATCAAGGGTATTCTCCAAGCGAAGCGGCATGGGTTAGATTTTAGTATAGCCTAGAGCCTATTCCTGATCTATGTTTGTTACGAGATTTAGTGAGAAGTTAAAAGGCCTAGTGGTTCGGATAGAAGCTCTTGGAAGCGGCCAGCGGGTTATGAGGACCACCATTTCCCAATTTCATAAAAAAATTACACCAAAGCCATTACTACTATTGACAAGAGCCATTTTTTTATTAGAATTGACAGTAATGAACAAACTTGAGAACAAGATCATCTGGCTTTCAGACTTGGCCAGCGTCACCACTGGCTATCCTTTCCGCAGTAAAATTTTAGAGGTCAAGGACTCTCGGACTTTAGTGGTTCAAATGCGGGATGCCTGTGCCTTTAAGGGGATCAACTGGTCTGGCTGTGTAGCTACAAAACCATTAAATACGCCTCAACAAAAACTAATGGATCAAGATATTCTCTTGGCGACCCGTGGAAATCATTTTTACGCCGTGCTAGTGGATGGTATGCCAAAAGGATTTGAGGTAGTTGCTGCTCCACATTTTTTTGTGATTCGCTGTCGGGATAGATTAAATCCTCGTTACCTTTGTTGGATTTTGAATCAGAATCAGGCTCAAAATTATCTGGAACTTGAGGCTATGGGCAGTACAATCAAAAGTCTGAGGAAAGATGTTGTGGAAAAAATTCCCATTCCCCTGCCTCCCATTAAGACCCAAGAGGCACTGGTAAAAATAATCGCAAACCACAAAAAGCAGGAAACTATTCTTTTAGGTCTTTTGCAGAATCAAAAAACTATCATGCAGGCCATTGCCAGCGATTTGTATCCGAAGGACAAAAATTTATGAGCATCATGACCAGTCAGGAAACCATTAACAAAACCCTATGGGGAGCCTGCGACACCTTTCGGGGAACCATTAGTGCTGACACCTACAAAGACTTCATTCTGACCATGTTGTTTTTGAAGTATGTTTCTGATGTATCACTTGATCATTACGAAAAATACAAAATTGAGTATGGGGACGAGGAAGAGTTAATTGATGAACTAATGAAAAGCGAACGCTTTGTTCTGCCCAAGCAATCAAACTTCTATTATCTGCACAGTCGCAAAGAAGAGCCCGGGAATGGGGAAAGAATTGATCAGGCTTTACATGCGCTGGAAGAGGCCAACGGAACCAAGCTCAAAGAGGCCGGAAAAAGTGTGTTTCAGGATATTTCTTTTAACACAGATAAACTAGGCGAGGAAAAGCAAAAAAACATCATCCTTAAAGATCTGCTACATGATTTTTCTAAGGAGGAGCTAAATCTAAGGCCCTCAAAAATCGGCAGTCTTGATGTGATTGGCAATGCCTATGAATACCTGATTAAACATTTTGCCGCTGGTGGGGGGCAAAAAGCGGGGGAATTTTATACCCCTCCCGAAGTGTCGGATTTGATGGCAGAGCTTTTGGAACCGGTATCAGGAGATTATATCTGTGATCCGGCCTGTGGTTCTGGTTCACTACTGCTTAAATGTGGAAAAAAAATCCGCGACAACAGTCAGAAAAAACAATATGCCCTCTATGGACAGGAAGCGATTGGCTCTACCTGGTCTTTAGCCAAAATGAATATGTTTTTGCACGGAGAGGACAATCACAAAATCGAGTGGGGCGACACAATCAGAAACCCCAAACTATTGGATCAAAACGGCCAGCTAATCCTTTTTGATATTGTGACGGCCAATCCCCCGTTTTCTTTAGATAAATGGGGCTATGAACAGGCTAAAACCGATCCTTTTGGACGATTTTTGCGGGGCCTCCCTCCCAAGACCAAGGGCGATTATGCCTTTATTTTACACATGATCGAAACCCTCAAGCCCAAAACAGGCCGTATGGGTGTAGTGGTGCCGCATGGGGTATTGTTTCGCGGAGCATCGGAAGGCCAGATTCGCCAAAAACTGATTGAGGAAAACCTTCTGGATGCGGTTATTGGCCTGCCGGAAAAGCTCTTCTACGGAACTGGTATCCCTGCTGCTATTTTAGTTTTCAAAAAGAATAAACCCGATGATACGGTTTTGTTTATTGATGCTTCCCGTGAGTTCAAGTCCGGCAAAAACCAGAACCAACTGAGTCCAGAAAACATTCAAAAGATCATCAAAACCTACAAAACCCGCCAAAGCCTGGACAAGTACGCCTATCTTGCCAGCCTCAAAGAAATCCGCGAGAATGATTACAATCTGAACATCCCCCGCTTTGTAGATACCTTTGAAGAAGAGGAGGAAATTGACTTGATGGCAGTACGAGCCGAACGCAAACTCCTACAGACCGAACTCCTGCATCTTGAACAGCAGATGGAAGAGTATTTGAGGGAGTTGGGTTATGAATAGCAGACTCCAGAAAGCCCGCATTGAGGTACAAGGAACCAGTATTAGAGTTTTGCGTCATGGCGATCGGGATTATATTTCGCTCACTGATATGCTCAAGGCCAAGGACGGGGATTTTTTTATTTCAGACTGGCTGCGCAATCGAAACACTGTGGAGTTTTTGGGGGTTTGGGAAAAGATATATAATCCAGATTTTAATTATGGCGAATTCGCCACAATTAAAAGTCAGGCCGGGCTTAACAGCTACAAGATCAGCGTAGCGGATTGGACACTAAAAACAAATGCTATCGGCTTACAAGCCAAAGCTGGTCGCTATGGCGGCACTTACGCGCATACGGATATTGCCTTTGAGTTTGGAATGTGGATAAGCCCAGAATTCAAAATTTACTTAATTCGCGAATTTCAGCGTCTCAAAGAACAAGAGCAAAAGAAGCTGTCGAGTCCATGGAATGTGAATAGAGCATTGGCAAAAATCAACTACCGTATTCATACCGATGCTATTCAGAACCACTTCATTCCCCCACTACTAAATTCAAAGCAAATAGCCTCAATCTACGCCACAGAGGCTGATTTATTAAATATGGCCCTCTTTGCTTGTACCGCTAAAGAATGGCGGAAAGCTAATCCTCAATTGGAAGGCAACATGCGAGATTATGCCACGATTGAACAACTGCTTGTATTGGCCAACCTCGAAAGCATGAATGCAGAGTTGATCCACATGAATCTAACTTCAGAACAGCGTTTGGCAAAATTAAACGATATGGCTATTCGCCAGCTAAAAATACTCATTCAAAATACAATTTCGTTTAATCCTGAGCCTCCTAGTCCCAAGGAAAAATCGAAATATTTGGATATTCCCTTAAAGGAGCCAGAGAATGACTAACCCCTTGAATCAGAATCAACTCTTTGAACAGATTAGCCACCTGGTGTTGGAATCTCGTCAAGAAATCCAGCGCAAAGTCAACAGTACAATGGTACAAACCTACGGGCAAATTGGACAATTGATCATTGAGCATGAACAAAAGGGTCAAAGCCGCGCCACCTATGGAACAAAGCAGCTTGAAGAACTCTCGACCCGTCTAAGTACTAAGTTTGGTAAGGGCTTTGATGTCACAAATTTACGCAATATGCGCCGATTTTATGAGGCTTTTCAGATTCGAGAGACAGTGTCTCTTGAATTGAGTTGGTCACACTACAATATTTTATCGCGTATTGAGCCTCAAAATGCTCGATTATGGTACCAGAAAGAATCTATACAACAAAACTGGAGTGTTCGCGCCCTGGAAAGACAAATTGGCACCCTGTACTACGAACGCCTTTTGTCCAGTAAAGATAAGGCTCCAGTAGAAGCCGAAGCCAAGTCCAACACAAGCACCCTGCAAGACAACCCCAAAGACTATTTAAGAGATCCATATATTCTTGATTTTCTCAATCTTGACAGTCAGGCATTTCTGGAAAGCGATTTGGAAAAAGGCATATTATCCAATCTGCAAACATTTCTGTTGGAACTGGGAAAGGGTTTTGCTTTTGTGGGACGGCAGCAAAGAATCCGCACCGAAGATCAGGACTTCTACATTGATCTGGTTTTCTACAATTTTAAGCTCAAGTGCTTCTTACTAATCGATCTCAAACTGGGTAAACTGACCCATCAGGATGTGGGGCAAATGGACACCTACATACGCATTTACGATCAACACAAAAATGATGCCAGCGACAACCCCACTATTGGCCTAATTTTATGCAGCCAGAAAAGTGAAGCCGTGGCCAAATATTCCATCCTCACAAACAACCAGCAATTGTTTGCCTCCAAGTACCTGCCCTATCTGCCCACCGAAGCTGAACTCAAACAGGAGCTGGAAAGAGAGAGAATCTTATTGCAGGAACACGGTCTGGAAGTGGCTCCATGAAAGGTAAACTGCCGGAGGGGTGGAAAGTTAATGCGATTGACAAGATTGCAACTGTCACATCTGGAGGCACACCCGATAGGAAAGAGAAAGCATTTTGGGGAAATGAAATACCTTGGGTGACAACATCGGAAATTCAATTCTCAACAATTTATTATACAACCGAAAAAATCACGGCTCTTGGACTAAAACACTCATCCGCCAAATTGTTTCCAGTCAATACGATCCTTATCGCAATGTATGGTCAGGGTAAAACACGCGGAAAAGTTGCAAAACTCGGGATTGAAGCTGCCACCAACCAGGCGTGTGCAGCTGTAATTTTAAAAAGTTGTTATGATGTTGATTTCTACTTGCAATTCTTAATGAGTCAATACAACCACATTCGCGAAATGTCCAATTGTGGTAGTCAAGAAAACCTAAGTGCGGCACTCGTTAAATCTATCCTGGTTCCCATCCCTCCCCGAACAAAAGAAAATCGCGGAAATTTTATGCACCTGGGATAAGGCCATCAGCACCACTGAAAAACTACTGGCCAATAGCCAGAAGCAGAAAAAAGCCTTGATGCAGCAATTGCTGACGGGGAAAAAACGCCTGTTGGATGAAAATGGGGTTCGGTTTTGTGGGGGGTGGGAAGTGGCTTCGCTAGAAAATGTTGCGAATATAAAAAAGGGCCAGCAGCTCAATCGCGATACTCTAACGAGTGATGGAGCATACCCTGTAATCAACGGCGGGTTAGTACCTTCTGGCTATACAAATGAATACAATACTTTAGCCAATACAATTACCATCAGTGAAGGAGGAAATTCATGTGGGTATGTGGGCTATCAAACACAGCCATTCTGGTCTGGTGGTCATTGCTACCACCTTTCTGATCTCAAAATTGATTCTGGCTTCGCATATCAAATTCTAAAATTCAATGAGCTCAGTATAATGCGCTTACGGGTTGGCTCTGGATTACCCAATATCCAAAGAAAAGATTTGCTAGCCTTTATTGTATAATATCCATCTTCAACTGGAGAACAAGCCGCTATTGGTGAAGCTCTAACAAACCTAGATCGAAAAATTGATTTATTGACAAAAGAAATTAACAGCCTGAAAAACGAGAAAAAGGCCCTGATGCAACAGTTGTTGACGGGGAAAAGGCGAGTAATAACTTAATTTATTGGAGGAAGTTATGAGTAAAGGTAAGAATCAACATGTCGTGCCCCATCCGGATGGGTGGGCCGTAAAAGGTGCAGGTAATTCAAAAGCCACTGTGGTCACAAAAACCCAGAAAGAAGCCATCACCAAAGCTGAGACCATTGCTAAAAATCAACATTCGGACACCAAGGTTCATGGTCAAGATGGAAAAATCAGAGCTGGAAACAGCTACGGAAATGATCCGCATCCACCTAAAGACAAAAAGTGAGAGTTCAAAATGTCTCTCCAGACTACAATTGACTTAAATCAAATTTATGACAAAAATCTTAATTTCCTAATCGGATCTGGGGCTTCATTTGGAGCAATACCGACACTAGCACTACAGATAAAAAATAAAGATGATACAAATGCAACCATTGAAACCATTCTTACGAAATTCGAGAGTAACTTACCGATCTATAACCTCACCTTAGCGTACTACTTTGAAAAATATATTAAACCAGCTTGCTTATCATTACCAAAATCGAATTGTGATGAAAACGCAGTATTTGAGCGTTACAGAACCTTCCTTCAAAATATACTTGAGATTCTAAACAGAAAAAGTTACGGGCGTGCATGCTGCAACATTTTTACTACAAATTATGATGGATTTCTAGAGGGGGCAGCGGACAACATCATAGAGCACGGGGTAATGCAATGCTTTGTAAATGACGGCACACTCGGGTTCTTAAAAAAGATACTCGATATTTCCAATTACGATGTAACATTGCAGCGGCAAAGTGCATTCAAGAGGCATATTAAAGATATTCCCCAGATTAACATCATACATTTACATGGCTCCATATACTGGCAAAATGACGGTGAACAAATCGTGGTGGACTATATAAACCGTACTCAGACTATCAACCTTACTGGCCCCCCTCCAAATCTCCTAAAGGGTTTTTCAAAATTGGTTGAAGATAAAGAGAAATTTGTAAAAGACCTAGATAGTCTGAACATAGACGAAAACGAACAATTGGAATTGGCTAATTTTGCTACAGAATATCAAAAGATACCTATTGTGAATCCGACAAAATGGAAGTTTCATGAAACCCTGTTTCAGGAGCACTACTATCAAATGTTGCGCTACCTCAGTTATGAGCTAGAGAGGCCTACTACCACACTTGTTACATTTGGCTTCTCCTTTTCTGATGAGCATATTAGAAGAATTGTTCAGAGATCATTATCGAATCATACCCTCATGGTCTACATATGTTGTTTTAATGACGCAGAACTAGCCAAAATGAAGGTGTATTTTGGAAAATACCCAAATGTGAGGTATGTGCGAAGCACGGAAAATTTAGACTTTGAAAGTTTTAACAAATCTGTATTTATGCCACACAACCAGTCAATTAATGGGCCAGTATGCTAGCAGCAGTTGGAGAGGTCATAGCAGTAAAAGGCACCAAAATTCTTGTAAAAGTGTTTGAGGAATACAACAAAGAGTTTTTGTACTATCAAGGCATCCAGTATAAAGGGATCGCCATTAGAGAGCATTTGATAGTTAGACGGGGATTTTCCGACATCATTTGCATCGTCGAAGGAGAATATCTGGATGAAACTAGAGCAGAAAGTACCGACGAAAAAATCTCGTACATTCGAAAAATAGAAGTCAAGCCCATTGGATATATTTCACAAAAAAAGTTTACTGAAGGTATCAAGCATTTGCCTATGATAAAAGACTCCGTTCACCTAGTTGCAGAAAGCAGCCTCCGACTAGTTTATGGTGATACAGAAAATCAAAGTGACTTTACAATTGGTACATTAATGCGTGAAGGAATTGCTGTATGTCTACCATGGTTAAATCTTTTTAACACCCATATAGGAATCTTTGGAAATACGGGAAGCGGAAAGTCAAATACGCTGGCTAAACTCTATTCTGTACTTTTATCTAAGTTAGACAAAAAAAATGTTGATAGTTCCTTCATTTTGTTGGACTTCAATGGGGAGTACACTGGAGGCACACAGTTTATTAACGAAAGCAATAAAACAGTCATTCAACTTAATCCATTAAAGGAAAATGCACCAAAAATCAGAATCAGAGAACAAGAATTTTGGGACAAAGATGTACTGCGTATTTTGTTTAAAGCGACTGAAAACACACAAACTCCATTTATTGGTCGTGTAGTTGCAGGGAGAGAAAAATTTAACGAGAGAGATGATAGTACAAAGAAATTTATCGAAGCGACTGTAAAAAAAGCGTTTACCACCAGCTCACCCCGCAAGGAAATGAAAGAGCTTTTATTAAATGTCGCAAAATCCTTAGACTGTAAACCTTTAGTTGAAACTTTAGAACAGATCGCATGGCACAGTAGTCAGAACAAGTTTTATTTACCTAAAAGTGCAACTCACCCAAAAAAAGATATTTGGTTCAACTCAGATGACTCGGAGTACATTAACCACTTCTCAGAGAATTTTATAGAAACAGTAGCCCTAGATTGCTTTCAAGAGCTTTCCATTAGAATTAATTTACAACTTATCAACGACCTCTCGCAGGGTTTTGTGCAATTTGAACATATTCAACCATTGCTAGGAAGAATCAGAGAGTCCTCAAGACTACTAAAAAATTTAATCGAAGTAGCTAAAGGAGATGAAGAGTCCTATGACAAGCGCCTCCTAACCATTATTTCACTAAAATTGTGCAATGACCAATCTCTAAAAAAAGTAGCGGCCCTGCTGATCGTTAGGCACTACTACTACACTCATCGCGAAACCGTCAATAGCCCCCCTAACAAGACGGTTCACTTTATTATTGACGAAGCCCATAACATTTTATCTCAGCAATCGGTTAGAGAGGCTGAAACATGGAAAGACTACCGTTTGGAACTATTTGAAGAAGTAATTAAGGAGGGAAGAAAATTTGGATTTTTTCTAACTATTTGTAGTCAAAGACCGGCGGATATTTCGCCAACCATCATGTCTCAGATTCATAACTTTTTTATTCATCGCCTTGTAAATGATAGAGATCTTCAATTACTTGAAAACACTGTCTCTACTTTAGACAACCTTTCAAAAAGTATGATTCCCCATTTGGCTAAGGGATGTTGCGTAGTTACCGGAACTTCGTTTGACATTCCAATGATTCAACAAATTGAACAATTAAAAACTGAACAACAACCTAACAGCGGGGATGTAAACCTATTGGAACTGTGGAAAATTGAAAAAAAAACAAAATCACAACCAAAAAGACGCATAGGGAGAAGGAAATGAACTGGATAAAATTGCTGGCCCAACAAAATGAAGCCCCTGAAGTAGATAACTCTCATAAAAATGGTGAATCAAAAAGCCACTAATGCAACCCAAACCACCACTTCAGCATGAATTCACCCCAGAGCAACTACTGGCCCAATTGCGGGAGCTTGCGGAGTGTCCGCGTATTGAGGCCAAACGGGGTAGTGAAATTGGTCCTTCCGTTATGCAAACTATTTGTGCCTTTGCTAATGAGCCCGGTTTGGGCGGTGGCTATCTGCTATTGGGCGTTGATGAACCCAATGAGTTGAATTCCTTTTCCGTATGTGGTGTTAGTGACCCTGATCGATTGCTTGGCAACCTTCAGGTGAATTGTCGGGAGCAGTTTGAGCAGCCAGTATCAGTCTATGGCGAGGTTGCCCTTCTGGAAAATCAACGCGTGATAATAGTTTATGTGCCTGAGCTGGCCTCCACTTCCAAGCCTTGTGTTTTTAAGGGGAAATTTGACAGTAAAAACAAAAAAAAGACCGGTGTTTGGAGGCGAGGTCTTAATGGTGATTATGAATGCAGCTTAAGAGAACTGGAACCTTTGCTTTTGGCAACGACTGGGCAGAGTTTTGAGCAAATCATACTGGATGATGCCGAGTGGGACGATCTTGCTCCAGATGCCATCAAGCTGTACCGACAGTTTCGTGCTAGAGTCAAGCCACATGCCGAAGAGCTTTTAGCCTCTGATATGGAATTACTGCGAGCCTTAAATCTGGGGAAGGTTCAAAAGACCGGGGCATTCAAACCAAATATTGCTGGTCTGCTGCTACTGGGTAAGACTCTCTCCCTACGAAGGCTCCTTCCCGCTGTGCGGGTAGATTATGTTCGGGTGGCTGGTACTCAGTGGGTTGAAGATCCTAATCATCGATTTCTAACTACACTTGACTTTAGAGAACCATTGATTCGCCTTATTCCTAAACTCGAAGCAGCCATATTAGATGACTTACCCCGCCATTTCCGAATTCAGAATGGCCAAACCCAACGATCAGACACCCCACTATTACCCTATCAAGTAGTGCGCGAGGCCGTAGTCAATGCCATAATGCACCGTGACTACTCTGTTCACCAGCCCACCTTAATAGTTCGCTTCAACAATCGACTGGAAATCCGCAATGCCGGATATTCGCTTAAACCCCAGGAACAATTAGGAGAAACTGGCTCTGTGTTACGAAATCCCGTTTTGGCATCGCTCCTTTATGACTTGGACTTTGCCGAAGCCAAGGGCACAGGCATTAAAACCATGCGTCGCCTTTTGAGCGCGGCTAATTTGACCGTACCAGTATTCATTAGTGACATCCTATCCAATCAGTTTACAGCAACTTATTTGCTACACCAGTTAATGGGGCAGGAACAAATTGAGTGGTTAAAACAATTCCAAGAGCTGAATTTATCCGATACTGAGGCTAAGATACTGGTTCTGGCTAAAGAACTAGGGGCTGTTGATAACGCCACCCTGCGCTCCGTTACGGGACTCGATACCTTAGCCTCCAGCCAAGTATTAAGCCGCCTGTGCCACAAACGAAAACTGTTTGTCCGATGTGGTGCTGGCCCGACCACCTATTACCAATTAGAAGTAGCAAATAGTAGTGACCTCAACCCAAATGCGAGTGACTTCGACTCAAATGGTAGTGACCTCGGCCCAAATGGTAGTGACCTCGGCCCAAATGGTAGTGACCTCCCCTTAGACTTGCGGCTATATATCAAAGAGCTTACGCCCAAAGCCCGTAATAATAAACTTTGGCTAATTGTGTTATGGCTTTGCAGCCTAAAAGCTCATAAAGCCGAAACCCTAGCGAGGGTGTTAAAGCGTAACGAAGCATCCATAAAAAATAAACATCTCACCAAATTGCGCGAGCAGGGCTTTTTGGCTTATCTGTATCCAGAAGTCCTAAATCATCCAGAACAAGCCTATTACACAACCGAAAAAGGGCTGATATGGCTTAAGGAGAATAAGTGAGTTCCATCAAAACCCGCATCCACAACTGGCTGCCGCACTTTGAGGAGGAATACAGTTCCAAGTTACCTGCCCTACTTTTGTTGATGCAAATGGGGTGGCGGTATGTCAGTCCTAGGCAAGCTTTGGAAATGAGGGGCGGCAATACTAACGAAGTGGTTTTACGCCTCGAGCTGAAAAAACACCTGATTCAGAAACGCTATGTCTATGCTGGGAGCTCCAGGATTTTACAAAAAAAATCCTTGGATTCGATTGTGGATGAGGTGTGTAGCCCTGCTTTGAATGAGGGCCTGAAGGCTGCCAATGAAAAAATGTACAATCATCTTTTGTACGGAATTTCGGTTACAGAATTTGTAGATCAAAAAAAAGTATCGCCCACAATTGCACTAGTGGATTGGGAAAACCCCGAAAACAACAGCTTTATTGTTACAGAGGAATTTGCGGTCACCAAAAGTACCGGACTCGACACCAGAAGACCGGATATTGTCGGTTTCTTAAATGGAATTCCCGTACTGGTAATTGAGGCCAAACGACCAGATGGACATCAATCCCACCGTTATACAGTCGAAGAAGGCGTTTCCCAGCATTTGAGAAACCAAAGAAATGATGAGATTCCCCTTTTGTTTGTGTATTCCCAGCTTCTTTTGGCCATCAGTGCCAATGCAGGAAGGTACGCTACCCAAGGAACCGATTCCAAATTCTATTCAGCCTGGAGAGAAGAAGAATTTTCCGAAGAACAAATGCTGGATTTGAAAAACCGTCCACTCAAGGCAGAGCAAAAAATGGCTTTGTTTGGTGAGAGAGATGAAAAATACCTGCTGTGGTATGAGAATCAAATTTTGAACCAACTGGCCTTAACCGATCAGGACCGACTCATCATTGGTCTTTGTGATAAGTCTCGCCTTTTAGAGATGATTCGAGTTTTTAATATTTTTGATACCCGCTCTGGGCGGGTTGTGGCCCGTTATCCCCAGGTTTTTGCCATCAAAAAACTTTTGCAGAAAATCAGCCATAAGAAAGCCGATGGCGGCCGTGAAGGTGGGGTTATCTGGCATACCACCGGATCGGGAAAATCCTACACCATGGTTTTTTTATCCAAGGCCCTACTTTTATATGAGGAGTTAAAACAGTGCCGGGTACTTGTGATTACGGACCGAGTCGATCTGGAAGAACAATTAAGTAAAACCTTTTCTCATGGGGGAGAATTATCTGGCAAACGCGATAAAGAAAATGCCATGGCAACCTCAGGCAAACGCCTGGCTGAACAAATCAGCAAGGGCAGTGAGCGCATTATTTTTTCCCTGATTCAGAAGTTTAACACTGCAACCAAACAGCCTGATTGCCACAATCCCGACTCCAATATCATCGTTTTAATTGACGAGGGTCACAGAAGTCAGGGGGGAGAGAACCACGCCCGCATGAAAAAGGCTCTGCCCAATGCCGCTTTTATTGCCTTTACCGGAACACCCCTGCTTAAAGACGATAAAACCACCAACAAGTTTGGCCCCATTATCCATGCCTATACCATGCAAAGAGCCGTGGAAGATAAAACCGTGGCCCCTCTACTCTACGAAGAACGGAAGCTGGAACTTGAGGTGGCTGAAAAAGCTATTGATCACTGGTTTGAGCGCATCACTGAAAACTTAACCCCTGCTCAAAAAGCCGATCTGAAACGCAAATTTTTCTCTCGCAAGGAAGTGAACAAGGTCCTTGGGCGTATTCAGTTGATTGCCCAGGATATTGCAAAACATTTTAGTGAAAATATCGACGATTCCTTAAAAGGCCAATTGGCCTGTGAAGACAAACTAAGCGCGATTCGCTATAAAGAGGCTCTGGATGAAATCGGTATTTTTGAATCTGCTTTGATTATGTCATCCCCTGATACCCGTGAGGGCAATACTTCGGTGGATGAATCTAAAGTCCCTGAGGTGGTTCGCTGGTGGAAAGAAAATATAAAAACCGACGAAGGCACCTACACTAGAGATGTTCTCAACCGTTTTGCCAAAGATGACAAGTTAAAACTAATTATTGTGGTGGATAAACTACTGACCGGATTTGATGAGCCAAAAAATAGCGTGCTTTACATAGATAAGCCCCTAACCGGCCATAATCTGATTCAGGCCATTGCCAGAGTCAATCGGCTGCATCCTCAAAAACAATTTGGTCTTTTGATTGATTACCGAGGGGTTTTGGCCGAACTTGATACCACCATTGCCCAATACCAGGATTTGGCAGCCAATACCCAACAAGGGTATGAAATCAATGATTTAGAAGGGCTTTATCATCAGGTTAGCACTGAGTACAAACGCCTGCCTGGACTTTACCAAAAATTATGGTCGGTATTTTCGGGAGTCAAAAATACTTCAGATATTGAACAACTGCGCCAAGTGCTGATTCCGAAAATGGACGGTGCTTTAGCTGATGCGAATCAAAAAAATCGCGATGACTTTAATCAAGCTCTCAAAGACTTTGCCTTTTGCTTAAAAATTGCCCTGCAATCCGTTTCCTATTTTGAGGATAAAAGTTTTGATGCCACACGGGATCTATACAAAATCACTCTCAAGGAGTTTTCCAACCTCCGTCGTCTTATCCGTCAGGATTGTGGGGAAAGCATCAATTATGATGAATACTCTGAGCAAATCAAAAAAATTATGGATAAACATGTGCTTGGTGTAAAAGTTCATGAGCCTACGGGGGCCTACCAGATTGGAAGCAAAAATCAATCGGATCACCCAGAGGACTGGAGTGAAGAGAAGACTCGCAATGAAACAGACATTATAAAAACCCTAATCACCAAAACAATTGAGCAGGACTTAAGAGAAGACCCCTATGCTAAGGAATCCTTTTCCCAACTTTTGAAACGNNGAAGCATCACAGCTTTTTGATTCTCCCTTAAAACAATATATGCTTTTTTTTGAATTTCAAAACAAGGTGAAAGCTCGTAAGTTAGACGATATCCCCCCAGAACTTGAAAAAAACTTACGGGCTCAGGCTTGTTATGGACTCTTAAAAATGGAGTTGAATCACACCCCTGAGCTTGAGCTGGCTTTGAGCATGGATCAAATTATTGGAAACTGCATTTCTGAAAATTCCATCAATCCCATCAACCGAGAGGCTGAAATTACCAAAAAACTGCTGCCCCTTATGTTTCAGGAATGTAAACGATTAGGTTATGGGATGGATAAGGCCAAAAACCTGATCGATAAAATCATTCAAATGACCCGCGCCCATCTGGATTTGAGCAAAAACAAATGAATAAAACCATTCATCTAAAGTACGGAGAAGAAACTATCCCCGTGGCCTGCTCGCCCAAAAAATCAGGCAAAAACTGTCTTCTGATCAAGGTGCATCCTAATTGTCAGGTAGAAATCAAAATCCCGCGCCTGACTTCAGAAAATGATGTTTTACAGGCTTTGCAAAAACGAGCGCCCTGGATCCACAAACAAATTCATCGTTTCCGTTCCCAAAGTCAGGATATAGTTGCAAGAAACTTCGTTAGCGGAGAATCCCACCTTTATCTTGGAAAGCAGTATCTTCTCAAGGTTGAAACTGGTCCAGATGCATCTGTCACACTATTACGAGACCAGATTGTGATCACCACACCCTCCCCCTCTTCCGTAAGAGCTGAAGAAATGTTAAATCTATGGTACAAAAAACAAGCCAAAGAAGTTTTTCAAAGTCGAATACTAGCCCTGATACCAAGGATTGATTTTCTAAAGACCCCGCCACCTGTGTATTTTAGGTTCATGCGTACCCAATGGGGAAGTTGCTCCTCAAAGGGCCGAATCAGTCTAAACCCCCACCTGGTTAAAGCTCCCTTGGAATGTATAGACTATGTGATTTTGCATGAAGTCTGTCACCTCAAAGAACTAAACCATAGCCCCCGCTTTTATCGCCTGCTTTCCTCGTTTATGCCTGAATGGAAAACCTATAAAAAGCATCTGGACGCAATGGCTCTACGCATCATTCCACATCACCCCAACCATAAATAAAAAAACCCCCGCTGGTTTCCCGGCGGGGGTTCAATAATTCCATCAACTGTTATTGCATCTGAGGAAATTTAGTCTGGATGCGATTGGCAATTGCATGAGCATTGCCGCGCTCCTGATTGGACTGCCCATAGAGTCTAGAATACTGAGCCTTGCGAAACAGTACTCTTAGAACTGGTCTTGGGGTATTGTCCAGTCTTTGCCAGAAAGCTGAGTTTAAAACTATGGTAGCTAGGTTCATGGAATTAACCTCAGCCTCGTGAAAGGCCAGTGCCGAATTTCCACCCTGTCCCAAATACTGAACCTCACGCTGGAATTGATCCCAAGTCAAAGAACCATCCTTTAGGCGGCGGGTATAATGAGCCAGCTCATCCATAGTCGGCTCGCGCCTTAGGATTTGCTGAAACATATTACGAATCTTGGCCTGAAGTTTAAAATCTGCGCCACCGTGATTCATGTTTTCAAGAATTCTTCTGAACTCTGGAAGGCTTAACTGATTGCTTCTTAAGCGCCGGGCATAATCCTGCTTCTCATATTCTGTTGGCAGACGACCAGCATATCTTTGGAAGTATTCAATCACCAATTGATCGTAATGATCAGGCACTGGCTGATGACCTGTTCCCGAAGCGCGAATCATTTCTTCGACTTGAGCACGGGTTTTATAACCTGAGGTCAGTTGACTCACATAAAAACTCAATTCGCTGGAAGTTGGTAACCGGTACAGATACTGTTGGAACTTGTTTTGAATAAACTGCTGGTCAGTTACCCAGCCGTTATCATACCCATTACCATAGGTCTCGCGGGTTTCGACTTTTATACCTAAGAGGGAATAGTTGCCACCGCGCTCGAGACGAATCTTAACGCTGTTTAAACCATCCTGAAGGTAGGCAGCAATAGGCCATGTGCTTTCCTGAAAACGATGTGTTTCCCAAGCCGCATGAGTTGCTACTACAATTCTGCCGTTGACACTTATTTCAATGGCTCCCCTTTGATAATCAGGTTGTCTCTCAAGAATACCCAATACAGCAGACTGCACGGTATAGCGAGAATCCTTTTGAAACCAAACTTCAACCTCTGAATAATTGGGCTGATCCAGTCTTAAATGGGACACACCCATTTGAGGCAGGAACTCATACCGTCCACCAACCAGATTGGTTTGCAGATTTCCATCGGCATACCCTCTTTGGAAGGCCGAATAAAGATACCGATTGATTTGCGTACCTTGACTCGGATTGGGCATATAGGCCGAAGAAGAGCCCACAGCCTGAGAGTACCCGCTAGCTGTTGTATAGGACGCAGTTTCCACCACTCCAATACTTGTAGCCGATGAGGCTCCTATCAGAGCCAAGCTCAAAATGGCTGACCTTATATTTTTCACAATTACTCCTTTGTTCGCGATCTCATTGTAAGGAAGAAATTCTGAGCGTCAAGGGGGAAATTACTGTAGAATCATTTAATATGCAGGATAAATTTCTAATCGGACTGATTTCAGCTTGGGTTTTAACCATTCCCATCCTACTCGATACATTTTTAATCTATGGCCCAAGTCTTGCCATCCCCTCGCTAATTTCAACCTTAACCATATTTTATCTAATCCCATTGCGCCTCTATCCTGTTCTTTTGATTGCCTTGGCCTTTGCCTGGCATCAGGGAGAGGCCGAAGCTCTATGTGTAGCTGCCTCAATAGCCTCTGCTCTTATGGTGCGACTGGCACTGGAAGACTCAAATCAAAAATTATCCTGGGCCGCAATTTTTGGAACTCTCCTGAGTCTTTTAATCTGGCTTGGACTGCGGACTTCAACCGATCTCATGCTGCTTTTATATGGGCCTTTTGCTTCGTTGATAGTTCTTCTGGCTCTGACCCGCATTCATATTGGGTTAAGTCCTCTGGCCCTGTTAGCACTGATGCTCTCTTTTTGCCTTGCCCCAAAAATCGAAAAACCGGATCGGATAGGCACCGCCTTACAAGCATATTTTTCCCCCGGCCTGAGCATAAATTCACCTCTGACTCCAGCCGGATTGAGGCAATTGTTGAAATCAGACCAAAAAACCATTCTGGTCCGTATGCCCTCCAGCCCATTTTTGATGAATGAAGACAAACCAGACTGGAATCCAGTTTGGGATTTTATACGAAGTAGCTTAAAAGAAAAATGGCCGGTATGGTTTGCCTTCCGCGGTGAAAACAAAAGCTGGCTACTGGGTGCTTCGGAAATGTCAGATCTCAGAAACATGCTGGCCCGTTCTCATGCCTACTACAAGGATATCAATTCTACCCCATCACTGATGTTGTCTACCGATATCCCTGGGGTTCTGGCTGTTTTAGCGCAGCAGGACTCTTCCTGGTTTGAATGGGACAGACCAGATGTCCACATTCCTAAACATATCCTTCATCAGCCCAAAAGAGTCGTGTCTGAGCCACAACCGGCATTAAGCCTTCTACATAAAACCCCGATGCGACTTCTGGTGCGAGACTTCACTAACCTAACAGGCTGGATTCCTGATATAAAAATCATGTTTGATGATGCATTGTGGCTACTTAACAATGAGCAGATTCAAGAGGCCGAGGGTTTAAGCTGGCTCATGGAAAAACATCCAGAAAACCAGTGGCACGAACGCCTGATACGGGTCAAAATTTTAGCGCAGATGGGGGCCTTTCATGAAGCGGCCCAAATTCTGGCCCAACTGAGCCAAAACTTTGAAGATCAAGGGTTTCTTGAGCAATTGGCTTTCACTTTAGGTGAGGCAGAGGCCAGACATGTACCCTACCGGGCTTTTGACTACGAACCAATTCTGGGAATTTTACGCTCACTGGTGCAAAAATATCCCACAGAAATAAAATGGGCCCGCCTTATGTTGTTATACCAAAGACAGGCCCAGATATTTTAAGCTTGCTTTACAACCGCGTTGATTTTTGGTTCCAGCTCTTTATCCTCATCCATTTCCGTAACGATGTCACATCCGCCCACAAACTCTCCCCCGATATAAAGCTGAGGAAAGGTCTGCCAGTTGGAGTAATCTTTCATACCCTGACGAATCTGTGGATCGCCTAAAACATCCACAGTGACAAATGAATCTGTATACTGGGATAAAATTCCCACTACATGAGCCGAAAATCCGCACTGAGGCATGAGTTTATTGCCTTTCATAAAAAGAACAATTGGATTTTCCTTAACGATAGATTCAAGCTCTTCCTTTAGGGTATGTCCATTACTACGACTCTTACTGTGTTTCACTTCGTTAAACATACAATCTCCTTATGACTGCAATTCCTGCCATTGCGCAGGTGTATAGGCCTTTAATGTCAATGCATGAATCTCGTTACTGGCAAAATACTGTTGTAGTGGATCAAACACCATTTTGTGCCTATCCACTCGAGATTTTCCTTCAAACAATTCCGACACCACCTGAACACGGNNAAACAGTTCCGACACCACCTGAACACGAAAATGGTCCATGGTTCCGGTCATGTCCACTACTAAAACCTCTGAACCCGGTAAAATTCTCTGCAAAATATCTGTCAATTCCTGTGTTCGCAAGAGTGCCTCCTAAAAAAAACTTTTGATCTTATCTTTGATGGCTCTGGATTTTTCTTTCAAACTATCAGAGTCAATCACATCTTTCAATTTATCTACTATGTTTCGCTTTAGTCCATCCCGAATCAATGTGGGAGCCTGTCGGTTGGCTTCCTGAAGCAGGGCATCCACAATAGTTTTCTGCAGCATCTTCAGCATTTCCCGCTTTTTTCCACTCAAAACTACCGGGCCTAATGCCATTTTTTTTATCACAATTTCATTTTCATTGCCGTCCAAAGTTGCCAACAATGAAACATCATGCATCACAATACTGCTGACCTTCATTGTCCGATTCTCAAGATTAAGTGTTCCCGTAGTCTCCGGTTCCGCCCCTAACCCAGTGCGTTTTTTGTCTATCCAGCTTAAGGCCCTACTCACGAGCTTTGTACCATCTACTTCCATACGAATCACTGGTTGATGAAGCTCGATACGATTCACAACCCACTCACGAGTCATCAGTGTTGGCATGTCAACAGACACCTCTAATGAACTGATTTGAAACTGTGGGACTGATTCGTCGCTTCGAGTCAGACTAAAACCCTGCATCTGAAGATTCCCTTGAAACAGGCTTGTCTGTACCCGGGAAATCTCGACTCGGTTTTTTCCTTCCTGACTCATGGATTTTTCCAGAAGACCCAGTAAATACACATCACAAAAGAGGCTGAATAACACCACTATCATGGATACAAACAAAAGTATCAGTAAAAGAACTCTTCTCATGACTTGACCTTCCGGTTTCTCCAGGCTCGCAAAATACCATGACAAAATCGAATCTGAGCCTTGGTATAGGGATGGGCCCGAAGAATCTGGCGTAAAACCCCTTTATGGTAGTGCCTTTCTGGTTTGTCATAATACCCGAAGTCCTGTAAAAATCCATCTAGGGATTCTTCTAT
>DITF01000156.1 GCA_002422125.1 bacterium UBP17_UBA6191
CTTAAAAGCATGGCCTCGGGACGAAAAATGCGGCGACAAAACTGATTTACATCCTCAAGACAAATTTTTTCAAGCTGTTCTGGAAACGAAAAATACTGACCTACCCTGTCCAGAAAAACCCACTGACTCAAGGACATGGCCATATCCTCACTTCTCTCCTGCTCAAAATGCCATGCGGCCAGTAGTTTATTCACAGCTCTTTGAAAGTCAGTTTCCAAAACTCCATTTTGTAACAATTCATCCAAGACGGCATAAGTGGCTAAAAGACAGTCGTTAAGGCTAGCCGATTCACTTACATCAAGATCCAAAAAAAATAGCCCCGTGTATTGCTGAGCGCTGTTTCCAGCTCCAACCGTACTGGCAAGATGTCGCTTTTCCTTCAACTCCTGCCACAATATTGAACTTCTGCCACCGGCCAGAATTTCTTCGAGAAGATCTGCGACTATATCCTCAGTTTCTCCCATGCAGGCTGAGGGAAATGATAGCTTAAAACGCACATCTTCCACATCCATGGCTATTATCAAAGGCTCATAGGAAGCATCTGATCCATCCATCCTCACTGGAACCGATATAAGATTCTGGGGAGTCGTCAAAAGATTAAAGCGTTTGGCCACCTCCAATACCACCTTTTGCCCATCTACTCCCCCAACCACCAGAATGGCCGCATTATCTACGCGATAAAATCGCCGATAAAACAAGCGCAGATCCTCGGCTGACATGGCATTTAAAGAATGGGAATAACCAAGAATGGGGTGGTGATAGGGGTTTTTCTCCCCAAAAGCCATTTCAAAGTGCTTGTCCATCATCAGTTCATGCGGATCGTCGGCGTAAAGACCGATTTCCTCCAAAACTACCTGCCGCTCAGATAAAAATTCCTCTGGATCAAGATTCAGGGAAGTCATACGATCAAGCTCCATATCCAAAACTTTTTGCCACTCAAGGGCTGGCACTACATGGTAGTAGGCGGTGTAATCCCTGGATGTAAAAGCATTGTTCTCACCCCCAAGTCTTTGCACCAGAGTATCAATACTTCCGGCAGGGAAGTTTTTACTGCCCTTAAACATCATATGTTCTAAAAGATGAGCCGCCCCCTGCTGCTGTTGCGACTCGCTAGCAGAACCAACCCTGTAAAGGCACATCAGGGTTGCCGTGGCTACTTCTGGCTTTTCCACCACATAAATGGAGAGTCCATTGGCTAGTGTATGTTTTAAATATCGATCCCGGTTCATGGGCGCATGATACCATGCCAGACTAGGAAGCAGAACATGAGCCAAAAAGCATATATCCCTACGGCCATTCTTGAGGTGTCTCCGTTACCCCTTGAGTTGACTCAAACTCTGACATTAAGGGAACATGCCCGCCGTCTGACTCAGGAGCTTGGGTTTCTGGACTCTGGGTTTGTAGACCTTAGGCAAATTCCTCAAAACCAAGGCATGATGGACTATATTGCCGAGGGACGGCACGGGGAAATGGGATGGCTTGAGCAAAGTATGCCTATTCGCTCCAATCCTGCTCAGACCATTGGCCGACATTTTCCCTCAGCTCTGATGTTAAGTTACTCGTATTACCATCCGCAAAACCAAAAAACTCGTCACGATAACGGCATCAGTATCTACGCCCAAGGCCGGGATTACCATAAGGTTTTGGAACCCAAACTCAAACAGATTGGAACCACGCTCGCAAATCTCATCCCTGGATTAAAGACCCGCTGGTATTGTGATACAGGCCCAATATCAGAAAAACTTTTGGCCGAGGCCGCTGGGCTGGGCTGGATTGGCAAAAGCAGCAATCTGATCTCCAAGCACCACGGCTCATATTTTTTTTTGGCCTGCATCTTGATGAATGCCGAGCTTACCGATTACAACCCCCACTCAAACCATTGTGGAACCTGTGTTCGATGTATTCAACATTGTCCCACAAAGGCCATTACCGATAACCAAAAAATTGATGCCCGTCTCTGTTTGTCGTACCAGACTATTGAAAAACGCAGCGGTTCTGAACCATCTCTGATGGGTTTAGGAACCTACATTTACGGGTGTGATGACTGCCAAACGGTTTGCCCTTACAACCGCTTTTCTAAAACCAGCATGGACTCCCAGTTTCTAAGCAATCATAAATACTCGCCTCAATGGTTTGCCAATCTGAATGAAGAAGAATTTCTCAAAGAATTTAGCGGCTCACCTATTCGTCGCATTGGATACAAAAATTTTATGCGCAATCTGATCCTGAATCTACCGCAACAAAAAAATTGGCCACAACAGGAAATAAGCCAGAGCCTTAAAAAGCACAGTGACCCAATGGTTCGTACCATGGCAAATCAATATCTATGAACGACCTGCCTAAAAAATTACAATCCCTGATCTCTCAGTGGCCCCAGACAGTTACGATTGTATTTAGCCAATCCCAGGAAAAACTTTTAGAGTCCATAATCAGCCACTGCCAAAATCGACGCAGGATTCAAAAGCTGATGTTAAGGGGTGAGCCCGATTCTGCCTGGATTTTAGAGCAGTCCGTAGAGGGAAAAATTGTGGTGGGGCTTGGGGCTGGTTCCGTGATGGATGCAGCCAAGGTATTAAGTCTTCAACCCCAAAATGAATCGGAACTTATCAGCCTGTTTCACCAATCGGGACTCAAACCAAAATCCATTGTCAGAAAAGCTCGCCTTTGTCTGATCCCCAGTCACTTTTCTTCTGGGGCCTGGGCCGCAAGAACTGCTGTGATCAGTCAC
>DITF01000131.1 GCA_002422125.1 bacterium UBP17_UBA6191
GGCATTTCCTGATGCTACCAACCGTTTTGCCAATCTGGTGTTTGACAGATTCAATATGGATCGGATAGTCAATTTTGAAAATGTTCCTGACGGGATCCTGCAATTTAATCTTTGTCTTTTGGATCAGGTGGGTAATCGTAGCAATCCCTGTACTTCAGTTACGGTACTTAAGGATTTGACAGGCCCAGATGTTGCACTACGGCTTCAGGATTCTGGTCCTGATGATAACTATGAAAACTTCCCCTTGGCACCCAATTTTTTAGGGGCGGATGATCTAAAGTTTTTGATATCGCTAAAATCCCCTGAGCTTACAGTGGATCCTGTGGCCTTATCCGGTGTAGATCCGAGTTTTCTAATCACCGGTATTCCCCTTCCTGATGGTCTGGGATTAAACCTTAATGGGACGGCAATTGATGGTTTTGGAATTACCACCCAGATTCGGATTTCGGGAATCCGTATCCCTCAGATTATCCTACGGGACATAAACCAGGCACCAGGAGGCACGGATATTTCGGTGGCTTACAACGGATTTCCCTTTAATGTGCCGCAACCGCCAATTCCCATTAGTACTGGCAATAGTGTGAATTGGAGAGCCAATGTTCCTTTGTTTGATTTGATTGATGGGGTAGAGGAGTTCATACAAATTCAGGCCACCGATAATTTGGGCAATCTTGGAGCAATTTTAGGTATGAGCGTGATTCGGGATGTCAATCCTCCAGCAGCACCAGTTTTGGGAGCCCCGGCTCCCTTGCCTGGAACAACTATGCCAGTATTATACGCTAATACTGACACCATGTTGCTACAGGGGACATCAGAGCCAAACTCCCGTGGTTTTTTGTTGTTACCACCGCCAGGCTCACCCCCTGGATTTGTAATCGATTCCCAAAACAGGATACCCAGAACAACTCCTGGTTCGATTCCTATTCCTGGATCACTGTCGGACTCCACTTTGTCGGTTTGTGCCAATCTGAGATGTGTTCCCTTTTCTGCCAATGATCAGGGCGTATTCCGTATCGAAAATGTGGACATTTCCACCGTAGCCAATTCCTTGAGTACCCCAACAATAGTTTGGGTACAGATGATTGATAGTTTTGACAATACCGATCCTGATTTATCGGTAAGGCCGATTGAAATTCATAAAAATGATACTGAGGCCCCTTTAAATAAATTGAGTATTCTGAATTATCCTCTGGCTGGGGATAGGGTATTGATTTTTCCTGACTCAACCGTGTCCAGTCCCTGGCAGACGGTGTTTTACTCCTTTGATCTGGTGCCAATGGAAATGGAAGCTTTTTTTCCGATGCGTAAGGCTCCAGATGTTCGCCTTAAACAGTCGGGATATGTGTTCAAACAGGCGGCCAAACTGCCTTCGGTTTTTCCACAGGAACTAGGGACTTTTACATTCAGGTATCTTTACGAAGTAGAGCCCGTCGAGTTCGATTTTGATGGAATTGTAGAATTCGAGGTTAGTGGTGGAGAAGATTTTTTTGGAAATCCAGTAGCCAGGACCACTGGCTTAGCTTTGATTGTGGATACAGTGGCTCCAAGCTCTAGGGCATCAGCCCCCACTATCATTTTGTCCCCAGTTGACTCAACCCTCATGACTACCATTGTGTCCACCAGAATTGATTTGGAGGACTGGTTTAAGGATCAACTTACCACACAGAATGCCTCTGGCTTATCTACTCCTGATTTAAAAATCGAACTGTTTGGACCCTTGCAGTCTGGATTAGATTCGCTCGCAAAAGTACCCTTGGTAACTTTTTTACCCATTGAGCCGGGATTTGATCTGGCGGCCCGTCCGGCACAACCAATAGCCACTGACGGAACCTATAGGTTTGAGTATCTCGGTCGCGATATTGTGGGCAATGAAAAGCGCTTTTATCGTACCTTCTTTTTGGATCGCAAGGGAATTTTGGAGCCTTTGTTTTTAAGTAATCCTGAAGACAAATCCTTTGTTTCGACGATGCCAGTTTCAACCAATACCGGCCCACATAACTCCGTCTCCATCCTGGATTTTGAAGCAGATTTTTCCGTGTCTGATTTTTCCGTGTTTGGTCCAGGCAATGTGGAGCTTGAAAGCGTCAAGTCGGTGGATGAATCAAAACAATCCATATATAGAGCCTTTACGACTACATCGCTACCTGCCACCGATGGAACCAGTGATGGAATTTATGAGATTCGTATTCGTGCCGCCGACAAGACAGGGAATATTACCTTAAAAACCCATACTTATACCTATGATACTTTACCACCAGTAGTGCTACAGAGTTTTCCAATGAATGGAGTTTGTGTATCCGATCTGCCCTTGGCCCAGCTTTCGCTTATGGATCGTGCTGGGGTACCTCAAGCCATATCTGGAATCGATAGAAAACGAACCAATTTAAAACTAGAGTTAATGACCCCATACCTCGGTTACAATTTTTTTCCTCCTGGTAGTGCTGTAGATGGAGTGATGAAGTTTTTGTCTCAGGACCCATCTGGAGAGGCTACCCAAATTGCGGCCCTTGAGTTTCGGCATGCAGGCCTTTTGGGAATGCCCAAGGATGGGACTCGTGATGGTTTATATAGATTGTATGGTGATGTTACAGATCTGGCTTCAAATCAAGTTAGCTTTGCCAGTACTTTAATTCTGGACACCTTGATTCCCACAATATCGGTAACAAATCTAGGGGACTTGGAATTCATTACTTCCCAGACATTTCGTTTTGAAGGACATATTGCGGACCGGGGCTGTGGGTTTTTGAAAAATTCATCGGGAACTCCTGATTTGTCTGCCTTGGTCCTCAATATATATCAATGGAACCCAGATACGGAGCAGGCCGGTAATCTTTTAGTCACAACTCGTCCTCATGTTTTAAATCCTATGCAACCCTCTGACTATCCAGCCGAAACTGAGCAAGCCGCCTTTATCATCGAAGGTATTGCCCCCGTAATCGCTGGTTTGCCGGGCAGGCCAGGGCAGGCTAGTTTTGAGTTTGTGGCCCGTGATGTTTCTGGAAATTTGAGTGTATCCAGACGAATTTTGAAGCTAAATCCCAATACAATCCCCATTCCGACGCGCATCTCTCCCCGTTCCACCTCCATGTTTCGTGGGACCACTGTTAGTACTGTAACCAGTAACCCCGTGCTTAAAATGCAATGGGAGGCGGTGGCGGCGGCAAAATCCTATAAACTGCACCTGTCAAGAGAAAGCCAGACTCCAGGCGATAGAACTACTGTGATTGATTTGCCAGCCAATACTTTGGAGTATCAAGTAGACTTCACCTATGTTACTCCGACCGGTGCCCCCGTTTTACCAGCTACCACCGATGAAATATACTGGTTTGTAGAGGCTCTTGACGCTTCTAGGCAGGGTACGCCACTGGCCCAGTTTGGCAGAGGGGAAAAAATTCGTCTGGATAGTCAAGTATCCATCATGTCTTTGACCCAGGTATTTTTTAAGGAGGGCGAAACACTTTTAGAGCCATCACATCCCGATACCTTTGCCACCTCGTCGGTTTTTGAATTTGTCTTTAAAGCACCGGAAAAGATTCGCGTTTACGGAGATGAGACGGTTTTTGTGCGATTTTTGCGCACCCAGGAAATAATACCAATGAAATCTGGTTATCAGTTGCCAGTGGAAACAGATGAACTATTGTTTCAATTTCAAATGCCAAACTCCAAAGTAAATGGACAGGCAGTGTTTCATTTTCAAGGTTTTAGGGATCAGGCCGGCAATGTGTTACTGAGCAGTGAGGGGCATAATTATTTGCAGATTCCGTTTAAGGTGGATAAGGGGCCAGAATATCAGGTTAAAGTTTTTGCCAATCCTGTGGATCCGCATGAATTTCGTTATGTCTTTAAGGGGCTTGACTGGGATGGAAGAGATGATTATCTCTTGTGGGACCCGGCCGCAGGAAAACCAAAAATATTAGTCAGTCAGGCCATGCAGCCGGTTTTGAGTATGGCAGAACTATTGCCTTTGCAGCTAGTGCCGTTAGGGGACAAAAATTATGCCCGTGGAATAGCCTCAGGATTTCGTATTGATAAAAGATTTGTTGGAGATATGCGTTTTACAATATCCGCCGAAGACACTCGGGGAAGAACTGTTTCTGATACTGTCTTTTTACATGTGGACAATCACCGTTTGCCCAATAATCAAAGCCTTGGACGGCTGATTTTGGGTCCTCGTGAACAGGCAGAATATAGGGAGCCTATCGTCGAAACCAGGGGTAGAACTGTGTTTTCCTTGGGGGATTTTCCATATATTCACCATCAGATTGGTCAGGAAGAGTTAAATTCCAGAGGTAGACTTGAACTTCAGACAGATTGTGAGAGGCTGTTGTTTTTACAGTCTGGACCAACGGGAATGCTTATCCCGCCTCAGACATTAAGTTGTCACAATGGGGTGCTCAGCTACAGTATTCAGAGTAAAAATTTTAATCAGGTGAGTCTGATTCGCGATAGCCTGCCACCTGATCTTGATTTGGCCAATTTAAATCAGGACTGGGAAATGGGAGCACAGAAGGTCAGTATACTTAGTCAGGATGGACAAAGCCTAGTTACTTCTGTTGCCATGATTTCGGACAAGCAAATTTACCATTTAAATCTGACTCAGAATGGAATATGGGAAGGGGAATTGAAGTTTAGTCATGGGAGACACGACATAACAGTCGAGTCCACCGATGCGGCCGGAAATCAAAAGCGGGCTTTAGCGACGCTAAATGTTTTAAAGCCTTTTGAGATGGAGCGCTGTGCCACTTATCCCAACCCGATTCGTAGTCGTGGATATTTAGATTGCGTCTTTACCAGAACCCCGGAAGAATTGAGTATTTCTGTCCATGATGCGGCCGGTGCAAGAATTAGCAGAATCGATTTATTGCCCTCGTCAGCCTTCAAAGAAGATTTGATGAGCTATTTGCCGCCCGGAATTGCCAATGGAGTATATTTTATTAAGCTTAGTGCCCGTCATGGAGATCGCAAGCGCAGAGTAAATTTAAAATTTGCGATCCTTCGTTGACTGTAAATTCCCACTGTGCTACTATCTCACGCCTTGATGTGCGCGCGGTTTTGTCTGTCGTTGTTTTGCCCGGATTCCAGGCTGTCAGCTTGGGGGTACACTGGCGTCGCGTCCGCCATCCAGCGGTGTGTAGTCGAGTTGCGTGATTACCATATTCGGGTGGAATAAAGGGATTTTCAAAGGAGATAATGTGCCTACCATCAACCAGTTGGTTCGTAAGGGAAGAAAAAAGATAGTAAAAAAAACCAAGTCCCCTGCCTTGGTCAGTTGCCCACAGAGACGGGGCGTATGTATTCGTGTGTATACAACCACACCCAAAAAGCCTAACTCAGCCTTGAGAAAGGTGGCTAGGGTTCGTCTGACCACAAGCCAGGAGGTTACAGTATACATTCCCGGTGAGGGTCACAACTTACAGGAGCACAGCGTGGTTCTTGTCAGGGGTGGAAGGGTGAAAGACTTACCAGGGGTTCGTTACCACATAGTTAGGGGCGCGCTGGATACTGCAGCTGTCGCCAAGAGAATGCGTAGTCGCTCCAAATATGGAGCCAAGAGACCAAAAGCTGCCAAGAAGTAATTCGGCACGGGAGTAGTCATGTCAAGAAGAAGAAGAGCCGAGAAGCGCCGCGTTGCGGCAGATCCAATATACAACAGTGAGCTTGCTGCCAAATTCATCAATAAAATGATGTATGGCGGAAACAAAACAGTAGCAGCTACCTTATTTTATGGGGCTATTGACAAGTTGTCAGAGTCAGCCCCAGACAAAAACGGTTTTGTTCTGTTTGAAACGGCAGTTCGAAATGTAAAGCCTCTGAATGAAGTGAAGTCTCGCAGAATCGGCGGCTCTAACTACCAGGTCCCAGTCAAGGTCAGAAATGATCGACAAGTCAGCTTGGCGATTCGCTGGATCATTGGCGAGTCTCGCAGACGCAAAGAGAAGAACTACTCTCTGCGTTTGGCAGCTGAGCTGAAAGATGCAGCAAATGGTGTTGGCGCTACCATGAAAAAGCGTGAAAATGTACACAAAATGGCAGATGCCAACAAAGCATTCTCCCACTTTAAGTTCTGAGGATAAAAAATGGCCAAGGAAGCTCTCGATAAAGTTAGAAACATAGGTATCATGGCGCACATTGATGCTGGCA